>CAYTEJ010000040.1:5057-9151 GCA_964436835.1 uncultured Gammaproteobacteria bacterium | reverse complement strand
TGAGGAAAGGCGAAAATTGTTTCCTGAGAAATTGTTATCTTCCGACTTTGATTTTAGGAACGTTTTGGTTTTAGAAGAACCTTCGTCAATATCAGCCCAATACGGGTCTGGAACTGCCGAGATTACCAGTTACAAGCCGCAGGAGGTGGTTGTCAAAACGGATTCTGCCGAGCCCAAACTTTTGTTTCTTTCGGACAATTATTACCCCGGCTGGAAGGCGACAGTAGACGGTGATGAAGTTAAAATACTTAGGGCGGATTATACTTTCCGGGCTGTGCCCTTGGTACCGGGTAAACATATTGTGAGATTTTATTATGATAGCCAAATTTTTAAAGTCGGCATGTACATTTCTGTATTAAGTTTGTTATGTTTGGTGATTATTATGAATAAAAAAAGTTCAAACCTATTACCTAAAATATTCCCAAAAAGTAAGTAGTGGATAAGAATTCCAGATGCTAAGCATATAAAAGCAATTAATTACTATACCGCTTGCGATTAGGGCTTTTGCAAACGTCGGCAATTTTTTATTGAAGGCTGGCAAGAGGATTAAAAATAACAAGGGAATAAAATCTAAACTATATCTGTACCCATATTGGGAAGTCCCAATCCCCATGTAAATTAACGAAGGTATTGCCAGAAATATTATTCCAACGACGGCCGAGTATGTGTAAAAAGCGCGCTTTGTTGCGAGGATGTACAAAAATAGGGGTGAAGTATACCAAATTGCCAACCCCATACCATCTGCCTTAAGGTATGGAAATTTCAAGACCATTTCTACTTTTTCCCTTAAAACCGGGTCTGGTCCTCGAAGCAGCAACGCGTACAAATTTGCCGGAATATGAACTGGGCTGAACCAGCCCAACTGGTTATTGAGGTAATTTTTATCCAAAACTGTGACATTTTTTGTGTAGCCCGTATCAAAGGGAGAATGAAAGCGCCGGAAATTATAAGCCCCAAGTAAAACAAGCGAAAAAATCACAGGAATAAGAAGAAGAGCTGCCTCTTTTTTAAACTCGTGGTTTTTGCGGTTTTGGAAGATTTCAAATAAGTAAAAAAGGGTTATGCCAAAAAGTGTGACTCTTGTTGCCCCCGCCGCGGCAGTTAGAATTCCGATTATGAGAAAGCGCCGTTTTGTGAAATATTCCAAAAGTGATAGAACCATGAAAGCTGTTCCTACTGCCTGAGGTATGTAAGCAGATATGTCAATTAGGCCAACAAAGTAAAGTACTGTTCCAAAGACGAAAAAGTTGGCGAGCCATAAGCTATCCGGGCTTGAGAATTTTAACTTTTTTGATAGTTGGAATATGGCAATAAAAGTTATGGCCAAAGAGAAAAAAGAAAGATTTATTTGTGGAAAATTTCGTCCCCAGATATAGACAAACGGTATCAGGACTACAGAAGGCAGAGGGCCAAAAAATAAATATTGTTTACCAAGGTAATCGGTGTAGTCTCCTGCGGGGAGGTTGTAGGGGCTTAAAAAAAGATCATTTTTCGTAAAGCTTTCGGCAAGAAGCGAAAAGTGTTTGTCTTGAGCAAACCAAGTTGCCCGGTGAATAATAAAGCCTGAAAATACTGCGAAAGCAAAAATTATCAAAGGGAATACGTAAGGATTGATTCTGGGAAATAGTAAGTGCATACGGTTAGAACAACAGACTTATCAATAATTTATTTCAGTTCGAAGTCCACTAAAAGGTTTATTGTAACGTCGTTTTGGCCTGGCTGGATCTGGCTTTCCTTTTGGATTAAATCAGCCGACCCTACCGCCATCATGGGTACTGGATAAGCGTAGTCGCCCTGTTCTTTGATGGATACGACTTTACCGATTTTTCTACCGCTGGCTCTAGCAAGCTCACTTGCCTTTTTGGCGGCATTATCAACGGCGTTTTGGCGCGCTTGGGATTTTGCAGTTTCCAGTTTTGTGTCATCGACGGTCAGTTGCGGGCCATAAATATTGGTTGCACCGTTTGAGGTTAAGGCGGAAAGGATGGCATCTGCATTTTGTAAATTCCTGATTGTGATTTCCAGTGATGTCGAAAAAGAATTGGTGTTTGGCCTCGGGATTGGGTACATCATAGTTTGAGTGCCATAACTTTGGTTGCCGGAAATGTAGTTGGTTTTGATGTCCTTTTCGTCTACCCCAAGTGTTTTTAGTTTGGTGATTATGGCATCCACTTTTGTCTGGTTTTGGGCTCTGGCCTTGTCCAAATCAGGATTTGTTGATTCAATGTTTGCAGTTATTTTGGCAATCGATGGAATTGCCTGGGCTTTGCCTTCAGCGGTGACGGAGACAGTCTGGATTGTTTTTGTCTGCCAGGGTTTAGTCCAGAGGAGAAGAATGGCAATAATCAAGACAACTATTGGCCAGAGCCAAGTCTGATTTGGCCGGAGGGCATTTTGGTTTATTTGTAATTTGGTCATTTTCGGATTTTACTCAACCAGAATTGAACCCGTCATTGTTTGGGCATGGGCGGAGCAGTGATAAGGGTAAATACCGGCTGTTTCAAAAGTTAAAGAGTAGGTGTTGCTCCCTTTAAGTGCCTTGGAATTTTGCTCCGGGAAGTAGGTATGGGCCGGATGGGAATCGGTGTTGATGTAGTGATCGACACTGTCATTGTTGACCCAAGTGACCTTGGTGCCTTTGGAGATTTTGATATTTTGGGGCTCAAACATAATTTGGGAAAGTTTGACAGTTACCTCGCTTTGGCCGGTCAGGTCTTCAAATTCGCCAGATTTTGACCTGTCTATGGCAAATTGAAAGTTGCCGTTGTGGCAGGAGCCGTCCGGCCAGCAGGCATTGTAGCTGACGGTGTATAAACCATCGGGTGATGACGGTTCCATGTTTTTCCTCATGGCCAGTTTGTTGTCATCGATAATCGTTTCTCCCACCCCATAATCTTTACCGTCCTTTTTGATTGTTATTTGGGAAGGCGGTGCCAGATCAAAGTTGAAATCAACAACGACATTGGTTGGGACACCGGCTAGGGTTGTGCCGTGGGCGGGAGTGTTGCTTTCATAATGGGCGCTTTTTTTAGGTGTTTCGAAGGTAAATTGACCGGATTCCAGGGCGGTTTGGGTTTGGCTTGTTCCGGTTTGCGCCGGTTGTTTTTTGGATATCAGGCCCCATCCGATAAAACCCACAACTGCCAAAATTAGAATGATGATTATTGTCGGTAAAAGCTTCTTCATTTTTTGAATGTGTTTGTATTTTAACAGATCATTGAAAAATCTTCCCTCAAGCTACATAATTTGCAAAATGAGTGAGCGACATCGGCACAGTTTGAATTTTTTTGAAAGAGGACGACGGGTCGGCAGGGCTGTCAGGAATAATGGTGTTAAGGGTTTAGTGAGTGTTGTGGTTGGAATTGGTATTTGTCCCGCCGATGATATTGCGGCAATCGGAGCAACGGTGGTTACGGCTACAAACGAATCTAATGTACACCAAGGCGTAATACCGGCGGATACTTATAAGCTGAGAATACCCGATGCTTCAAAAAAGGGTATTAAACCACACCGGAAGTTAAAACGTTAATAGTTTAGAAAAACGTGTTGGCGTCTATTTTTATCAGTTTGTCATCGTTTGGTTTTGGATTGCCGCGTCCGTCGGTGTTGTTGGTCAAAACGTAAAAATAATTGTTAGGTCCCAAAACTACCGTTCTTAACCTTCCGAATTCTTTTGTAAAGTGCGCCTTTAGCGTTCCGGTTGCAATATCGTATTGGTAAAGCGATTCGCCCCGGAGGCCGGTAAAGAAAATACTACTGCGGTAAAACAGTGCGCCGGAAGGAGCCCAAGTGGTTGTGGGGCCGGAATTAATAACAGGGGCTACCATGCCATCTTTTTGCTGGTTGCCCTGGATAGTCGGCCAGCCGTAGTTTTTGCCTTTTTCGATTAAGTTCAACTCATCGAGGCCGGAAAGTGCGCCTGAGCGGCCGTGTTCGGTTGCCCAAAGCCTGCTCTTGTCGTCCCAGGCTAAACCTTGGGGATTTCTGTGGCCATAAGAATAGACAGCGTTGCCAAAAGGGTTGTCAGTGGGGATAGAGCCATCGTCTTTTACCCTTAAAATCTTGCCGTTCAGAGAATTTTGGTCTTGAGAATT
>CAYTEJ010000040.1:0-5047 GCA_964436835.1 uncultured Gammaproteobacteria bacterium | reverse complement strand
CGTTTTGCGCGTCGCCAACGGTAATGTAAAGGAAGCCGTCGGGACTAAAGGCAATCCGGCCACCGTCGTGATTGGCTGCGCCATGCATGCCGGAGATGATCACCTTGCGGTCTTTTAATGTACTTCCATCCAGAATGTAACGGTCAACTTCGTTTGTAGTTTCTGTTCCTGTTTGGGAAGTTAAATAAAGGTAAATAAAATGGTTGTTTTTAAAGTCCGGGTGCAGGGCCAAACCCAGGAGGCCGCCTTCGCCGATTGGTTTTACTCCCGAAATTGGGATCTTTTGGCCGCCCTTTAGCATTAAAAGTGTTCCCGGACGTTCTGTAATCAGCGTTTCGCTATCCGGAAGAAAAACGAGATCCCAAGGGATTTTAAGGTTTTGGGCGACAACCTCAACTGCCTTTCGGCTTTGGGCAGGTTGCTGGGGTTCCCTTTGTTCCTTTTGAGTAGCTTCTTGTACGGTTACCCCCGTTTGCGGCTTATTTTGTGGCCGGCGGAGGTAAATTAGGGCAAGAAGGCCAACGACAAGAAGAAAAACGGTCAAGAAAATTAACCTGTTGTTTTTGATGCCTGCCATTTTGAAGTTATAGTATATCAGCTGACGCAATTGGATTGATGAGTATGAGTCTTCGTGTTAAAATCACACTTGATTTAACATTCCCCAAGTTTGACTTGGTTGGAACGTTCGACGGTCCGCGGTAGCTCAGCGGTAGAGCGCTCGCCTGTTAAGCGATTGGTCGTAGGTTCGAATCCTACCCGCGGAGCCAATTTCTACGGATTTCTTCGGATTTTTTATTCTTCTAAGGCCAGGGTAAACTTCTGATATACTATTTCCGTAAATGGGTTATGACAAACATCACCAAGAAGGTCAAGAAGTTTGCAAAGAAGTCCACTTTTTCGGAAGAGGAACGGGCTGCGATCGCGGCTCGTGTAAGGGAACTTGCAGCGGAAGCAAGGTCAAACAAGAATAAAGCTCAAGGAGAAAGTGATGTTCTTGCTGCGATTGCTAAGATGTCGGAGCCGGATCGCACAATTGCTAAACGCCTACATGAGATCATTAAGGAGAACGCCCCGGACCTCTCACCGAAAACCTGGTATGGATTCCCCGCATATGCAAAGGATGACAAGGTGGTCTGCTTCTTCCAATATGCCGGAAAGTTCAAAACCAGGTACGCGACACTCGGCTTTAGTGACACTGCCAAACTAGACGAAGGTAATATGTGGCCGGTTGCATTTGCGCTCGTTAAGCTGACCGCCGCCGAGGAGAAAAAGATCATCGAGCTTGTGAAGAAAGCAGTTAGTAAAGATTAACACTTACCATGGAACAAGAAAAGCCCTTTTCAAACCCATTAAAAGAAGTTGCTGAAGAAATAAGAGATCAGAAATTCATAGAAGATAATCTAAAATTGTTTTGGGGTGTTGCGAAAGGTGCAAGTCAAAGGGGTGAGAAAGGGGCAATCTATATCGAAGCAGAGTCTTGGGAACGAGATGGTGCGTTTGACTATGTGGGTGTTGAAGCAGTGCATGACCATGAGGTTCAGGAACTGATTAGAACTGCTGATCCAGATTTTCAAATTGTAGTTATTATTAAAAAATCCGCTAAAATAACTGCCAGTGGTCAAGATTTGAGTAGTGCTTATAGAGTTACAGTTGATCCCAACAAGTCTACCGAGTCAGACGACTATCAAGTTTTATAGTAAGCTTTTAGGGTTTGTGGACAAATGACTCCAATGCAAGATTCTAATCTTCTTTGTTGTGCTCAACTTTTACTTTGAGGTTTGGTTTGATACCGGCAAGTGTCGGCAAAAGATGATTTAGGACTTGTTCTGCAGTCATCCGGAATTTATTACCACGGGCGGATACTTTCAACCAGCCTTTTTTGTCCCGATGGTAACGTTCGGTAAAATTTTTGGTGCCGATTAATATCGTATATCTGTCGTTAGTTAACTTCATGCACCTGGATTCTAGCATAATAATTTCTAGTGTCATTAACTAAATGGACAAGATTTTCAGTACTAATACTACTTGAAGTATTTTTTTTCATAGTATATAAAGATCCTTCGTAGAAAGGAGGTGAAAAGATGGCAAGTTTAATTAAAAAGAACTTTGATTCCCCGGATGAAACTATGAGTCCCGGAGAAAAAATGAAGGCAGAGGTGATTACAGTTGGAGACACAAAAATCCAGAAGGTTACTGCAGAAGCGGGTTGGCAATGGTCGAAACATTTAAAGCAGACTGCCGGCACAGAAAGCTGTGAGAAAACCCACAGGATTTATGTGCTTTCGGGCAAAATTGCTGCCCGCACGAATGATGGCGAAGAGCTAGAATTTGGTGCAGGTGATTACGGAGTTATATCTCCCGGACATGATGGTTGGACTGTCGGGGATGAGAGTGCTGTTTGGCTCGAAATTCTAAATTAATTCAAGTAGGCTCTGGGCGTTTACAATTTTCGACTAGCTTGTGGTGCAAAAAAATGTCCTGTTTGACTAGTATATTGAAGGACATGTTTTTGTTTGGTAAACTCGTGTCGTGAATAAGCAATTGCTTAAAGACGCATTGGGCTGGGGTTTTTTGCTTTGGCTGATTGGATATATTCTGGGCATAATCCTTTTTATGTTTGTGCCACCTTCCGTGCTTGGCTGGGTCATTATGCCCATTGGTATTTTGCTTACGCTTTGGGTGTTGTTTAAAAAGGTTAAAGGTGAAACTTTAGGGTATTATTTTCTTTTGGCGCTTGTTTGGACTGCAATTGCCATTGTTTTTGATTATTTTTTTCTTGTCAAAGCATTTAAACCTGCCGACGGGTATTACAAGCTGGATGTTTATTTATACTACGCGCTGACGTTTATATTACCCCTTTTTGTTGGGTGGAGAAAAAAGGCAATTCAAAAATAAGCAAGTTGAAACATTGATTTTAGCAGTTGTACTATGCTAAATTAGGTTTAGGCATACAGAGTTGCGTGCCAAAAAGGACAAAGGCGTCTCATAGACGTCTTTTTTGTTGGTTTTATGAAGGGAGTGATGCGTGATTGATCAAGATACTAGGGTAGAAGTTCCAGCGGGTTTTGATTCATTTCGAAGGGATTTGGTTGCGGCTTTCCGAGAGTCTAGAGATGGAGAGGGCACTGTTGAATTGGCGCGAAAGATGATGTATGAGTTTTTTAGAGATAGAGGCAAGAGCGGAATTATCACTTTTAAGGGCCAATTAACCCCAGAAGACAAAGTACCTCTTAACAATTTGCAGGGCAGTATTCGCGGTGAAATTTTGGGATTGGCACAGGCCGGGAAGCCCATAAAGCGTGAATCTTTTGAATATCTGAGAGAGCATTTTGAAGAAGGAAGGGCGGTAGTTTATTGCATTATGGGTGCTTACGTTGAGGCCCACCAATTATGAAAGCGTGAAGGTTATTTTTGGGGTTGACGGAGGAGCTGCACGCGATTTAACCCTAGACTTCTTCACACATCAGCCTGATACCGATAACGCTGTGGACATGGGAGAGAAGGCTAAAGGTGTGCTAGAATTCACATCGTGAAACAGGACGTTTCTGGAGAGTTGTCCGTTTTGTATAAAATCACGGATTCAATTGCTTACAATTTGGATCTTGATGATGTCCTTTCGGAAATTGTTGAAATTGTCCACCGTGAAACACTTGCGGATTCGATTTTTTTGTATGTTTATGATGAACCATCGGCCCAACTTATACTTCGGGCCTCCAAAAATCCGCACCCAGCCCTTTTAGGTAAAATCTCCCTAAAAATGGGAGAAGGAATAACCGGTTGGGTTGCCGAGCATAAAAAAGCGGTAGAAATTAGCAATAATGGATCCGACGACAAACGTTTTAAATTTTTCCATGATATTCCGGAAGACAGATATGAGGCCTTTTTATCGCTGCCGATCACTTTTCAGGGTAAATTAATTGGTGTTATTAATGTCCAGTATAAAAAGCCTAAAAAGCATTCAAAAGAGCAAATTAGGCTGCTTTCGACTATTGCCAAGCAGGTCGGCGGCGCCTTAGAAAATGCCCGGCTTGTTGCGGAGTCTCAAGCGTTAAAGGAGGCTTTAGAGGTGCGCAAACTTGTCGACCGGGCGAAAGGAATCCTTATTAGGCAGGATGGCTTGACGGAGCCAGAGGCCTATTCCCATTTGCAAAAACTTTCAATGAAACACCGCAAGTCTATGCGGGAAATTGCCGAGGCAATAATTATTTCTCTTAAATAAGTTCTATGCGGATGATGAAGATTATGCTTTCACATTTGTTTTACCCCTTCTCGTGGGGTAGGGAAAAAAACATAGAAAAAATAATCAGGCTGGCATTTCTATAAACTAATTACTCCGGTAAATTTATAGTTTGAAAATCTGAGCGTAGATTGGATTGTTGGGGATTGCTTTGGGATATGAGGAGAGTTTTGTGAGGTTTTTACCAAAGATAGGTTTTGGTGTTTTGGTTTTTTTCTTTTGTTTGTTCTGAAATGTTTGCCATTTTTCATACTTGTCTTGCGCCAGATGCATGGTGCCGGTGCAAGGTTTGCTGTCGCATTTACAGTCGTGCGGGCAGTTTTTGCAAGTTTCATCTTTTGGACTAAGCAAGTAGGAGATTGTGAGTTCTTCGTCCGGATTAATTTTTCTTAGTGCAAAAAACAGTGTATGGCCACGGTATGTATAAATCCAGCAGTTTGGCGAGCACGAATGATTTAAGAGATGTGGCCCGGGTTTTTTAAGATTTGGATAAATAGAGGCTTCGTCTGTGAGGTACATCAGGTAAAGACCATCTTTGTCTTTGTCGAGGTCATATTCTGCGGTTTTTATCACCTTTCCAAGATAATCGCCTATTATGGTCCCGGCCTTTATATTTTTTTTGGCAAAAACACCCAATCCTTTTTCTTTGGTCTTTTGTATTTGCCAGTAGTCATCTGATATTAAAAACATCGTGGTTAATTTAACACATGTTTACGGAAACTGTTGAATATAAGCTACATTTGATTTTATCTATTATAAATTGACTCCAGGCTAAATTTTTGTTATCATTTGCCAATAATCTTACGTTTA
>CAYTEJ010000039.1:7876-9187 GCA_964436835.1 uncultured Gammaproteobacteria bacterium | reverse complement strand
TAAACCTTACGGACATATTCTGTTTTGTTCCGAGCATTGTATTTAACATAATTATTTAAAGGCAGCAAAAAAGCAGGACTCCTTAGATGTTTTCAGGTGTCCCACCGTTAACAATTTCTTAAATTGTTAAGGTTACCTATTTATTTAATTTTAACCTTTACCTCCCATCCCGATTTTGTGCAAATTACTATCCCAATTTTTATTTTGAGTTAAGAATCTGAACAAAATCTACATCTTTAGTTCGATGTTTACTCCTGCCGGAAGATCTAGGTGTGTAAGCGAATCGATTGTTTTATTCGTGGGCTCAATTATATCTATCAGCCTTTTGTGCGTTCGCATTTCAAACTGTTCGCGGGCGTCTTTGTCTGTGTGTGGACTAGTTAGAACCGTAAATTTTTCAAACTTAGTCGGCAAGGGGATTGGCCCGGATATCTTGGCTCCTGTTGAAAGGGCGCTGTTTATGATGTCACGACAAGCCGCATCGATTACTCGCGCGTCGTATGCTTTAAGTTTTACTCTGATTCTTCCTTTTGGCATAACTTTCCTTTTAAAGTGCTAGTTGAGCAGGTGACAAATTGTACCAAAGTTTGTGCCTGGGAAGCAAATATTATGTAGTTGGAAGTTCTCGATAAACTCGAACGGTAATCATAATAAATTTAAAAACCCGCTTCTGGCGGGTTCTTACTTCTTTTTTAGGCAACTACTTTGGAAACTACTCCAGCGCCTACGGTGTGGCCACCTTCGCGGATGGCAAACCTAAGGCCTTCTTCGAGTGCTACGGGGACAATGAGCTTAACCTTCATTTTTATGTTGTCGCCAGGCATGACCATTTCGACGCCTTCCGGTAATGTGGCTTCGCCGGTAACGTCGGTTGTCCTAATGTAAAATTGTGGGCGGTATCCGGTAAAAAACGGTGTATGGCGTCCGCCTTCTTCCTTGGTTAAAATGTAAACCTCGGCCTCAAATTCTGTGTGAGGCTTTGCAGTACCTGG
Source organism: uncultured Gammaproteobacteria bacterium (assembly GCA_964436835.1). GTDB lineage: Bacteria > Patescibacteriota > Microgenomatia > Curtissbacterales > GWA2-41-24 > JAKAJD01. Next base: position 8,195 of record CAYTEJ010000039.1, on the reverse strand, counting down.
TTTTGCCAAAACTTGACCACGTTCTACATCGTCTTTTTCGACACCTCGAAGTAAAACGCCGATATTGTCGCCGGCCTGACCCTGGTCAAGCTCTTTTCTAAACATTTCAACACCGGTGACAACCGTCTTTTTGGTTGGCCTAATGCCGACGATTTCGATTTCTTCGTTAACTTTAACAACTCCGCGTTCTACTCTGCCTGTAACAACAGTTCCGCGTCCTTTAATAGAAAAAACATCTTCAACAGGCATAATGAATGGCTTGTCGAGATCGCGGACGGGGGTTGGAATTTTTTCGTCTACTGCTGCCATTAAATCCTCA
>CAYTEJ010000039.1:0-7866 GCA_964436835.1 uncultured Gammaproteobacteria bacterium | reverse complement strand
TCGCCTTCAAGAGCTTTTTTAGCGCTGCCTCGGATAATTGTGGCATTTTTACCGTCGTATTCGTATTTGTCCAAAAGCTCGCGGACTTCAAGCTCAACCAAATCCAGAAGCTCCGCATCCTGGACCATGTCGCATTTATTCATGAAAACTACGATTGCGGGGACGTTTACCTGGCGCGCCAGAAGCACATGTTCTCGGGTTTGAGGCATCGGACCGTCTGGTGCAGAAACTACCAAAATTGCGCCGTCCATTTGGGCGGCGCCTGTGATCATGTTCTTAATGTAGTCTGCGTGCCCCGGAGCATCGATGTGGGCATAGTGGCGTTTTTCGGTTTCGTATTCAACGTGGGTGATGTTGATGGTGATTCCGCGTTGCTTTTCTTCGGGGGCGTTGTCAATCTGGTCAAATGCTTTTGCTTCTGCTAAACCCTTTTTGGCAAGAACTGAGGTAATTGCCGCAGTTAGCGTTGTTTTACCATGGTCAACGTGACCGATGGTTCCGATATTTACGTGTGGTTTGTTTCTTTCGTATTTTCCTGTTGCCATATTTACACCCCTAATTGTCTTTGACAATTCTTTGACAATTTGGGGACCTCAAATTTAATTTAAGATCAATAAAAAAACTAGACAAAACCAAACCCTTATTTCTAAGGTTTGTTTTACCTTGGATAATTTTAGCCATTTAGCCTGCCGTTGTCAACAGTTTAGAACAGTCACTTAATTGATCAGTTTTTATTTAATTAAACTTCAACCAATTGCCTTCCGTCACCACTTCAACTTTGTTGTTATTTACTATAATCGCCGATTCGTCGTCGAGGGCATATATGGTTTCCGGAAAACTTTTGGTTATTTTTCCTAAAACCTCTTTATTTACATTCGGAAAAATTGGGCTGTTGAGATGCGGGCGAAAGGAAAAATCGACTAAATTTAAACCCGTATCGTCTTGATATCCCTCGATATCCGGATAATAAAGTTTTTTTGAATCGGAAAGGCGGATATATTTGCCTGTTACCATACTTCCGGCGCTGATTCCAACATAAACTTTGGTTTTCAGGTATTTGGGAAGTAGTTTATCTAAACCGGATTTTTCAATACAGTGCATTAAATAGAAAGTGTTGCCTCCGCCAAAAAGCAAAACATCCGCGGCTTCCAGCCTTGGTTGCCACTCATCTTTAGTAAGGGCTGAGATATCTACAATATCGACTGTTTCAAAACCGGCTTTTCGGCAATTGGTCAGATCGTTTATCACCCAATTCTTATCTCCCGGCACGACATTGGCAGCAGTCGGAATGAAAGCGATTGAGGATTTCGAAAATGGCTTGCCAAGCAAACCGGCAAGCGCGTTTACGATTGTCTTATTGCAAAGACCGTTTGAGGTTAAAAGCAGTTTCAATTTATTAGGTTATAGTTGGTTTGTTTTTACCTTTAGGCCATCTCGGCGTTCTGATAGTTCCACTAGGGGTTTGACCTTCGTATGCTATCTCTGATCTTAAATATGATCCTAAACCGTGTGTATGATGCTTTTTCCCACTTTTTGCTGCTCTGGGTTTGTTAGGTTCTAACTTAATAACATCATCAGGCTCACCTAAGTCTAATGGGAATTCGTAAGTTCCATTTCCAAGTACAGCGTCCTCTCTTTTACTCACTTCTCTTAAAAATTGTTCAGCGTCTTTCATCTGTCTGGATTATATCATTGGAAAAGAATTTAGGAGTTTGAAAAATTAAGACTCTTTCTTTTCGCCCTTCGACTTCGCTCAGGATTCCTTGCGGTCACCTTTTACTTTGGCAACGATTTTGTCGGAGATGTTTTGCGGGACTTCTTCGTAGTGTGAAGGCTCCATATATGCGGAGCCGCGGCCCTGGGTCATGGAGCGAAGAGTGGTGACGTAGCCGGACATTTCGGCAAGAGGGACAAGGGCTGTGATGATAACGGAATTACCGTGATGGTCGGAGCCGTGGATTTGGGCACGTTTTGCGGAAAGGTCTCCAATGACGTCACCCATAAATTCCTCGGGGATTGTTACTTCTACCTTCATAATTGGTTCAAGAAGTACAAGGTTGGCGTTTTTGGCTGCTGCCTCAACTGCCATTGAACCTGCGATTTTAAAAGCGATATCTGAAGAATCGACATCGTGATATGATCCGTCGTAAACGATAACTTTCATGTCGACAACCGGATAGCCGGCCAAAATTCCCATTTCCATTTTTTCGCGTACACCTTTTTCAATTGAAGGGATATATTCCTGGGGTATGGCTCCACCTTTGATTTCGGACTTATATTCGTAGCCTTCGCCTCTAGGTCTTGGTTCAACACGAAGAAGACAATGGCCATATTGACCGCGGCCTCCGGATTGCCTAATGTATTTGCCTTCGCCTCTGCCTTCTTGTTTAATGGTTTCCCTGTAAGCAACCTGCGGGCTGCCGACATTTGCGACGACATTAAATTCACGTTTCATGCGGTCAACCAGAATTTCCAGGTGCAGTTCGCCCATGCCGGATATAATTGTCTGGCCGGTTTCCGGATCACCTTTGATCTTAAAAGTCGGGTCTTCCTCAGAAAGTCTTCCCAGTGCATAACCAAGTTTTTCCTGGTCTGCTTTGGTTTGTGGTTCAATTGCAAGAGAAATGACCGGATCCGGGAAAGAAATTGACTCCAAAACAATAGGACGGTTTTCGTCGCAAAGTGTGTCCCCTGTTCCCGTGCTTTTAAGACCAACTATTGCGACTATTTCACCGGCATAAGCTTCTGTAACTTCCTCGCGGGTGTTGGCATGCATCAGAAGGATCCTGCCTATTCGTTCACGGTCGTGTTTTGCGGTGTTCAAAACCGAAGTTCCGGATTTTAGAATGCCGGAATAGACCCTGACATAAGTGAGTTTTCCGACATGGGGATCAATCTGGACTTTGAAAGCAAGGCCGCAAAAAGCATCTTCCGGCACCAATTTTCTGACCTCTTTTTCTTCTGTTTTTGGATTCGTGCCTTCTACCGACTGGATATCTTGTGGTGAAGGGAGGTATTCAACAACTGCATCCAAGAGCGGTTGGACACCTTTGTTCCTGAGAGAAGAACCGGCAAGGACAGGTACAATTTTGTAGTCGATAACTGCACGTCTTAGTGCTTTTTTGAGGTCTTCTTCGGAAATCGATTCACCTTTTAGAAATTTTTCCGTTAGGGTATCGTCAGTTTCTGCAATTTTTTCAACAAGTTCGGCCCTGTACTTTTGGGCATCTTCTTTTAGCTCCTGCGGAATTTCTATTTCCTTAAATTCTTTACCTAAACCTTTGGGATCTACTTCCCAAATGAATGCCTTCTGGCTCAAGAGGTCAACCACCCCTTTAAAATCATTTTCCTTGCCAATTGGAATGTTATACGGAACGGCGGGAGCGCCTAAACGCTGGCGGATTGATTTTAAAGTTGCAAAATAATCCGCACCAAGTTTGTCCATTTTATTAATGAAACAAATTCTGGGAACTTTGTATTTGTCCGCCTGACGCCAAACTGTTTCGGATTGTGACTGGACACCCTCTTCGGCATCCAGAACGGTGACACCTCCGTCTAAAACACGCAGCGACCTTTCGACTTCGGCCGTGAAATCTACGTGGCCGGGAGTATCAATTATGTTAATTCTGCTTTCTGTGTCTTTCATCGGGCCAGATTTCGGAGTCCAGAAAGTGGTAACGGCCGCGGAAACGATAGTTATGCCCCGTTCTTTTTCCTGCTCCATCCAGTCGGTTACAGTTGTACCTTCGTCGATGTTGCCAAGCTTATATGATTTGCCGGTATAAAAAAGGATCCGCTCGGTAGTTGTAGTTTTGCCGGCGTCTATATGGGCGATTATGCCAATATTTCTGATCCTATCGAGTGGATAGAGTCTATTTTGTGTCTGGGGCATTATTGTTTATGTGATTATTGTTTTGGCTTACCGGCTTCAATCTGGTGTTCCATGCTTTTGATTTCACCTTTTATTTCCGCGACCATTGCACGAAGAACGGAGACTTCCTCGTCGGCCAACTCCCAAGCAGCATTTTCCTGCCATGCCGAACTGGACTCCTGATACGCCTCTCCATACTTTGCCAAAGCCTGTTTGAGTTTGACCTCTTCAAGCTCTTGAAGTTTTGTCTTTAGTTGCTTTAATTTTTGCGCTTTTGATATTGCCATAAAAATCAATAAATTATATTGAACAGAAAAACATCTCTAATTTCAATAGGTTGAAAACTTAAGCGGGAATCATATCACAAAGGATTATTATAATCTACCACTTCTCACCACCTAAAATGAGCGAATGCTTTATTAGCCTCCGCCATCCTGTGCATTTCCTCCTTCTTGGTGACTGCACTACCCGTATTTTCTGCTGCTTTTAAAATTTCGTCGGTAAGCTTGGTAATCATAAGCGGTTTGTTTTTGGGCTTTTGGGGTATGGATGATGCTGCTCTTGATCTTGCTGCCGCGACAATCCAGGAAAGGGCAAGTGACTGACGTCTCGGACCCCTGACTTCCATCGGTACCATATACGAGGCTCCACCAACACGCCTGGGTCTTACTTCCATTTTGGGCATAACATTTTCCAGGGCTTTTTCAAATGTTTTAAGAGGATCCTGGCCTTGGTTTTTTATGTTATTAAATGCTTCATAAACAATTTTTTGCGCCAAGGATTTTTTACCACTTGCCATTACTTTATTTATAAACCTGGAAACCAAAGGATTTTGGTATATCGGATCCGGTGGAATTTGTCTTTTTTCGATTTTACCTGTTCTTGGCATATTGATAACCTAACTTTGAGAAACCGCGCCGGCACCTACCGATGCTGCGGCTTGGACACCCGAAACTGCTCCTGACTTTTTGGTTCCATATTGTGAACGTCCCTGTTTTCTGTTTACCACTCCTGTGGTGTCATATTTACCACGAATTATGTGATATTTAACGCCGGGCAAATCTTTAACTCTGCCGCCCCGAACTAGGACTATTGAATGCTCTGCCAACTCATGTCCGATGCCCGGAATATAGGCAGTTACCTCGTGTTTATTAGAAAGACGAACGCGGGCAACTTTTCTAAGCGCCGAATTTGGCTTTTTGGGTGTCATGGTCTTTACGATAGTGCAAACACCGCGTTTTTGGCTCGACGGATATGAAACGAAGCGGTTGAATTTAGAATTAAAGGCACGACGCAGAGCAGTGGCCCTCACCCTTTTGGGTTTTGTGCTTCGTCCTTTTCTAATTAGTTGATTTATGGTTGGCATAAATACCTTTCAAATTCGTTTGGATATTATATCAGTAGTCACTTTTTGTGTCGAGTGGTATTTGGCCAGTTACTGAACTTTGGCCCTTTCGGGGCTAGTTGGAATTAGACGACCAATGATTACATTTTCCTTGAGACCTAACAGCTTGTCCACTTTGCCTTCAATAGCCGCGTCAGTTAGAATTCGCGTTGTTTCCTGGAAGGAAGCTGCGGACAAGAAGCTTTCGGTGTAGAGAGCGGCTCTGGTTATCCCCAAGATAACAACCTGGGCTGTTGCCGGTTCACCACCTTCGGCTAGAACTTTGGAATTTTCCTCTTGAAACCTGTTTCTGTCTATTAATTCACCTGGCAAAAGAACGGTGTCCCCGGAGGTTTCGATCCTGACTTTTGAACTCATTTGTTTGACGATCGATTCAAAGTGCTTGTCATTTATAGCCACCCCCTGGCTTTCGTATACTTCCTGGGCACCTGAAATAACGTACTTTTGAGCCTCGCGTAAACCTGACACTGCCAATATTTCCTTAGTATCCAAATATCCGGTTGAAAGCGGTGTCCCTGCGGCAATTAACTGTCCGTCGGCAACCGTGAGTTCCGAAGTAGGCGGAATAAAATATTCCCTTTCGACAACAGGCTTTAGATTTGTGCTTTTTACTCTAACTATGTATCCTTCCTCGTTTTCTTCGATTTTTATCTTACCGGCGATTTCCGAAATCTGGGCTGCGTATTTTGGCGTACGTGCTTCAAAAAGTTCTTCAACACGGGGCAGTCCTTGTGTAATATCAAGACCTACTATTCCTCCGGTATGGAAGGTTCTCATAGTCAGCTGCGTGCCAGGCTCACCAATACTTTGTGCGGCAATTACTCCAACCGGTGTTCCAAGTGCCACCATTTTCCTGGTAACCAAGTCGCGTCCGTAGCACATCATACAAAGCCCATGTCGCGCTTCACAGGTTAAGACCGAACGGACAATTATTTGTTCTATTCCCGCTGCGTCAATCGCTTGGGCCATTGCCTCATCTATAAGGGTTCCTGCTGTGACAATTACCTTTTTGCTTTTCGGGACAGTAACATCAAGTGCTGCGACCCGTCCCATAATTCTAAGGCTAAAATGTGCCTGTCTCTTGTCATGTTTGGAAATGACTATCCCATCCTTGGTTTGGCAATCTTCGATTCTGATAATAGCATCGTGGGCAACATCAACCAGCCTTCTGGTGAGATACCCTGATTCGGCAGTTTTGATAGCACGGTCTGCCAGACCTTTTCTGGCACCACGGGCGCTAGTAAAGTATTCAAAGACCGAAAGACCCTCGCGGAAATTGGATTTTATTGGAAGCGGTACAATTTGACCAGAAGGGTCGGTTACAAGACCTCTCATTGCGGAAAGCTGCTTTATTTGTTCTGCCGTTGCTCTTGATCCACCTGAATCGGAAATAATTTTTATGGCATTGTCCTGACTTAGATTCCTCCAGGTTAGGTCTGCAAGTTCATTGGTAACCGAAAGCCAAACTTCTTGCGAGAGCCGCTTTTGTTCTTCTTTTGTAATAAGTCCCATTTTGTAATTTTTCTCGATTGTTTCGACTTCCTTATCCGCTTTCTGAATAATTTTTGATTTGTCGGAAACGATAACACAGTCGAATACCGAAACCGAAAGGCCGGAAAATGTTGCACCTTCGAATCCCAAACCCTTGAGTCTGTCAATTAAAGCTGAGACTTCCTCCTCTGAGATCTGATCGATGGCATCATTTATGATTTTCTTAATCATCCCTGCGGATATTGTTTCGTTTATATAACGCATGCTTTGAGGAAGCTGCAAATTAAACCGGACTCTTCCGGGTGTAGTTTTGATGATTTTTCCTTCAAACCTAACCGTGATAGGTTGTCTGACGTCTATTTTCCTTGTGCTTAGAGCTGTTAGAACCTCGTTTTCACTTTCAAAAATGTTTTCGTATTCCACTTGGGTGGGATCAATCGAGGTCAAGTAATACGCGCCTAGGGCCATTTCCTTGTTTGGCAAGGTTATCGGTGAACCGTCTGCGGGTCTGACAAGATTTCGTGCTGCCATCATTAAACTTATTGCCTCTTCTTTGGATTTTGCAGAAAGAGGAACGTGGATTGCCATTTGGTCACCATCAAAGTCAGCATTGAAACCGGCGCAAATACATGGATGGATCCTAAGAGCATCACCTTCAATTAATATCGGATAAAAAGCCTGAATACCCAGTCTGTGCAATGTTGGAGCGCGGTTAAGAAGAATAGGGTGATTTTTAGTAATTTCTTCTAAAATATCCCAAACTTCTCCACTTCTTCTTTCAAGGTAATGCTTGGCGCTTTTTACATTCGGAGCATATCCCCTTGTGATTACCTCCCTAAGAACGAAAGGCTTGAACATTTCAAGCGCCATTTCTTTGGGAATACCCGCCTGGTCCAAGCTAAGCTCCGGCCCAACGACAATTACGGATCTGCCGGAATAATCAACACGCTTACCAAGAAGGTTTTGCCTAAACCTACCCTGTTTACCGCGAAGCATGTCTGAAAGAGATCGTAGTTCTTGTTGTGATCTTGTGCTTTTTACCCTTTGCGAATCGATGAGGGCATCGACTGCCTCCTGAAGCATTCTTTTTTCGTTTCTA
>CAYTEJ010000038.1:0-9283 GCA_964436835.1 uncultured Gammaproteobacteria bacterium | reverse complement strand
TGCGGGTGTAGTTCAATGGCAGAACACCAGTTTTCCAAACTGGACACGAGGGTTCGATTCCCTTCACCCGCTCCAGTTTGCGCCTGTAGCTCAACGGACAGAGCAGTCGCGTTCTAAGCGATTGGTTGGGGGTTCGAATCCCTCCAGGCGCACTTCGACCGATGAAATCGGTCTCAGTGTAAACGCATAGTAATTGTTGAGTTGTTGAGAATTAACTAGTCACTTCTTACTACTAGTTTAAATAAGCCGATTTGAGTGCTGTAGGTTGCAGGTTTTCTGGTATCGTCAAATTTTAGTATTTCCTTTAACCAAAATTCGGGCAGGTTTGGTTCAATAATAGTAAATTCATTTTTTGTTATTTCCCCAGATCTTTCGAGGATGCTGTAGCCTGTTGAAGCCGGATCAGAATTTCCGTGATAAAAAGGCGTTGTGAGATGATTTTTATTTGCGTAAATTTGATATAGATAGGCCCATGATGTCGGGTTAAATAAGGGGTTTGTAACTGCGTCGATACTGAATCTCTCGCTACCTGCTATTTCATAAGTTTTTTGTACAACCCTGATTTCATCACCGAATATCATGCCATCTTGAATTTGAAAGAGGATGTTTCCTCTGTTGTTGAACTTTAAAATTGTCGCTATGTTTGCCGTTATTAGTATAAAAATTGCCAAATAACCTATGATTTTGTTTGTTAAAGTGAGGCGCCAGATTGCATAGCTAGTTAAAATTATAAACGGAATTGTTGCCCCAACAGTAACAAAATGAGCATTAAATGTGGATATTAGAAATACGGATAGGCTTGAGAAAAATATTAAATAAACAAAAAGTAGCGGTTTTCTGTATTTATTTTTAAAGATTGAAAAGGCTGCTATCAGAAAAATTGCAAGTGACACGTTCATGGAAACGATTTTTGAACTAAAAACAAGATTAGTCGAAAAAAGTGAAGACAATCTTGTGTAGTAATTAGTAACATTTGCCAAGTTAAAGCTATTGTCTTTTAATGACGAAAATAAAAAAGATTTTAGTCCTGTCGTTCCTTGAAAGTGAAATTTTAGTTCGGCAACGGCATAGGAAGTTATCAATAGGACGAATAATAATGCGGATATGATAATAAGTGAGCGTGGTTGATATTTTACTTTGTATATAAATAAACACAGAGCCAAAAATGGGATTAAATATATTAAAAATACTTCCGACTGTATGGCAACACCTGTACCTGCTGCCAGCAGTATCCATCCATATTTTTCTTTGTTTATGACCATCCATAGCCCAAGGTAGACAATTGCAAATGCGGGAATTGCCAGTGCGGGATTTGAAATCCACCTTGCGTAACTGACAACTTCAAAAGATACAGAAAAAAGAAGCACTGATATTGTAGCTGCCTGATCATTTTTGAAAAGTTTTTTTACTAGTATAAATATTGGAATTGCCGAGAGAATGTTGATGAGTATCATTTCCAAATACACGAGATTTGGATAGCCTTCGGCTAAGAAATAAGCAGGTCCAATTATGTAATAAAACAATGGCCCGTGGAATAGGCCGGGTACGTCGCTTGGAGGGCCTACAATTTTAAATTGGCCATGTAAAATTCCGATTGAATATATCGCATCCCTCGTCTGGTCATAAGTAAATAATATCGAATTAACCCCGCCTACCAATCTCAACATTAAGCCAAGGGTTAATATACATATTATTAATTTTGTATAAGGGTTTGCTTTTTTAACCTTATTTTTCGTTGTTTTGTATAAATTCTTAAACATGAAAGTTTTAATTTGTTTTAGGCTGCCTTTTTATAATTGTTGTACCGTCTATCATCAACCAAATTTTCTGGGAATTATAAATAGTGTTTGGCGTTTTGTAATTTATGAAGTCGTAATAAATGCCCTTGGATGTATCGGGGATAATTAAATATGTAACTAGGTTATTTGTGCCGTTTTGTTGCGGTAGATTTTTATAGTAGTCTGTCCCAAGCCATAAAAAAAGATAGTCGTAATCGTACGTGTAAATGGCGGGTGAATAAGCATAAACCTTGAATGTGAGATTTTTTGCATCCTCGTAAATGCTTTTGACAATTGCTTGTTTGACCCATAACGGTGTTCCCTTATATTGAACGTAGTTATAGTTTTTGAAAAATGAAATTATCTGAAAAGCTACACTTATGGACACCCATAGAAAAAGTGCTAATTTTAGGGTTTTGCTGTTTTTTGCAACAATGGCGACTATAAGTAAAATGATTATTTCGTAGCCGGCGAAGTGATAGTCAAAAATCGGGTTTTTCGAGCCCGTATAAACAACTGTCAGGGCAATAATTGATGTAAGAAGGTACAACCCAAGGGTTTTGGGAATTTTTATGCTTATTCTCCTTTGCTTTATCAATATATAAATCATCGAGATGGCAATTAGTGCGTAGATTACCTCAAGGGTGATTATGTTAATACCTAAGACGTGGGCGGGTTTCCCAAAAATTATTTGATTTAAAATTTCGTTTTTTTTCAAACCAGTTTGTCCAACTACTGCGCTATGGTATAAAAAGGCCTCAGTCAGGGTTCTTATAATAGCTTTTGTTTGGAGAAAGTTGTGTCTTGCCTCGAAGGCAATAAACGGAGCTTCGATAACTAGAAGCCCAAGGATATAAGCTGTAGATATTTGCATGAGCTGGATGATTTTTGATTTTATTTTGGAATTTTGGTTTGCAATGTTTATCAACTCGTTTATCCCTACAAAAAGTGCTGTCGACAAGGCAATTGCAAAACCAAACGAAAAATGGAAATTTACAAGTAGTGCGCTTAGTGCTGCAATTGTGAATAAGTATATTAGTTTTGATGTTATCGTTTTTTTGCTTTTGGGTGTAATTACCAGATACGTGATTGCCAAAAAAATAATTGGGGCATAATTAACGTTCCAAATCTGCACTATATAGTTTCCCGATGAAAGGTAAAAAAGCCAGAGGAGTGAAAGTATGATTGCCCTTGAAAAATTTGTCTTGAACTTAAACATCAAAAATGGAAAGATTACAAAGTAGGGAATGACTTGGAGCAGAATTATTATTAAGGCCGGATCTTTTGTTATTGTCATCCCTAAGCTCAAAAGCCAGATCCAATAAGGGCCATAGAATAAGCTTGGGATACCAGTTGGTGACCCTATGAGAGATAGCTTCTCAAGGTTGTTTAAAGCAAGAATAAAATCCCTCGCAGGATCAAACCAAAAGGCTGAATATCCGTTTAAGATATTATGAAGAAACATAAAGCAGGCTAGCGCAAGCGATGAAATGATGAGTATTCTTATGTAAATTATTTTTTGAGAATCTTTTAGCACTCTTAGAATAATACATTCATTTTCGAGGTTAAATCAAACACCGCTTTTATTTGGTATAATTTGCTATGTTTGGTGGCTGTAGCCCTGCCTGCCGGCAGGCAGGTCAGTTGGTATAATATTAATGTATTTTGTATATATTCTTTTAAGCGAAAAGGATAATAAATTTTATACCGGCATTACGAACAATATTGAGCGTAGATTGAGTGAACATAACAGGGGCACAAAATCTACAAGATCAACTTTAGGTAGAGGACCATTCAAATTAATTTTCGCTCAAGAATGTAAGTCCAGGGAAAAGCAAGAGAATTAGAGAAATATTTTAAATCAGGATCTGGTAGAGAGGTAAGAGAAGAGTTGGTGCATTAAATTTGGTGGCTGTAGCTCAGTTGGTTAGAGCGCTGGCTTGTGGAGCCGGATGTCGGGGGTTCGAGTCCCCTCAGCCACCCTTCATTACATTCAGGGTAAACCCAGGTTTATTTTGAAATTGGGAGTTTGTTATATTGGGGCTGGACGTTTTTGTATATTACCTGATACGTGTACGGATGATACAGAAAGGTAGCCGGAGCATCTTCAACCAAAAACTTTTGGAAATCGCTATATAAACTTTCCCTTTGACTTTCATCCTGGGTAGACCTCGCATCTTCCAGAAGTTTATCTATTTTTACATTAACGTAATTTGTAATGTTAGTTTTCTTTTGGGTTGAGTGCCACAATGAATATTGATCCGGATCCGGTGAAAGGTGGTTAACTGCAAGAAGAGCTTCAAAACTTGTGGGTATACTTTTTTCATCTTTTAGTTTAACTTTTATCCCAATTGCTTCCCAATTTTCTTTGACCTGTTTTGCAATGTCGCTTAGACCGGGCATGACTGAGAGTGTAACGGTTGACTCTTTAGCATTTGTTCTGGACAGCAGTTCTTTTGCCTTGGCAGTACTGTAATCGTACCTTTTGACCTGCTGGTTATACGCCCAACTGGCAGAAGATATTGGGCTTGATGCCATTTCGCCGTCAAAATTATCTTTGTTTATCGCATAACTTAAAGCCTGCCTTAGGTCACGAGAAGATAGGTATTGGTCATCGGTTTTATAGAATATTGTAACGACTGAACTTTTGTCGGTTTCTTGTTTGACATTAACGTTTTGCCATGACTGGAAGGTCTTCGCATTTGCAACTTTGAGAACCTTGACATCCCCCATCTTGAGGGCGCTTATTGCCTGCTGTTGGGTCGGATAAAATTTAATTTCGACCTTTGGGAGTGAAGGGTCTTTGGGGTGCAACCGTATTCTTTTTATGACAGCATCCACCTGATCTATGCCTACAATCCTAAATTCGCCGGTTCCATAGAAGGTATTTGCCTTAAAGACAGGTTTGTCCAAGGCCTGCAAAAAAGAAGATATGGGGTTTGGGAGACGAAATTCTATAGCCTTATTGTTTAGTGCGTTTATCTGTACGTTTGAAATGGCAATTGATATGTCTTTGGAATTGACCGGGGTGGAATCGTGCCAGGAAAGGTTATCTTTTAAGAAGATAACATATGTTTTCTCGTTGTCTGAAATAGTCCAATGTGATGCGAGTGAAGGTATGGGTTTACCGTCGGGGCCTTCCGTTACAAGTGATTGGGTAGCTAAAGAGAGAACCTCTGTTGGTATGGTTTCAAGGTTATAAGTTCCAATATAGCCTATTTTGATTGTGTTCCCCTGGTAAAGTGATGGGAATATTTTCAGCGATCCAAATATTAATACTGTTGCGACAACTAACCCCACAAGTACCCTAAGTTGATATCTTTTAAAATACGCCAATGTAAGGTGCCACCAGAATTTTAAGCGTCTTGTGCGAACAGAGACAAACGACATTTGTTTTATATCAGTATCTGAAGGACGGAAACGAGAAAAAACAAAAAGACCAAGATGATCGTTATGTACACAAATAATTTTTCTACCCCTCGCCTTGACCTGTAAACGCCACCGGACCCGCCAAATACAGAGCCGAGGCCTGCGCCCTTTGACTGCATCAATATTAAAACAATGAGGCTTGATGCGATTGCCATCTGTAATATTAGCAGTGCAGTTTTCATTTGATCAGTTGTTGAATTGCGTTAGCAACCTTTTGGTCATCATGATAAAGAGGGAACGATTCATTTACAAAATCCCCCTCGATTATCCTTTGATTGAAGCTGCTTGTTTTTTCTTTATCATATTTAACATACCTGTAATTTAGAGTTGTTGGAATTTTTGGTTTATAGTTTGTATTGACAAGTATTGTATCAAAAATATCTTCTCCAAGGTTGTTTTTAAGGGATGTAAGATAGTCAGAAACACTAAAGCCTGAAGTTTCAAAAGGTTTATTTGCAATGTTTATAATAAATATTTTTTGAGCGCTTGTTGACTGGATGGCTTTTTTTATCTGGGGAACAATCAAAACCGGCAAAACTGTGCTAAAGAGGTCGCCGGGGCCACCTATTATAGTGTTACTTTTCAAAATTGCGTCAATGGAGGGCTTATATGCCTTTGGTGATTGCGGGTCGAGATGAACTTCTATTAACGTACGGCTACCGTTATAGTTTCCGAGGTCAATATTTTTCTCCCCGTATATTTTTTTGCCTTCTTTTGTTTTTGCCCATATGTTTACATCCCCCGTTGTTGCCGGCAAAACTCTCCCTGTTGAGGAAATAATTCTTGAGAGTTCCTCTAGTGCCCTGTTGGTGTTTCCTTTGTAGATGTGTGTTAAAGCAACAAATATTAAGTTACCAAGTTTCTGCCCACCTAAATCAGTGTCTTTCCCTTGGCGTTTGCCTTCGAAACGGTAAAGAAATAGATCACGAATTACCGATTCCTCGTCTGAGAGCGCTGCGAGACAGTTTATGATGTCCCCGGGTGGTGGTACAGCAAAGGCCCTCCTTAGCCTTCCAGCAGACCCACCATCGTCTGCCATTGACACAATTGCAGTGAGGTCTGTGTTTAAGTTCCTTAAACCCTTTAATATTTGGGCTGTGCCTACGCCACCACCCAAACAAGTTACTGTTTTTTTTTCTTCAGGTATTTCGAAATAGTGCTTAAAGAAATCCCTTAACATAATTTGCGTATATTAACTTAAAATGGCCATTCTGTCGAGCGATTTATGATTATTCAAATATCAAGTGCAATAATTTCTGTAAAACGGTGATTATTAGCGCGATCATGATTATAGTAGTTATTTGATTTAAAGATACCGCAGGTAAAATGACTCCGTTAATATCAGCTCCCGGGAATGTGAAAGCTGCAATATGGAAACCAGGTAAAAAATTTATTAGTGCAAATAAGAATGCAATATTTAATACCGCCGAGATCAAACCAAAAGTAAGGATGTTGATGGGCAGAAATGCGAGCGAAAATATTGGGTTAATTGCCAGCGTAATAAACCATAGGCCTGCAATTACCAGGGGCAAATTTTTGGGGTTATCGCCTGCCGTTATTGTCGGAATAAAGTTTGCAGTTGTGTAAAAGGACGCGATTGTTATTAATAGAGATTTTATATAATGGCGCATAGGACAGATTTAATACTCTTGATTTTGGCATTTTGGAGCTTGCTTTTCAAGAGCCTTTAGCTTTTTAAAAATTGTTTTGACCTTAAATGTTTATGGTAAGTAATAGCGAAGCGATGTGCTTCGTCTCTTATTGCCTGCGCAAGTTGCCTTGCCGGACTTTCTTTGTGCAAAGAAATAGGTAGAATTTTTGAGGGCGCATAGATTTCTTCCAAACGTTTTGCGAGCGACACGATTTGTATGTTGGCGTTTACCTTATTAACAATCGGGGTTACAGCATTTAGTTGACCTTTACCGCCGTCTATTATTATTAAATCGGGGATTGGCCAATTATTGTTGAAGCGACGTGTCAGAACCTCTTTTAGCATTAAATAATCATTAGGTTTTTGGGAAAATCTTATCATAAACCTTCTATATTGCGCCTTTTCAGGCTGTCCGTTTTTAAATACTACCATTGAACCTGTTGCTTGCTTACCTTGCAGATTTGAAATGTCGTAACATTCAATCCTTTTGGGTAAATTTTCAAGGGATAATTTGTCTTTTAAGTCTTTAAGCCTTGCATGTGCCAGGTCGTCGACTAGTGTCGGCCTTTCTAAAAACTCGCGAGGCGTGCGGAAAACAGTTGTTAAAAATTCTAAGTTTTGTATTTGCCGCTTTATAGTTTGCGCTTGTTCGTATTCTTGTTTTTGTGATGCATGATGCATTTCACCGGCCAGTTCTTTTATAAGCTTTTTGATATCTCCCGATAGTAATTTCTTAATCTTTTTAATTATGCTTTTATACTGTTTTTTTGCATCCTCGCTTTGCTTAGGATATGGACACAAACCAAGGTGTACAAAAAGACACGGTTTTTTGGGGTTATTATGTTGGCAATAAGGAAATATCCTTCTTGTCATTTTAAGGATTTCTTTTGTTACTTTTGTTGAAGGAAAAGGTCCTTTTATAAATACGCCCCTTTTGGGTGATACTTTGCGGCTTAAAGTAATCAGAGGGATTGCGTCGTTGGATATTTTTATATAGATTGGGCTTTTGTCGTCTTTGGCAATTATGTTAAAAAACGGCTTGTTGGTTCTTATAAGCTCCGATTCTAATAGTAAAGCTTCAAATTCCGAAAAAACCTTTATCGTTTTTACAGATTTAATTTTTTTTACAAGCATGTTCGTTTTTGGGCCTAAGTTTTTAGTCGTAAAATATGAAGCGACCCTCTTTTTAAGCGACACTGACTTCCCAACATATATTAGCTCTCCTTTATCGTCATAAAATTGGTAAATTCCCGGACTGTTTGGTAATTGCTTTATAGTACTTGCTAATGATTTCATTTGGTGAATTTTAACAAATTATAAGAACGAAGACTTTTATCGGTGTTTTCTATGATGCTTATAGTAAAATTGCAGACCGAAGTAAATTAGCACTACCAAAACCGGTAAGCCTATTAAGAAGGGAACACTGAGGGCTATTTCGAAAAACGGTTTGACTATTATTGGCCTTGATACTTGTGTATCTGCGAAGCTAACCACAAGGTTATCAGGGGTTTTTCTGAGTGCCTTTTTTGCTTCGACATTATATTTTAAGTCCCGGTTTGCAAATGGGGGCAGAATGGGAACTGTGATTGGGTTTTCGGATGAAATATTTAGCATTTGCGAAGCGAGTAGTAGTTTTTGTCCAATTATTGATGTTGAACCTACGTTTTTCAAGTTTGCAGTTAACGTTATTGGTATCCCAGAGTATATGTTTTGGGGAGCAGAAATTTGTATTTGTGCAGTTGATGTTGGTGCGGGCAGATCCTGGGCAAAAGTGACAAAAACGCTTTTTTGTCCTGCTTTGCTGCTATCCTTAAAAGCGCCTGCGGGGAGTGGGCTAGTTGAAGATTGCCCTCTTTGTGCGAATGTGATGTGGTTGATGTCATTCTTGCTGAAATAGTCCCGCCCGCCCGATGTTGCACCCCATGTTGGATCTACCTGAACCCAACCCAAATTATCATCCCAGTATTCGGGCCATGCATGCAAAATATCACCGCTATTTAACGTAAGTGAAAGAGGCCTCAGTCTTTCGTTTTGCGTATATGCATAACCTTCTACTTCTCTTGCCGGAATTTTGGCTGCTCTTGCTATTGCAATAAACAGGTCTGTAAATTCCATACACACGGAGTCTGTAGGGTTTTGGATTGCAGCAGCTGCCCCTTTTCTTTCGATTTCCGGTTGGTTCAAACGACTATTGCTGTATGTCAGGTAACTTGACACAAAATCATAAATTTTCTGAGGTGATTTAAGTTCGTTTGCTTTGTCTTTGATGAAGCCGTTATCTGTTTCCCAATAACTTTGAGGCTGCATATATTGGTTTTTTTGCTCCTGAGTTAGAGTTTTATATATTTTCCTGTATGGCCTACTAAAGACTTCGACATGTCCCTGGGCAGTTACATTTACCTTTTGCTTTGGTTGGAGTTTGTAT
>CAYTEJ010000037.1:2492-9521 GCA_964436835.1 uncultured Gammaproteobacteria bacterium | reverse complement strand
GTCGTTGACGTTTGAGAACTGAGTTTGTTGGTTGTAGTAGACAATATAAGTTACTGCAACTGCTGCCAATACCAAAAGCAAGATTACAAAAAAGGTTTTTTTCGGGAATTTGCGCTTGCCTTTTATGACGAAATGGATTTTTTCTTCTTTAGTCATTTTCGGGAAAGGGTTGGAGGCTGTTGCACCGGGAATTTGAGGTACCAAATCGGGGGAAATTGAATTTTCCATATATTTATTATGGCACAGGAAGGATTTTAAGGTAAGAGTTTTGTGTGCCGAAGGTGGGAATTGCGATTCGCTTTGGCGGATCCGCACATTATTCCGCTTGCTACTGTAATCGTTGTTACATTAGCGCTTCATAATGTCGAACCTCAATAAGTGGCCAGGGAGAGATTCGAACTCTCACGAAGTTGCCTTCACGAGTTTTTGAGACTCGCATGTCTACCGTTCCATCACCTGGCCTTATGCGTTTGCCGCTTTTGTAAAGCAGAACGTTCTTTCTGCTACTTTTAGGCATCCCATACGGTTATTGCAAACTAAAGCTTGTATATTATATGATTTCCGGAAGGTTAATTCTACACAAATGGCTTCAAGGGAAATAGTTGTTAATGTGAATCCGGATCATGTCCGGGCTTTTTGTGAGGCGGTAGAGAAGAGTGATTACTTAAAGGGTTTTAATCCACATATTGCAGCAAGATATAGAATTTCTAAACAGATGACGTATGGCCAGGGAGATGTCAGGTTAAGTGCTTCTGCGGATGGGGGGCCTGTTAATCTTTCTGTTAATGGTCAGGAAATCAATGAAGGTGGTGCGATGTCCAAAAGAGGTTTTCAGTCTGTAATTGATGTCTACAAACCGGGAGATGGAGAGCAAATTGCATCCTCAATGCTGAATGGAGTAGTACTTGTGCTTCGCAGAGCTTGATAGATTTTCCCACTTGTTATATCATTTCTCCTAACGTGACTATCCAGGAAATTTATCAATTGGCCCTGAAAATGGGTATGGATGCCGATCCGCGCGGCAGGGTCAAGGTAGAACGTGTTTTAGAGCGCAGAAAAAAAGATTATAAGAGCCTAACGGAGAAAAAAAAGAAGTATTTTGACCCGGAAACTTTGGAAAATCCGTACTCGGATACCAGAATCCTTTTTGGTGATCCCAAAAAACAGGTCAAAAAATTAATGGCTGGTATTGATGCCGATGGGACTGAGGTACTCTTAGTTGATAGGTTGAACCAGAAAGGTGCGGGAATAGATTTACTAATCGGTCATCACCCAACAAGTCATGCGCTTGCCTCCTTGCATGAAGTCATGGATATACAGGTCGACACTTTTGCCCAAAGCGGTGTTTCGGAAAATGTCGCATATGCGCTTTTGGAAGATACGATGGGGTATGTAAAAAGGAGATTTGGGCCAAGAAATAATGCACAGACTCTGGACGCGGCCCGATTTTTGGAAGTTCCTTTGATGACGCTTCACACAGTTTGGGACAACATTGGTGATGCGTTTATGCGAAAGTTTTTGAAAGGCAAGGAATTTGAAAATGTAGGAGATATCGTTGATGCTATTCGTGAAATTCCCGAATTTGATGTGGCAATGATGGATAAATCCGGTCCTAGCATCGTTTCCGGAAGTGAGAAAGCCAGAACCGGCAAAATTGTTGTTTCTTTTACGGGTGGAACTAACCCTTCAAAAGAGCTTTATATGGAGCTTGCTAATGCCGGTGTTGGGACACTAGTAGAAATGCATATTCCCGAGGAATCTGTCCAGGAGCTTAGGAAAGCACATATCAACGCAATTGATGTCGGGCATATGGCAGCCGATTCTATCGGTGCCAATTTATTTTTAGATGAACTTGAGAAAAAGGGTGTTAGTATTATTCCTGCTTCGGGCTTGATTAGGGTAAAACGATTTACGAAAGGGGCCAAAAGTAGCAAATGAGTCAAATGTATCAAATGTTCTAGCTTTTGATACTCCTGATACCTTTGTTACTCTCGATATGTTCTTCTTATGATTTCAGTTACCGAGTTAAGGGCAGGCACTGTTTTTGCAGAAAATAACCAGTATTTATTGGTACTTTCCTACGAGCACATAAAAGTTGCTCGCGGGTCTGGGACCGTTAAAGTGAAAGTGCAAAATTTGGAAAGCGGTGCCAATACCGAAAAGTCTTTCCAGACCGGAGCGCGTGTGCAAGACGTCAGTGTCGCCAGGAAAAAAGTCCAATATTTATATACGGACGACCGGCTTCACTTAATGGATATGGAAACTTACGACCAGTTTTCGTTGGACAGGAAGCTTGTTGCCGATATTTCCAAGTTTTTGAAAGAAGGCATGGAAATTACCCTGTTTTCCGTAGAAGAAAGGCCACTTTATGTGGAGATTCCTAAAATTGTTGACTACAAAATCGTGCAAACCGGCGGAGCTGCGCGTGGCAATACGGTTGGTGCTTCCTATAAAGATGCAGTTTTAGAGAACGGTTTGGTTGTAAAGGTTCCACTTTTTATGAAAAACGGTGAGGTAATCAGGGTTGATACAAGAAGCGGGGAGTACGTAGAGAGGGCGAAGTAATTAGGAAAGTCTAAATATACTTGCCAGTGAATGGCCGGGACCACCGAGAGCAAACATTACGATAAAGCCTACAGTAACAATTTGTGTAACTAAACCCCATGGGAGCTGCATCCTGGATTGGAGCTTATGGCCGATCCAATCCATCCACGAAAAAGGCGGGACTTTAAAGTTGAACATCCAGCTGGGAGCTTCAAGCCAATCCGGTAGTTGTGCTGCTATTATCATAGAGAACATATAAACCGGATTTGCCAGGGCTTGGGTGCGGAACAGAAGCAATACGAGGGCAAAACCTAGAAGCACATCAAGCGTCGCTTCGATTTTTAATCTGAGCGCGGATTTTTGCCTATGGTTTGTGCCTGCATCCCAATGGGGAACCAGGTCGGCTGCAAAATGGGAAGCAATTGCAAGGGGTATACCGATTATGGGATTTGTGATCTTTACGGCCAAACTAGCCCCAATTAAAGCGTGTGAAGTAGCGGTCATAATAAATTTGCGGACTGCAGGCTATGGCCAAGCGGTACTACGGCTTAATAATAGCATATTTTGTGGGTGTGATCAAAGGAAAATAGGGGCTTCACATCTTGATGGCAGTTGATATTTTCGAATATAATTAGCTGCTTATGGGCATGCTCTTTTTTGTAAAAATTGTGGAGCTTTTTCTAGCTCCTCTTGCAATATTTGTTTCATTTTTGTTTGCGATATTCCTTTTCTGGAGGGCAAGCCGATATGAGTTAGTGGATTCCCAAGATATTTTTGATGTCGTTTTGCTTTTTGGTCTTGGTGCTTTGGCACTCGGCAGAATCGGAGATTTTTTAGTCAGGTATGATTTTTACAAATGGTCTCTGGTCAGGCTTTTTTTCTTTAACGCTTTTTTGGGTTTTGATTACTATTTTGCTTTTTTGGGCGGAGCAATTGCCGTTTGGTTTTATTTAAAGAACCGCAGGGAAAATTTCTGGTTTGTTGCCGATTTGGCGGCCGCGCCCATTATTTTTTCAGTAAGCTTGTATTTTGTAATCACTTATCTTTTTTCCTCTATTTTAAACAAGGGATTTCCCTTGTATTCCCAAAATTTAATTCTTGCTTTTTGCTTTTTTGTAGCATTTTGGATTTTAAAGAGGTTGGAGAAGAGAAAGAGGCATAAAGGTTTTTTTGCATGTTTTTCTCTGCTTTGCGTTGCCGGTTTTGGGCTCTTGAATCACTTGCTTTTTCCCGAGGCCAAATTGGTAATAGCAACTGCTTACGGTTTGGTTGTGAATCTGGTAATTTTAATTTTTGTTATACCTGTTTGGTACATTTTGGCAAAAAGAAAAATCAAGGAAGATATTAGAGCTTTTTTTGCATTGGTCTTGTTGTCACTATTTAAGACAAAGAGGGTGCTTTTCAGTGTAGGGGAAGCCAATAACCTTGCAAAGTATATTGTGCTTTCACCGTACTTGCTGGTAAAAGCACTCTACTTTTTAGTAAAATTAGTAGGCCGCGAAGTTATTGGTGGACTTGGAGACTTTGTTCACGCTTTCGGAGTGGGAAAATGATTGATTTAAAGAAAATTAAAAGTAAGGTAGAGAAGCAGAGACAGTTGATCCTTTCAAAGATCGGCAGGTTAAAGAAGGAAGACCCATTTGTTACCGAAGACAGGTCCCTTATTGTAGAGCCGGGTACCGACGCGGCTGTTTTGTCGGGTCATGAAACTACGGTTGTTTTGGAAGAAAGGCTTAAAAGTGGACTTAAAGAAATAGAGTCGGCACTAAAAAAGATTAAGAAGGGAACATACGGCTATTGCGAGAGATGCAAGAAACCAATTGATGCTTTGAGGCTTGAAGTCAAACCACAAGCGGTTTATTGTCTGAAATGCGAGAGTGAAATTGAATCTTCAAAATAGGCTTCACAATTTTTTAAATACAAAAATTTTAATCCTCTTAACTTTGGCGATTATCTCCGTGGATTGGGCCTCTAAGCTTATTGCCCAAAAGTATCTTACTGTTTCCTGCAACCCGGGCATTGCTTTTGGTTTTGGCGAGGAAAGTGCGGGCAAAATTGCGTCTTTTATAGCTTTGGCCCTTGTCTTTTTTCTTTTGTGGCAAGCCAAAGAAAATAAACTTAAGCTGGGTTTTTTTCTTGTTTTTGCCGGCGAT
Source organism: uncultured Gammaproteobacteria bacterium (assembly GCA_964436835.1). Lineage (GTDB taxonomy): Bacteria > Patescibacteriota > Microgenomatia > Curtissbacterales > GWA2-41-24 > JAKAJD01. Next base: position 4,824 of record CAYTEJ010000037.1, on the reverse strand, counting down.
CTTGCCAATTTAGCGGACAGGATGTTTTGGGGGTGTGTTCGTGATTTTATCGCAATCGCCGTTTTCCCCAGCTTTAACCTGGCAGATGTTTTAATTTCACTTGGACTGTTACTGATTTTTTATACGATTTTTGATTCAAGAAAAAGCAATCCGGAGGAGTCGGATGAACGTAATTTTTGAAAATGATGATTTTTTAGTTGTTGATAAACCGTCGGGGCTTATTGTTAACAAGTCCCAAACAGCAAAAGAAGAAACGCTTCAGGACCAGTTGTCAAAATATTTTAAATTGGATCTGGGCGATTTAGGAATTGGTGATAGGGCGGGGATAGTGCATCGCTTGGACCGCGAAACTTCAGGACTTTTGGCTATCGCAAAAACCCAAAAATGTTTTGAATTTCTCCAGAGTGAATTCAAAGAACGCCGGGTTGAAAAAGAATATATAGCTTTGGTCCACGGAAAGGTAATTGAAGAGGCCGGCGTTATATCCGGGAATTTGGGCAGGGTAGGGAAATTTGGAAAATTTGGGATTGTTCATGACGGGCGAAAAGCGTCAACGGGGTTTAGTGTTGTAAACCGGTTTCAAAAAGATAAAAATTGGATTGATTCTATACTGAATGCAGCCGGTGTATCTTTAAGTCGGCCGAGGATAAATTACCTAAAAACAAACGCGTTATTTTACAGCCAGTTGAAACTTAAGCCTAAAACCGGTAGGACCCACCAGATTAGGGTGCATTTAAAAAGTATCGGACACCCGGTAGTCAGTGACCTAATTTATGCACCGTCTAAATTAATAAAGTTTGATTTGCTTTGGTGTCCGCGGCTTTTTTTGCATTCTGCAAGACTTTGTTTTAGTGGCCCAAAATCTAAAAAATACTTTGATTTTAAATCGGACTTGCCAAACGACCTTAAACGTGTAATCCTATCTTTGTAGCAATAACAGCTATAATTATATAAACTGCCTATGCCTCATTTGTTTTTACTTTTTGCAATAACTCTTGCCGTCTCAGCGCTTCTTGGGATATTTGCCAGGCTTTTTAGGCAACCCTTGATCCTTGCATACATTGTCACCGGTATTTTGATTTCACTGACTGGGATTTTGGGTGATGTTGACCAATCAATGATTGCTCTACTTTCTAATATTGGTATTGCGTTCCTGTTGTTTTTAGTGGGGATTGAACTTAAGCTGGAAGATTTAAAATATGTGGGAAAAGTTGCAATTTATGGCGGGATTGGCCAAATACTATTTACGACTATAGTCGGCTTTATTCTTATTAGTGCATTTGGGTTTTCGACTTTGACCGCATTAGTGATGGCGATTGCCATCACTTTTTCTTCAACTGTAATTATTATTAAGTTGCTGGCGGAAAAAAATGACCTCCAGTCACTACACGGGAAGATAAGCATTGGTCTTTTATTGGTTCAGGATTTTGTGGCGATTTTGGTTTTAATGTTTTTAGCAGGTTTTTCCAATGGCCAAAGCCCCAGTTTTTATTCGATCTTTTTAATTTTGCTTAAAGGTTGTGCTCTTGTGGCTTTGACAGCTATTTCGACAAAATACGGCTTGGAGTTAGTTTTAAAAAGGGCATCGGAATCAGCAGAGCTATTATTTGTAACCGCAATTGCCTGGGCGTTTTTAGTGGCTGCATTTGCGGAAAGCATTGGCTTTTCTGTTGCCATTGGTGCTTTTATGGCCGGTGTTGCTATAGCATCCTCGCCGTACCGTACCCAAATATCCGGAAGAATCAAGCCACTCCGTGATTTTTTTCTAGTCATATTTTTTATTCTTCTTGGAGTATCAATGCCATTAAATTCTATAGTAAATTCCATGTGGACAATTTTAATATTGTGCTCCTTTGTCCTTATCGGTAAATCTTTAATTGTGTTTGCGATAATGCTTACATTAAAATTCCGTAACCGTACATCGTTTTTGACTTCGATTTCAATGGTCCAGATATCGGAGTTTTCGCTAATTTTAATGAGTGTTTCGGCTGGTTTAGGGTTTGTCGGCAAAAATGAGGTTGCAATAATCGGGGCTGTAGGTGTTGTGACGATAACCCTGTCTTCGTACTTAATATTGTACGGAGAAACAATTTATAAATATGTTGAAAAATATTTATCGAAGGTATTACCGGAAAAGCAACACGATCCATATGTTGTCCAGAAGGAAAATTTGAAGGATCATGTAGTTTTGGTCGGGGGAGAGCAGATGGGTTGGGACATTTTGCATTTTTTAAAGACAAAAATTTCTGACAAGGACCAAATAGTAGTTGTTGATTTTAACCGGAAGATTGTTAATTCATTAAGGGCGGGCGGCGTTGATGCTGTTTTCGGC
>CAYTEJ010000037.1:0-2482 GCA_964436835.1 uncultured Gammaproteobacteria bacterium | reverse complement strand
TGTAGAGGAATTGCAACTTGGTCGTGTGCGAGTTTTGATAATCACGTATCCCGATATTGGTGACAGCCATCATATAATTGCATTTGCACGAGCCAAGAATTTTAAGGGGCCGATTATTGGTACTTCGTATTGGATTCACGACGCAATAAGGTTGTATGAAATGGGAGCGGATTTCGTGGTGGTGCCGGAAACCGTCGGAGGAAAACATGTTGCTAGGATTCTTGCGGAAAATTGGGATCACCTTGCGGTGATCAAGAAGGAAAAAAGTAAGCACTTCGAGGATTTGGTCGCCCATAAAATCTTTTAACTTTTCTGTGGCTATTGTTTGACTTGCTAAACCTTGTTAGAATAGTTTAGAGGTTGTATAAATGGGTTCTTTCGGCGGGTTTTATAAAGGCGAGAAAAAGAAGCAGAAAAAAGAGGTACTTGAGAAAAAAGCCACCCACATTGGGCGGGTTAACTTTGTGCCTCAAGTTGAAATTATTGGACGAAAAAAGGGAAAGTAACTTCTTTGCTTTTTAAAAAAGCATAATCGGGCAGCTAGTTTTGTCGTTAGTCATGACCCGATATACAGTTCATAAAAAACATGAATCAGGGAACAAGACAAAAACCGTTTTTGCGGTTTTAATTATCGTCGTTTTGGTTTTTACAATTTTAGCTGGTCTCGTAAAAAGTATTTCTTTGCCGAATACTGCTCTTGAGCCCAAGTTAAAGTGGGACAGTAAATCTTCTTTTGTAGTTGCCCTTGATACAACACCTCCTAGCGTTTTTGTATACCAGAGAGAACCCAAGAGAATTATTTTTTTGGCGCTTGACCCAAAGATGTACTTTGTAACCGGTAATCCAAAGACACCCATTGCGCAAATAGGCGGGACGGTATCTGGAGAGAACGGTTTTGAAATTGCGAAAGTTATGTCCCTTTCGTTTGGGGCACCGATTACAAATTACATTACTTTTAATAGACAAGAAAATCTTGACAATAAAACAGCCCAGAAAATGTTTAAGGATTTCGCGTCGCTTGCTACACCATTTGTAGTTATGACACGTGGGAACCCCGGTTTTGTTAAGAACACTAATATTACTCGTTATGATGCTTTTAGGTTGTGGTGGCAAATAAAAGGGCTTAGTGTAGAAAGTGCAGATGTCATTGATTTATCACATTTAAGCGAGGAGGTAGTTATCGGTAACGGACATAAAGTGCTAGGGGCAGATACAATTTCATTAAATAGAAAGATACGTGATTTTCTGGAAAATATTAATATTGAAAAGGAAGGCCAGAATATTAGTATATTGAATGAGTCGGGTAACCAATACGCGGCAACTGTTGCTTCGGATTTCGTAAAAGCTGTCGGCGGAAATGTAGTTAGCGAAAAAAAAGGGGATAAAACCAGCGATAAGTCACAAATCATTACAGAAAAAAAGAGTGCATATACACCTTCTTATTTGGCAAAGATGTTCGGCTGTGATATAACAGAGGCGCAAAATAACGGTAGCGGTGGTGATAATGGAATTACTATTGTTCTCGGCCGTGATTTTGCAAACAAGTATTTTAAATGATTTTTGTGATTCTCGGGATTTCTGTTTTAGTTGCTTCTTTTTTAATTGCGCTTGTTTCCCTTATTCGTGAGCAAAGCAAGTTAGTTAATGAGGCAAAGCAGGACGAGGCTGAAAGCACTCATGCTTCTTCAAGGGGACCAAAGGCCAAAAAGGAGGTTGTCTTGGGGCAGGTGGGGCTCGGGGCAAGCGGGGTTTTAGATAAGCAAGATACGGCCGTTTCCAACGTTAAGCCTGCTATCAATAGGCCGCTATTTCCTTGGGAAGAGGGTAAATACCAGGCTGCCGGTAATATAAGTGATGCAGACCGAGCAAAGGTGGAAATGTTAAGGGCCCAGCTGGCGGAACTTAAATCCCGGGTGGCTACTAAAAGTCCAAATGAAGACAAATCAGAGGTTATTGTTGCCAAGCCCAAAGTAGATCAGGTGCAACAGAAGCTAAGCGGTGAAATTTCGATTGCTGATTTAAAGAGGCAATAACGGCTTTTTCAAGCGAAGGCGACAGCTTTTTCTCCAGTGTGGATTTCTGCAAACGAAGGTTGATTAATGTATTTCAGCGACCTTTCGGTTTCGCGGATAAAGATTGTCAGACTTTTAGTTGTTGCGTATTTGACATATACTTCATATTTATTGCCACCCGTGATAAGAGCAATTAATTTGAATGACAGGTCGTCCGGTAGGGCACCAAGATAAGTTCCATCCTCGTTTGCAATGGTTATTGAATGCTTTTTGGCGGTGATAATTACTTTGTCCCCGCAGTTTAGAGTTGCCAGAATCGACGGGGAAGCGAGATTTAAAAGGTTAATAACCTTTGTTTTGCCGGGCTCAAAGACAAAGATAGCCGAAAGGTTCTGGATATTAGTGTGGCCGTTGCCGTTTGTGTGGCTGTTTTCCGCAGGTTTTACTTCGGCTTTGAGTTTGCCAATTTT
>CAYTEJ010000036.1:0-10032 GCA_964436835.1 uncultured Gammaproteobacteria bacterium | reverse complement strand
TATGAGGCTAAATTTAGGCAAGAGGCGATAATTCGTACTGTCCATCACGGAACACATATTGAGGGAAACGGTTTGGATACGGGGGAGGTGGTTGCAGTTTTGGAAGGAGAGGAAATATCCGCGCGGGACCGCGATATTCAGGAGGTTTTAAACTACCGAAATGTTTTAAATTATATAGACCGAAAAGGAAAGCGCGAAATTGGCGAAAAGGATTTGCTGGAGATCCACCGGTTGACTGTTGATAAGGTTTTATCGAATGATCGGGCAGGTCATTACAGACAAACGCAGGTTGTTGTTAAAAACAGTAAAACCGGTGAAATTAGCTTCAAACCGCCGGAAGCCGTCAAAGTAAGTAATTTGGTCAGTGAATTTTTAGGTTGGTTAAGCAGTAAGGAGGCAGGAGATGTGCATCCTGTTATAAAAGCCGGGATTACCCATTATGTTCTGGCATTTATCCATCCTTTTGTGGATGGAAACGGCAGGACATCTCGTGCTTTTGCAACGTTGGTTTTATTTCGTGAAGGGTATGACATTAAAAAGTTTTTCTCGATCGAGGAGTATTTTGACCGAAATGCCAAAAGGTATTACGAAACCTTGCAAAGCGTCTCTAATCAAAAAGTTGATAATTTATCCGACCGGGATTTAACCGGTTGGCTGGAGTATTTTTGCGAGGGTGTGGCGGAGGAGTTGGAAAGGGTAAAACAGCGGGTTCAAAAGTTATCTCTGGATTCACGATTGAAAGGCAGGACAGGGCAGATTGCGCTTTCCGAAAGGCAGGTTAAGCTTGTGGAGTTTATTGAGGCAAATGGGTCGGTTAATAACAGACAATGGAGGACAATTTTGCGCGATTTTTCCGACGACACAATCTTGCGCGACCTTAAAGATTTGCAAAAGAAAAAACTGGTTAAGAAAAAAGGTTCAACGAAAGGAGCCGTGTACGTACTAAAGTGACAGAGATTGCAAAGAGCCAAAAGAGCCAGAGGTTTAGAGATAAGTCTGATAAAGGTTATCATAAGTTGATCATTTGGCAAAAAGCTAAATTATTTGTATCTGCAATCTACGCCGCAACTGATGGATTTCCAAAGGCAGAAGAGTTTGGTTTAAAAGGGCAGATTAGGAGAGCAACTGTATCTATTGTATTAAATATAGTTGAGGGTTACAGGAGAAGATCAACCAAGGATTTTTTAAGATTTTTAGATATTGCACAGGCATTTTTAGCCGAGACAGAGGCTTGTTTGGAAATCGCACTTGATCTAAATTATTTTTCTAACGAAGAATACGAGAAATTAGAAGAAAACCGTTGTGAAATAGGCTTCATACTAAATTCTTTTATAAAATCATTAAGGAATAAGGTATGACTACTTTGTCTCGTTTGGCTCTTTGTTTCTTTGTAACTTTAAAGCAATATGAAATTTAGTAAATTAGCAGAGTATTACGAAAAATTAGAAGCGACTGCAAAGCGCTTGGAGCTAGTGGATATTTTGTCCAAATTATTCGGTGAATCGGACAGAGCGGAAATTGGCAAGATTTGTTATTTGATTCAGGGAAGAGTGGCGCCGTTTTACATGCCGGTTGAGCTTGGAATGGCTGAATCTATGGTTGCGCAGGCAATTGCGAAGGCTTATGGGAAATCTAAGGATGAGGTAATTAAATCCTACCGGCATTTAGGAAATATCGGTTTGGCAGCTCAAGAATTGGCAAAAAGCCATAAAGCTTCTGCGAATTTATCTGTTGATGATGTGTTTGGTGAACTGCGAAAGATTGCGGATTTGGGCGGGGAAGGATCTGTAGAAAAGAAGATATCGACGCTTGCCCAAATTTTAAAAGATTTGGATTCTATTTCGGTTAAACATATTGTAAATATTCCACTTGGAACTTTAAGGCTTGGAATCGGGGATCCGACGGTTATGGACGCGCTTTCTATTGCTAAAACGGGTGATAAAAAACTGAGGCCAATTTTAGAGGATGCATATAACAAAACAAGTGATCTAGGCTACGTTGCTGAGGAATTTTTTAGGCACGGGGAAAAAGGATTATCCACGATCAAATTAATTGTCGGAAAACCGGTTCGGCCGGCGCTCGCCGAACGGATGCCCAATGCGGATGAAGTTGTTAAGCGAATGGGCAATAAATTTGCGGCGGAGCCAAAGTTTGACGGATTTAGGGTGCAGATTCATTTGGATCGACGTGGTATTGCGGATCCTGTCACGATTTTCCCTCCCGCCAGTGCTCGATCAGGAAGGAAATCGAAAGGTGACCAGACGGAAAATGTTGATCTGCGCGCTGTCGTGAGCCCTTCCAATCGTGCCACCCGCGAAGTCATGATTTTCTCGCGAAACCTAGAAGACATGACACATTCTTTTCCGGATTTGGCAGAAGGAGTTTTGAAAGAGGTGAAAGCAAAGAGTGTGATTATGGAAGGGGAGGCAATTGCATATAACCCGCTGACGGAGGAGTTTTTGCCTTTTCAGGAAACTACAAAGCGTAGGCGAAAATATAAGATTGAAGAGACCGCAAAAGCATTGCCTTTGGTCTGTTTTGCCTTTGATATTTTGTATTTGGATGGGGAGGATATAACTACCAAGACCGAGGTGGAGCGTAGGAAATTACTGGAGAGGGTTGTGTCAAAAAATAATCAGGTTATTAGGATAGCAGAGCAAAGGGTTATTTCGACTGCCAAAGAAATCCAGGAATTTTTTAGTGAAGCAATTTCCGACGGTCTTGAGGGTTTGATGATCAAGAAATTGGATGCGCCTTATAAGGCAGGCGGGCGGGGGTTCCATTGGATTAAGTTTAAAAGGGCCAGTAGTGGGGATTTGGCGGATACGGTGGATTGTGTGCTGTTGGGGATTTACAGCGGTAAAGGTAAGCGAACGGATTTTGGTGTTGGGGGACTTTTGGTGGGAATTTATAACGATAAAGAAGATGTTTTTGAAACGATTAGTAGGGTTGGAACAGGACTGACTGACGAGGAGTTTAGAAAGGTCCATGAGATCGGCAAAAAGTTAAGGCTAGACAAAAAACCGGCAAGAGTTAAATCTAAAATCGAGCCGAGTTACTGGGTAGAACCGAAAGAAGTTTTGGAAATTTACGCGGACGAAATTACAAAATCGCCAATCCATACGGCAGGAGAGGTTAGTGGAGTAGGTTACGCGTTGCGGTTCCCTCGTTTAGTCAAATTCCGTGAGGCCGACAAACGTGCGGAGGATGCAACCACTGTTGAGGAGATAAAAAAGCTGTTTGCAAATCAGTACAAGAGAAAATAAGCTATTATAAAATTGTGGATAAATCCGCTGCGATTACTAACAACGCCCAACCTGGAATTCTTTTGCAAAAGAAAGTAGTTTCATCTGCAGGTTGTCTTCGTTTTTTATTTATACAATTGCCAGCCTCGACATTAACTATGACCGACAAGGAGATTATTTTAGAAGGCACGTTTTTAAAACAGGTGATTACCTATGACCAAATTGAAAAAGTTGATATAAAGCCTTTTTTGGACTGGGGTTTTAATATTTATAGATCCTATCTTTATGGCGTGGGAGTAAAAATTTGGAGAAAAGGAGCTGTTCCTAACCTTGCAACCCTTGTTAGGGATCGAGACCTTAGAGGTTTAAATCCAAATAATTCTATGGTCGTTATAATCAATCCAGTTCTTATTTTTAACATCCTGAGGCAAAAAAGACCAGATTTGTTCAGTTCTAACCCTCAAATCTAGCCTCTTGATGCTTCGAGGAAGTTTTCTGCTACAATTTTATTGTGAAGATAGTTTATACAAAACATGCGGAAGATAAGTTAAGGCGCAGAGATATTAAGTCTTTGGGAGTAAACAAAGCTTTAATTCTGAAATCGGTTGCAAATTTATCCAAGTCTAAGAAGACAAAATCCGGAGAGATGGCTGTTGTTAATAAGTTAAGCGACAGGCACGATCTAAGGGTTGTCTATGATATAATCGAGGGGAAACTGAAAGTGATTACCTTTCATGTTGCCAAGAAAGGAAGATATTTATGAAGATTAAATATTACAAAAATGACGATATTTTGGTCTTAAGGTTTTCTGAGAAAGCAGTTGATGATTCTGTGGAAACCGAGAATGGGGCAATTCTGGAAATGGATCGCAATAAAGAACCTGTATCCCTGGAAATCTTACACGCGTCTAAGTTTTTTAACCTTGCTTCTCGTGAGCTGCCGAAAGAAGTAAAGCAGCGGTTCTTCTCTGTTTAATTTAACCACTTGATGCTTCGGGAAAATACTTCTGTTAGAATTTATTTGTAGCCCTTCGACTTCCTTCGACATTGCTCAGGACAAGTCGCTCAGGACATAAATTATAGATAGGTAATGTCGGAGGGGAATAATTTATGGATATTGCCAAAGTTGCCAAGCAAATTCGGGTTAGCGAGAAAGATTTAAATTCCGTTATAAAATATATTGAAGATTATTGGCCGAAACTGATCCGCGAGCATAAGCTGGATTTGCGTAGTTTAATCGGCCTTCCAAACCCATATATTGTTCCTGCAGGCGGTGATGTTTTCCAGGAACAATATTACTGGGATAGTTATCCGATTGTAAGGGCTTTAATTAACCACCCGAAATATTCAAAGCTGGCAATCGGGATGGTAGACAACCTTTTGTATCTGGTTAAGCGTTTTGGGATTATTCCTAATGCTTCGCGTTATTATTTTTTATCCCGATCTCAGCCGCCGGTTTTGTCTTCGATGGTTTTTTTGGTTTTTGAAAAGACAAAAGATAGATACTCACGGCCTGAGGACCGTGATTCTCTGATCCTCAGTCGGAATAAAAAGTGGTTTAGCGATGCCATTAAGTTGGTTGAGGAGGAGTATCAAGATGTTTGGATGGGGAAAATCCACCTTCGCAATTTCCGCCGCGTCTACTGTGGACTTTCCAGATATTACGATTTGAATGCTTTGAATGTTTTGGCGGAGGCGGAAAGCGGTTGGGATATGTCAGCTAGATTTATGGGGAAGTGCTTGGATATTCTGCCGGTGGATTTAAACTGTCTGCTTTATAAATATGAGGAAGATTTGGGAAAAGCGTATGAAATTTTGGGAAATTCTAAAAAGAGTGAGAGATACAAAGAGTTGAAGAGTAAGAGAGTAAAAGTTATAAATCGGCTGATGTGGGATGAGAAAGTTGGGTATTTTTTCGATTATGACTGGGTTGGCAAAAGGAGGAGCCATTTAATTACGGTTGCCGGTGTCTTCCCGCTTTCTGTGGGTATTGCCAGTAAAAAGCAGGCTGAGGGTGTATTAAAGGTAGTTGAAAAGACTTTGCAAAAAAAATACGGGGTGGTGCAGTCGGTGAAGTTTGTTGAAAATTTTCAGTGGGACTATCCAAATGGCTGGGCACCTATGCAGTTGAGGGTGGTTGAGGGGCTTTTAAATTATGGATACGACCATTTGGCGCTGAGGGTTATTGCAAAATGGCTATCTTGCAACGTGAAAGTCTTCAAAGAAACTGGGAGTTTGTGGGAAAAATATGATGTGGTAAGCGGGCGTATTGGGGTTCCAGATAGGTATCCTACGCAACCGGGATTTGGCTGGACAAACGCAGTTTTTTTAATTCTCTTGGGTATTTTAGATGATTTGGCTTTTGGAGATAGCTTGGCAAGTGTTTGATTTGGGACTTTTTTGGGGTGGTAAAATTGGTTTGTGTCAAAACAGGAACTTTTAAATGATTTAAAAAAACAGATGGAAGCAGATAAGTTGCTTCCGCTTCGAACAGGTGCTACTCAGTTAGTTTTTGGTGAAGGAAATCCTGAGGCACAAATTTATTTTTTAGGGGAAGCGCCAGGGTATTATGAAGACCGTGAAGGCAGACCTTTTGTGGGCCAAGCAGGAAAGCTCTTGGACCAGTTGATTGAGAGTATTGGGTTTTCCCGCAATGAAGTTTATATTTCAAACGTCGTACGGTTTAGGCCTCCGGCAAACAGGGATCCGGAACCGGATGAAATCGCCGCTTTTGCTTCGTACGTTGACCGCGAGATTAAAATTATTAACCCGAGGATAATTGTGACATTAGGCCGCTTTTCGATGGCTAAGTTTTTGCCAGATACCAAGATTTCTGCCGTTCATGGTAAGGTTTATAGGGTCAATTGGAACGGTAGAAAGCAGGTAGTTGTCCCGATGTATCACCCGGCGGCGGCTTTAAGGAGCACGGCAATTCTTGCGGCAATTAAAGGGGATTTTCAAATTATAAAAAAAGCTTTGAGTGATGATTTGGAGTTGTCTGAAGAAAGTAATGTGAGTGAAAAAAAGAAAGAAGAATCGTCTCAATTAAGTTTAATTTAAACTATTATGAAGGGGGGTGAATAATGGCTAGAGTTGATACTAACCGCAATTTAGTGGCGGCGCTTTCGTATTTTCCTGTTTTTGCAATATTTCTTTCGATTGTAATTTTATTAGTGGAGAAAGATGATAAGTTTATTCGATTCCACGCGCTTCAGTCCCTTATTATTTCCGCTGGTTATTATATTTTGAACATTTTAATTAATATCATTTTTTGGGGGGGAATACTGGCACTTATAGGCACTGTTTTAGGCCCGCTTCTGGCAATATTGGTCTTTGTGATTTGGGTAGTTTCAATGATCAAGGCGTACCAGGGACAAGTTATGAAATGGCCGCTGGTGGGTGAGTTTGCGGAAAAGAGGGTCAGGTAGCCTGTGTTTACTTTATGAGACTTATTGCTGGCCTTGGTAATCCCGGGCAAAAATATCGGGAGACCAGGCATAATTTGGGGTTTGTGGTTGTTGACAGTTTTGCAAGAGCAAGAGGACTTTCGTGGCGATTTAGCCAGGATTGGTCTTGTTACTTTGCAAAAAGCGACGAATTTCTTCTAGTGAAACCGTCAGCGTTCATGAACAGGTCCGGCGAAGCGGTAAAGAAAGTTGCAGATTACTTTAAGGTGGAAAGCAGTGATATCTTGATTGTTTACGATGATGTTGATTTACCTTTTGGCAAAATACGGCTGGCTTTCAACGGACTTTCTGCAGGACACCACGGAATAGATTCTGTCATTGAATGTTTTGGCGTGGAATTTGGAAGGTTGAGGGTAGGTGTAGGCCGTCCTTCGCATGAAGCTACGGACGGTAAACCGTCTATTAAAACGCTTGATATTGCTGATTATGTTCTTGAGAAATTTAGCGACTTGGAGCAAAAAGAGTTGGGGAAGATTATAAACAATTGTATTGAGGCAGTTAGTGCTTATTTGGATGAGGGGATTAATGCCACAATGAACCGTTTCAACTAATCACGAATTAATCCTAATTTGAAGCTAATTTATGCGAATGAAAAAGAATAATTTTAGGGAGAAAGTATTCGAAGTAGTCAAAAATATCCCAAAGGGGAAAGTTGCCACTTATGGGCAGGTGGCACTATTGTTGGGTAAACCAAGAGGGGCAAGAGAAGTTGGGTGGCCCTTCGCAAGTGCTCAGGGTAAAATGCTTTTTGCTCGAGCTGTTGGTAATGCTTTACATATGAATAATGACCCAAGAGTTCCGTGCCATAGGGTTGTTGATAGGACAGGAAGGCTTGCCCCAAATTTTGGCGGTCCTTCGCTTTGGAGCTTCGGACGCCGAGCCCCCTCGAAGTCGAGTTTAACTCGACGCAGTGGGGCATTCGACGGGATGGTTGAGCAGCGAAGGAGACTGGAAAATGAGGGTGTAAAGTTTATTGACAAGATTCATGTTGATTTGGAAAAGCATTCATGGAAGAGCAGGTAAAAGCGCGTGTTTGTGTTTTCGGGAAAGTACAGGGAGTTTTCTTTAGAAGGTCTGCCAAGATTAAAGCTGGGGAGCTGGGAATAGTTGGTTGGGTCAAGAATCGTGATGACGGGGCAGTTGAGGCATTAACGCAGGGGACAAGAGAAAAGGTCGATCAATTTATCAAATGGTGCAAAAAAGGCCCGCCTTTTGCCAAAGTAGAAAATGTTAAAGTTGACTGGAAAAAAGACAAGGAAGACTTGGTGGAATTTTCTATTGTTGATTAGATCTAACTTTTACTAGTCTTGCTCTTACAATAGATAGAATATTTTCAGAGTTTACAATTTCCCAGCCTCTTTTTTCTGCTATTTCTCTTAGAGCTTGATTTGGGTTAACCGCAAAAGGGTTATCTACTGCTTCTAAAATTGGAATATCACTGTCACTGTCTCCAAATGCAAAAGACGTCTTGGCTACAAAACCTGATGCTTTTAGACTTGCTATCTGCTTTTCCTTTTCTTCTCGTACTGCCATATTTGTTTTGACCTTTCCTGTGTAATAGCCGTTTGAAACTTCTGCTTCCAAGCCACGTACTTCGGATATCTGCAGGTGGTCTGCGAGTGGCTGCAAAACTTCAACCGGTGAGCCTGAAATTGCGATAGTTTGGGCATGCTCGTTCATCATTTTTGCTAGATCAGAAGAAAATCCGCAAAGCATTTCTGATTCTATGTATGCAAGGAACATCTTTCCTATAGCTTCAACATCTTTTTGGGATTTGCCTTCTAAGCCTTGACAATAATGAGTTACAACATTATCTGCGAACTCTTGATAAGTAATTGTTTCATTTTTATGACTTTGACGGTCTTCCTTTAAAGCTTGAGAAATACTTCTATCAACAACACCCTGATCAACTAACATGTCTACAAAAGGGAAAACGGTATATCCGCTTATGAGTGTTTGGTCAACATCAAAGAGAGCAACTGCGCCCGATTGGCCTAATGTTTCTTCTGTTTTTGTTTTTCTTTCTGTCATTTGGATTCGATAGTCTATCTTTGTTTTGGGGTTAATGCAAGTTTGGGCTCAATTTTATATTAGTTGAGGCTTATGATAGACTATGGACTCTAAAATGAATATTTCCGTTTTAGGCTCAACGGGATCGATAGGAACTCAGACACTTGAGGTTGTAAGCGCTCATTCTGGGAAGCTCAAAGTTTTGGGGCTTTCGGCGGGTTCAAATACCGTTCTTTTGAAGCAGCAGATAAAAAAGTTTAAGCCAAAAGCCGTTTCTGTTAAGAGTGAAGAGGACGCAAAAAAACTTTTGGGAAAATCATCAAAAATTAATTTTGGGGACAAGGGAAATATCAATGTTGCCACACTTGAGGGTGTTGATAAGGTGGTTATTGCCACACCCGGACTTGCAGGAATAGCTCCCACCCTAGCGGCAATCAGGGCAAAAAAAACAATTTGTCTTGCAACCAAAGAAGTGCTGGTTGCGGCAGGGGAGCTTGTTGTTTCCAAAGCAAAAAAGAATAAAGTGGATTTACTCCCGATTGATTCCGAGCACTCGGCGATATTTCAGTGCATTGCCGGTCGAAGCGTGGATGAGATTAAAAGAATAATCTTAACCTGCTCCGGAGGCCCTTTCAGGGGAATGAAGCTAAAACAGCTTAAAAAAATCATTCCGGCTCAAGCCCTTGCCCATCCGACCTGGAAAATGGGCCAGAAAATCACGATAGATAGTGCAACCCTGATGAATAAAGGTTTTGAGGTAATTGAGGCGATGTGGCTTTTTGGTGTCCCTCTTTCCAAAATTGAGGTAGTTGTCCATCCCCAGAGTATTATCCATTCGGCTGTCGAGTTTGTAGATGGTTCGATAATCGCCCAAATGGGTGCATCGGATATGCGTTTGCCAATCCAGTACGCACTTTTTTATCCAGGCAAACGACTTCCTAATAATTTCGGAAGATTTTCATTTACAGATAGCAAGGGACTTTCGTTTGAGGAGCCGGACAGGAAAACATTCCGTTGTTTGGATTTGGCTTTTAAAGCGATTTCCCAAGGAAAGACTGCGTCTGCTGTATTGACTGCCTCAAACGATGTTGCAGTTGAGGCGTTTCTTGCCGGCAGATTGTCTTTTTTGAGGATTGCGGATGTTGTGGAGTCAACTCTTAATGCAAACCGCCCTAAAAAATACTCCTCTTTGGAAGAATTATTAGTTGTGGATGCCTGGGCAAGGGATAAAGCAGCCCAGTTTGTAGTAAAATTTGGGTCACGAATTGATGCGAATTTTTAGTCCGAATTATAACGAATGATGAACTATTT
>CAYTEJ010000035.1:9758-10164 GCA_964436835.1 uncultured Gammaproteobacteria bacterium | reverse complement strand
TACAACTACCAGCTTTGGTGCTGAAAGAACTGAGGAAAAAGTAATTCCTATGTAAGCAATAAAAATTATGATTGCTAAAATAAATACGAGGTTAATAATTCTAGTTGGAGTTAAAAAAAGTCTTTTTTCAGCTCTGGGATTTGCCCGCGGTTTTTGAAATTTTGACTCGTCGAACTCGCGGCGGTAGATGGCCAGAACGTGAACAGGATCCAAGCCCAGATAATTTGCGTAGGTTTTTAAAAAACCTTTTACAAAAGTCGGCTCGGGCAGATCGAACCAATTTTGGTTTTCGAGAGCTTCGATATGCTCTTTTTTAATAAGAAGGTCGGTTGCAGCATGGCTTTGCGAGATGTGTTTTTTCTTGCGCGCTTCGGAGAGAATTTCGCCTAGCCCTTTCATTTTAGCT
>CAYTEJ010000035.1:0-9748 GCA_964436835.1 uncultured Gammaproteobacteria bacterium | reverse complement strand
ATATCGTTGCTTCAGACTGACTCTGGGCTTGGGACTCGAAATAGTCGTCCGGATTTTTTACCAGCACATCCCTAGGTTTTGAACCATCACCAGGGCCGACGATACCAGCCATTTCAAGTTCATCCAAAAGTCGTGCGGCTCGGGCATAACCGATCCTAAGCCTTCTTTGCAAAAGAGATGCCGATGCCCTGTCATACTGACAAATCGTACGGACAGCCTCTTCAAAAAGATCATCTTTATCACCGCTTATACCATCTGCGCCCTTCATTTTACCTATAGGCATTTTTACCACTTCTTCCGTATATTCCGGGGCAATGCCTGAGCTTTTAAGAAAACCGATTAAGTTCCTAATTTCGGTATCGGAAACGTGGACACCCTGAATTCTCATCGGTTTTGAAGCGTCGGGCGGGACATATAGCATGTCCCCTTTTCCAAGCAATTTTTCCGCACCGGGCTGATCGATTATTACCCTTGAATCAATCATAGAAGATACGTTAAATGCGATGCGACAAGGGATATTGGCCTTGATAAGGCCGGTAATTACATCGACTGAGGGTCTTTGGGTAGCAAGAACCAAATGTATTCCTGTTGCCCGTGCCATAGCAGCCAGGCGGACAATTGTATCTTCAACTTCGACAGGTGCAAATTCCATTAAGTTCTGAAGCTCGTCAATGACGATGACAATATACGGCAAGCGCAGAAAACCAGAAAGTTCATTAAAGCTGGCGATGTTTCTGACTTGAGCATCATGGAACATTTTGTAACGTTTATCCATTTCCTGTGCCGCCCACTTAAGTGCAGACAAGATTTTTTCCGGCTCTATAATAACCGGTGTTAATAGGTGAGGAATATCGTTATATTCAGTTAATTCAACACGCTTAGGGTCAACCAATATAAGTTTCACTTCTTGCGGGCTCGCTCTGAAAAGAAGAGTGGCAATTAAGGAATTAATCAGTACTGATTTGCCGGAGCCGGTAGTTCCTGCAACTAAAACGTGCGGCATCTTTGCAATGTCAGTTATGACTGGAGTGCCGGAAACATCAAGCCCGAGGCCTACTGCCAACTTCGATTTATTGGCGCGCATATTACCGTGTAAAAGAATATTTTTCAACGAGACCATTTCCGGAGAAATGTTGGGGATTTCGATTCCAACTAAGGATTTGCCCGGAATTGGTGCTTCGACTCGTACATTGCCGGTTGAAGTTGCCAGTGCTAAGGCCAAGTCGTTTTGAAGCGCTAGTATTTTTGAGAGTTTTGTACCCATAGGAATCTCCAGGGCATATTGAGTGATTGTCGGACCAAGATTTACTTCCACAACTTTGGCGGTTATGCCAAAACTTTCAAGTGTCTTTTCTATGGTATGAGCGTTTTGCTTTAAATTTCCGCGGTTGGCCTGGGCACCACGACTTTCTGCAAGGAGTGACAAGGGCGGATACTGCCAAATGTTATTCTGGCCCGGAGAATTGACTACGACATTTTGCGTTAGCCCGTCCGGCCTTGAGGCAGCCGGAGAATCAAGGTTTCTTGGAAGCTGAACCCTTTCTGCAACTTGCCCGGATTTTGTTACAAATTTCGGTTTTGCAGCACCAAAAATAAGGCGTTTTATGGCACCTATAAGACTTGCGAGTTTTTTAAAAATTAAAGAAACGATTTTTACAACCTGCTCCAAGCTTGTGTTTGCTGCAATGACCGTCGTTGCCAGAAAGGCAAAGAGCAGAACAACAAACGCGCCAGGTGGTGTTAAAAGTGATTTTGTAACTTGCCAAAGTGAGGCTCCTAGCACTCCCGATAAATTATCCGAAAAAGATGCTATTAACCCCAAAAAGGAAAGTAGCGCACCAATTGTCCCCGCTAAAATGTTTGGTTTGGAGAATTTGATTTTTATGGAAAGCAATGGAAAACTGATTAATATTACAATTATTGGGACCACAATGACCCCAATCCCAAATAAGTTATAGAAATAATCTTTTAGTGATTGAAGAGCACCGGTTTTTGTAAAAAGCGATACAACAAGCAACAGTGAAAAAGTAATAAGGGTGATACCAAGTACGGTTACTATTGTTTTTTTCTCTAGATGAACGGGTGCAGATTTAGCTCTTTTGTATTTACGCTTTTTCATCTTTTTTTATTTTACATCAAATACCGGTAAAAATGCTATAGGGTACTTTCAGCACCCTTTCTTCGAATAGGCTAAATTATATTTAATTTAGCCTCTCTTCGTGAATGTATCAGAATCCATTCACTACAAGTAGGGTACCCGATACGATATTTAATATGATAGTAAGTATTCTTTATAGTTGGCTTCGGTTATAACGGCTTTGGAAATTTTCTTTTCAAGTTTTTGTTTGGCAACTTTTCTGCAAATGCCTTTAATTGTTCTGTCCAGTGTCCTCATGCCTGCATCAAACCCTAACGGCCTTACAATGTGGCTCCAAACCTGGTCTTCAATTGCAACATCACCTTTTCCCAGTCCCGATGCTGAAAGTGCTCTTGGAAGCAGATAGTTTTTGGCTATTATTATCTTCTGCCCGTCCGTGTAGCTGGGCATTTCCAGAACTTCAAGCCTGTCTAAAACTGCTGTTGCTATTCCTCCGGTGTTATTGGCAGTTGTTATAAAAAGTACTTCCGAAAGGTCAAAAGGGTAGTCTATATAATGATCAACATAGGCGCTGTTTTGCTCGGGGTCCAATAGCTCTACCAAAACACCCATAATATCTGCTTTAGCCTCTTCGGTAACACGATCTATTTCGTCAAGCAAAATAACCGGATTTTTTGTTTGCACGCGTCTTAATACTTTGATGATTTGCCCAGGTTCCGCATCCGTATGGGCCTTGGAACGGCCCCTTAATTGCGCCGCATCCCCCATTCCCCCCATAGGAATTCGGCCAAATTTCCGACCAAGTGCCTGGGCAATTGAGTAAGCCATTGTAGTTTTACCCGTGCCGACAAGCCCTAAAAGTAAAATGGCCGGTGAATTACTTTCTTGACCCAAAGCACTCCTGAGATTGGCAACAGAAACGAACTCCAAAATTCTTTCTTTAATATCTTCCAAGCCAAAATGGTTGAAATCTAAAACTTTTTTGGCATTATCCAGCACAAGTACGTCCTGACTTCTGACGTTCCACGGCAGGGAAACTATCCAATCAAGATACCGGGAAACAGCGTCGTACTCCTCTCCGTAACCTTTACTGGAGGCTAAACGCACTAAGCGCTCAATGTCCGCCCTGGCTTTTTCAAAAAGATCTTTAGGAAGACTACCAGAATTTAACTTCGTTTCTAAATAGGTAATATCTTCGAACTGGGCAGATGGAGCACTCACTTTAGATTAATTAAACCAGAAAACGCTTGCGTCTTCAAAGTAAATGTTGCGTCTTTTATGTTTTTCAGAGATTCTGTAAGTTTCGATTTCGCACGGCTTGAGCCTTGCCAATTCTGAAGTAAAAATTCTTCCACTAGCTCCGGCGCCGGATTTTCTTCGGTGTTTAAGTATTCCACTACCATTGAGGCTTTGCCCGTGTTTTGGGATCTTGGGAATTCCAGGTAACTAGATGATTTTTGAGAATCGATAAATGCTTTTGCTGCATCCAGAGACGATGACATTACAAGATGGTCTCCAAGCTGAAAGAAGGCCAGCGTTTGGGTTGCTTGGTTTTGAGGGTTAATACTTGGAATTTGCAAGAGATGAAATTTGGTGTCGCTGCCCGTTTCTTCTTTATAAATTGGATCGCTGGAAGAATTCTTAATGTCTTTTAATGTATCGAAGTTTACTTGATTGTTTTTAAATAAAAGAGAAAAGTCGGCATTTGAACTATACAGCGCTAGATAGCTGCCTTGGGGACTATCTAAATTGCGGTCAAACCAACCGGAAATATTTTCCGGAACGTTTAATCTTGCTTTGATGAAGCTACCTAAATTCGGGGCGAAAATTGCTAAGTTTGTGGACTGTGGTACCTTAATTTTTGGAATATCAAGTTGGTTTGAAATAGTAGCAATTGACGTTTCCCCCGATAAATTAATCGTTTTGTCCGTCAATTTCATGTTGACCTTTACTGGGGTTGCAAATGAAAGTTTTGCCGAAGAAGTACCATCCAGTTGAAGCTGGATACCATCCTGTATATCTTGAGAGATGTTGAGTTTTGCCAAAAGTGAGCTAAAAGTATCCTGGTCGCTTTTTTGAATAAAAAACTTTAAATTAAAGCGGTTTTCCTCTGACGTTAACTCTAAATAACTGCCATTAGTTTTAGAAAATAAGTTTATTGAAATTAAAAAAGTGAGTAAAACTGCTGCCGCGGCTATTATTCCCAAAATGATTCTGGGACTTGGCTTCATCTTCAAAACCTTTTCGGCCCTCTTCTTGGTCCCCTATCTCTACCACCACGGTTATTATCAAATCTACCTCTTGGGAAATCCCGTCCTGGCGGGCGATCGGTTTTTTCTTTAATATCATCACCAAACAGCATTGATAGATTTAGCCTGCCCTGGTCATCTACTTCCACAACCCTTACTTTTACTTTTTGCCCTATTTTTACAACATCTTCCACATTTTCAACACGCTCGGGAGCAAGTTGTGAAATATGGACCAAACCTTCTTTGCCAGGTAGAATTTCTACGAATGCACCGAAATTCATAATCCTTTTCACTGTACCTTCGTATTCTTCATTCGGTTGGGGTTCCTTAACAATTCCCTCAACCCAATCTGCCGCTTTTTGACAAGCCTGCGCATCTTTACTGCTGATAGTGACGTTCCCATCATCTGTTATATCAATGGCAGCACCGGTTTCGGCGATAATTTTGTTAATTACTCTGCCTCCGGAACCAACAACCTCACCAATCTTGGACGGGTCAATTTTAACTACAATAACCCGCGGGGCATGCTTCGACAGCTGTTTTCTGGTTTCCGGGATTGTCTTTAGCATTTCGTTAAGCAAATATAGCCTTGCAGTTCGTGCTTTTTCTAAAGACTCTTCCAAGATTTTCATTGTCAAACCATTTAGCTTTATGTCCATTTGAATTGCCGTAATACCGTTTTTTGTACCGGCAACTTTAAAATCCATGTCGCCCTGGGCGTCTTCCTGGTAAGCAATATCAGTGATCGTGACATACTTGGACCTGTCTTTTTTGTCGGTTATCAGACCAATGGAAATTCCTGCAACAGGCTCTTTTATGGGAACACCTGCGTCCATTAAAGCTATAGTTGAGGCACAAACAGATGCCTGGGAAGTAGAGCCAGCCGAGGATAGTACCTCTGAAACAACTCTTATTGTATAAGGGAACTGGTCAGTTGTCGGAATAACAGGAGCAAGTGCTTTTTCTGCCAACGCACCATGACCGATTTCTCTTCTTCCGGGTGCACCTCTTCTTTTCACCTCGCCTGAGGAAAACGGCGGAAAATTGTAATGATGCATGTACCTTTTGGTCTCTTCCCCATACATCCCTTCTATGAGTTGTTCCAAAGCGGGAGACCCTAAAGTGACAATGGAAAGAACCTGTGTTTCACCTCTTTGAAAAATGGCCGAACCGTGTGTCCTTGGAAGCAAGCCTGCTTTGATTGTAAGCTGCCTTATCTCGTCAGTTTTTCTGCCATCAGGCCGCTTGTTGTGAATTAAAATGTCATCCCGGAGCTTATCAGTAACAATGTCTTCTAAAATATTGGCTAGGATTTTTGAACTAAGATCTTCCTTCTTTGCTTCTTTTAGCTCTTTATTTTCTTCTTTTTCAATGAATTCTTCTTCTATAAGTTTTAGGGAGTCGCCAAACCAGCCTTCGTCCTGACTTCTGGTGTCAAAATCCGTCATTATATTTTTTTCTATGAATTGGCGGACTTTACTTTCTGTTTGAGACTCTAATTTTTCGACTTTATATTCCTGTTTTGTCTTACCAGCCTCTTTTGTAAAATCGTCAATTAACTTAAGGATGGATTTGCCTGCTTCTAATGCGAATTTAAAGGCACCAGAGACAGTTTTCTCATCTATTTCCTTTGCTTGGGTTTCGATCATTACAGCTTCATCTTGCGTTGAGGCAAATATCACATCCAGGGGTGAAGTAGCTCTTTCCTCTTCAGTCGGGTTTATTATGTAACTACCGTCATCTTTTAAACCTATTCTTAGTCCGGAAATGGGGCCATCCCATGGAATATCAGATATTGCAAGAGCCGCCGATGTTGCAATAAGTGAAGGGATATCCGGGTCGTTTGAATTGTCGATTGAAAGAACTGTGATAATTATCTGAACTTCGGCCTGATAATCCTTTGGGAACAAGGGTCTGATACTTCTGTCTATCAGTCTTGAGGTAAGAATTGCCTTTTCGCTTGGCCGATTTTCGCGTTTTATAAACCTGGAAGTTGAGATGCGACCTCCGGCATATAGCTTTTCATCTAAATCAACCGAGAGAGGAAAATAGCCCAGGTCTTGACTGGGGTTTTGGGAAACTGCAGTTGCTAAGACTACCGTTTCGCCATATGTTGCTAAAACAGCAGCATTCGCGTGGCCTGCCAAATCCCCGGTTTCAAGAATCAGCTTCTTGCCACCAATTTCAAGTTCTTTTTTAATAACTTTCTTTTGCATCAAATAAATTTAGTGTCTATGGAAAATAGAGGAGTTAGAAATCGGGTAATTCAAACCAAATGCTGATTTATATTACACAACTTCCAACATCTCTTTTCCCGAGTACGCTGTTTTCAAAAATGAGTATAACCTATAACTTTAAAAAAAGCAAGCGCTTTTATTTGCTCATTCCGAGCTTGTCGATTATATCTTTATACCTATCCGGCGCTTTTCTCGTTAAGTAGTGGAGGAGTCTTCTTCTTTTGTTGATCATTGAAAGCAGGCCTCGTCTTGAATGGTTGTCGTGCGAATGTGATTTTAAATGGGAGGCGACGTTTGTGATCCGCTGAGAAATCAATGCAACCTGAACTTCGGGGGAACCTGTGTCCCCTTCGTGAGTTTTAAATTTATCTATGACCTGTTTTTTTGATGTTGTGCTCATAACAGAAAACCAAGTATATAGTAATTATGAATCCGTGTCAAAAGATTTTGATCCGTGATAGATTTTAGGGGGTTTTAACCAGTCCTCTTGTGACTTCTCCTCCACTGCTGCCTCTTCCTGTATTTGTTCTTGTATGTGACCTGTTTCTTCTTTTTTTATATTTGTTTCTTCTGCTGTTATCTGGTTTGATAACGTGCTTTGGGGTCTATTTGTGTTTGCAAAACTTGCTTTTCCTGCACCAAACTTGATTAACCATTGAGCGGCTTCAAAACTTACTGGTGTTGTGTAAGCGGGCGAAAAACTTTGAGTAGCATATGAGATGCCGGTATAAAGATTGTAAGCAACATCTTCGTCTATCGGCAATGCTAATTCCTGAAGCAATCTAGTTGTAACCTCGCTAATACTTGCCGCTCCGTCTTCCAAAATGTTAATTTGGGCATAATTTTGGTTCATTTGTGTATTATTAATGTTAATTATAAAAGTATCTGGGGATATTGTTTGTTCATGAGTAATATCGTTTCTCAATTCTTCACTAGATTTGTATCCGATAGCTATTACTAAGTCCGGATTTGATCCTTCTTTAGAAAAAGATATGTCACTTTCGGCGATTCCAAATGAATTTGGCAAACAGTGAACAACAACTTTAAGACGACTGTCCTGAAGCGAGTATGTTACCTTATCAACATTTGTAACAGCGTTTTCTATATTTATAACGAGATTTTTTTTATCATCATTTTTTCCTATTTTATCTACTCCATATAACTTATTTGCCTCTTCTACTGTGGGGCTTTTGGCGATCATTGCCGAGGATTTGCCGAGTTTTGAAAGTGAAAGATTGAGAGCTAATCCCGAAGCCAAACCGTCTAAGGCTGTCCGTTGGGAAACAACGATAAGAATCTTGTTTGCTTTAGTTATTTTATCTAGTGTTTGCTGCTTTAAATAGTCGTCCATTTATAATGGGTATAAATTTAGCCCAGAGATTCTATAATATCCCCTTCTTTAAAGTCAAGATCAGTGGAAAAGCCTATTCCGCAATCCTGTCCTGCAACAACAGACTCTACATCTTTCTTAAATTTTTTAATTGAGGAAATTTTTGATTCTTTTGTCTGTCCGTCTGGAGATCTTATAATTATCTCGTCTCCTGTTTTTAGCTTTCCTTTTGTAATTTTTGATCCGGCTACTTTTTTGCCATCGATATTAAAGATAGCTACAATTTGCCCTTGACCCTTTATTTTTTTCTCCTGTTTTGCTGCTTCAAAACCCGTAGAGACATCTTCGATATCAGAAATAAGTTCATATATGATTTGATACGGCCTGATCATTACTCCTTCTCTTTCTGCGTGTTGTTTTACTGAAGAAGAAGTTTTTACATTAAATGCCAGGATTGGAGCATGGGCTAGCTTGGCAAAATTAATATCGTTTGCTTGTACTTCACCGACTCCGGAGGATACAACTAAGACATTTTGCGGCAAGTTGGCAAGGATTGCCTCAAGGGACCCTAAAACGTCGGCTTTGACAATTATCTTAAATTTATCCTTCACTTCTTGGGATTTGGCAATAATTTCTGAAAGTGAAGCCGATTTCTGGCTAAGAATTTCCTGTGTTAAGTTTGTATCACTTATTATCGTCCCTACGTCTACTGCTTTTTTAAAACCTAGAATTTCGCATGGTTTGCCTGGGGGCGCCTCTTTTATGCTTTCTCCTGTGTCGCTAACAAGAGCCCTTATTGTAATAGTCTCTCCATCAATTTGAATTTTGTTACCAACTTTTAAGGTACCTTTTTGGGGAATAACGCTAACAATCGCTCCTCGATTTTTGTCGAGGTATGATTCTACGACAACTGCTTCAAGAGGGTCATTTGGGAGATTTGGTTGAGGGGAAATTTGCCATAATAATTCGATAACCTCAAGAAGATCGTTTATTCCCTGCCCTTTGGTCGCGGCAACTTCTACAACAGGTACTTGGCCGCCATAGCTTTCTATGACAACATCCTGATCCTGCAAACCTTTTTTTACTTTATCCATATTAATATTGGGAAGGTCGGTTTTTGTGATCGCAACAATTATTGGTGTTTGGGCCGTTTTTATATGTTTTATGGCTTCAACCGTTTGCGGTTTTACCCCGTCGTTGGCAGCAACAACTAAAATTACAATATCAGCTGCTTCGGCGCCACGGGAGCGCATTTTTTCAAAAGCCGCATGGCCAGGTGTATCAATAAAAGTAATAGGTTTCCCGTTGAAAATAACCTGGTAAGCACCAATATGTTGTGTTATGCCGCCGTGCTCTCCGGCAACTACATTAGTTTTTCTGATTGCGTCAAGAAGGGTCGTTTTTCCATGGTCGACGTGACCCATGAGAGTGACGATTGGTGGGCGAAAGTTTTCCAACTTTGTGTTTGTCATAGTTTATAAACTTCCGGGGCATAAAAAGTCTCACTATCATCATTAAGTTTACATGAGCGAGCAGACCCCCGTGCCCGGAAGTGTGTATTCGCCCTCATTCCATCTGAGGACTAAAGTCTTCTTTGTTCTGCGAGCGAATATAAATTTTTTAGACAGCGAAAAGCTTTTCATTTAACTGGTTCTTCGCCATCCGGATTACTATCACTAGGCTCGATAGTTTCTGAATCCTTAGAAAGGGATTCTGTGCTACCTGCTTGTGCCGGGCTGTTGTCCTCGTCTACTTTAATCGCTTGAGCTACTTCCTCGGAGACTTTTTCGTCTGCTTTTTCCTGCTCATCTGCAATTAACGGCTCTTTGTCGTC
>CAYTEJ010000034.1:3452-10437 GCA_964436835.1 uncultured Gammaproteobacteria bacterium | reverse complement strand
CAGGATTAAGTTCTTTCATTTTTTTATTAAAAGTTTCGGGAACGCTTTCCATTTGGGCATTAGGGATTCCCGGGTCTTGAGAGCTGACTGTTATTTTGATTACTTGGGGGGCAATTTTTTTAACCACAGTTGCAGCGCCAGGGTTTTTGAGTTTGCTTTGAAAATCGCCGCTCTCGAGTATTGCAACCGCCGTATCCGTTGCGTTTATGGCCGTACTCTGCAGGAAATAACCACCAAAATTGTAGCTTTGGGGTGGAGTTGTTTCTTGTGCCTGGTTTGAAAGATAAAAAGTATTTTGCGCCCTGTAACCAGACTGCAGGCGGGGAGCAGTGAAATAAGCAGAAAAAGCGCCAACTAAGGCAATAATTGCGATAAGGGCTATGTTATTTTTTGCAATTTGTAAATATTTTTTAAGTTCCATGTCTATCCAGGGCAATATTAACTTGCCTGTCTGCCTCCTGGTTTTTTATTCTTGGCACATGATTGTAAACAATAGTGCTGAAATTTGATTCAAGGTTTCTGACTTTAAAAATGAGATCCCTTATGTTAGCGTTTTTGACTTTGTAGATCCCGTTTACCTGTGAAACTACAAGCTGGGAATCAAGGAAAAACTCAAGTCTCTCATTTTTCGAATGCTTTTCCAGCCAAATGAGCGCTTCGATTAGCGCAGTATACTCGGCAAAATTATTAGTTGCAATTCCGATGTAACCATTTTGCTCATGAATTATTTTGTTATCCTTTTTTACAACGAATCCATAGGCCGCCGGGCCGGGATTGCCGCGGGCTCCACCGTCGGTGAAAATTTGTATCATCTTCTGGTATTTTAATCACTGTGACCCGTTTGGAGCAACGGGCGAGGGCTCGTCGTGCCATTTGAAAGGTGATTTAAGTGCAATTATGAGTAGAGTGGTTATTAGTGCCTCTGATACGACTGTTATTGTGCTAGCCGCCAAAAATCCATACTTGGGAATAAAAATCAAATTAGCCAGAACATTAAAAACTGCCCCAATAGCATAGATTGTGATAAGCGTCTTTTGTTTGTCGTGGATTATTAACATATGCCAGAAAAGCGCTGAAATAAAAAAGAAAGGCATGCCAAGAGCTAGAATTCTAAGTGCCGTTTGGGAGGCTGCAAAGCCTGCGCCGAGAAGGACGGGTATAAAAAAGGCGGCCACAAAGAGGCCGATTGTGAGAGTAATTGAAAACAGAAGAAGGGCAATTGACCAGAATTTTATTTGCTTTTTGTATTCGTTTTTGTCGCTCTTAAATAAATTGGCAAGCAAGGGATACAGGGCATTACTAAAAAAGATAGGTATGGCAAGTGCCGCTTCGAAAAACTGGTATGCTAGGCCGTAAAGACCAACCTGAGAAGACGATCTGCTGTAAGAAAGAATTAGAATATCAACTCTAAAATAAACTAGGTTAAAAAACAGGGCAATGCCGATTGGCCAAGCACCATTAATAAGGTTTTTTGAGGAAATTTTTGAAAATTCCGGCAAAATCGAAACTTTATAAATGTTTGAGATTATATGATAGGCAACGACGACAAATGTCACCCCACCTAAAACGTATGCCAGGACATAAATCAAAAGAGATGATTCTAGAAAAGCCGCCAGAACAGTTAAGACTAAGATAATTAAGGTGCCGGCAACGCTGGCAATAGCCGACAGGTCGTAGCGCAAATTTTTCTGAAAGAAGGCATTGGCGCTGGTGAAGAGTGCTTGAGTCACAATTGTAAGGGAGGCAATAACTATGCCAATTTTAACCAAAGGGCTGAAACCGGTACCAAGGTTTGCGTTATAAGGAAGAACGAGACTTATTAATATGGCAACTGAAGCTAAAAAGACGGAGAAAATTAGGCGCAAACCAACCAAAGCACGAATAAGGGTAGATTGGGGCTGGCCGGCTGTCAGCTTGATATAGATGGCATTGAAACCAAAGTCGGCAACTGTGTAGAAATAACCAACGAATGTAAAGATTTTAGTGAAATCACCGTAGCCTGAAGGGCCAAGAGACCTGCCGATAATTATAGTTATCAAGAGGCTTGAAGTTGCCGTTATTAATTTTGCAGCAACTTGGGAAGCTGTATTGTAAATTACTTTTTTAAACATCTACTGGTAAATATATCAGGAAGATGATTGTTTTGGCGAACTTATTAAAAAGGCAATTGATAGCCAGAAAATAAAAAGGCCCTGTTCAAGCGTCCATAGAAAATGGTCAATACTGGCAAAGATTAAAATGGCTATAAATAGGCCAGTTTTTTCTTTTGTTAACTTTTTTTGGGCGACTGCAAATAGCAAGAGCGAGAAAGCCAAAAGTCCTACAAGGCCGTTTTCAACCAAAATAAGTAGGAAAATATTATGAACCGGCTGCAACAACCTGATTTGGGAAATAGAGGTTAAATCCAGCTTTGCAAGTTCGACGATGAAATTATTTGAACCAATCCCAAAAAGTGGATTTTTTAGGGCAAGATTAAAGGCTGCTTGAATTAAGGTTAACCTTTCGGCAAGAGACGCAACCTGGCTTGTTGAGATAAGTTTAAAAAATACAATAACAGAAATCACGAGAACAACTGTCCTGGTTGCTAACTGGCGCAGATTACTGGAGGTGATAATAAAAGCCGAAAAAAGCGCAAAAATAGCACCCTTGGAAAAACTGATGAGGGTTGCTGTAACAGTCGATAGCGTTGTTAGCTTTGCCGGTTTGGTAGCCATTAACATAATCAGGTAGACGGCTAGGAAAGCGCCCAAAACATTTGGGTGGGAAAATGTGCCGTAAGGTCTTAGCAATTGGTAGCCAAAAAGTTGAAAGTGGGCAATATCCGGGGTAGTTGTGTTAAAAGTCCTTTCTCCTAAAATCCAAAGACCTAAAGACCTTTGGGATAAAAACTGTAAAAATACTACCACCGACTGCCATATAAGAGAGGCAGCAATTACTTTGGGGGTTAGTTTTGCAAGATTTTTGCTTTCAAAGTCGTGTGCCGCAAAAACCGAAAGCAAGCCAAACCCAATGATCTTTAAAGTGAAGTAAAGTGAAGCCGGTTTGGATATTGATGCTAATGCGGAACCTACCACTAAGTAGAGCACAAATATCCCAAGACTGTAGAGGTAATAACTGTTTTTTGTTAGAAATCGTTTAAATTTTGCCTTTTGGTTTTTGCTTGCGGTTACCAAGCCCCAGATAGAAGCAATTATGTATGATGCAATTATTAAATCAGAGAAGTAAATTGTCTGGGCGCGGTAGTCGATCGGGATTCCTAAAACGTAGGAATAATTTGGGAAAAAAAATTTACCAAGCTGGATAGGGAGGCTTACTAGAACTACCAGGAAAAGTATCTGGGCTTTTGACATTAACTAATTTTTGTCGGCAACTCAAGGCTATTTGGGCTTTATTATCAGGTATCTTGCGTCGCCCTCTCCCTCCGAAACCGTTGTAACTGCCGGGTGGCTTGTTAAATAGGAATGAATAACTCTTCTTTCCGACGGTTTGAGATTGTAAAGGGTTTCTTCTTTGCCCGTTTCTTCAACCCGACCGGCAATTGCGGCGGCCATTTTTTCAAGCCTTTGTTCTTTTTGCTTGCGCCAACCGTCGATATCAAGAAAAATTTCGAAATCGTCACTTTGGGTTTGCGACTTGAGCCTGACTGCCAGGATGAACTGAAGGCTTTCAAGATTAGCGCCCTGCTTGCCAATTAGAAGTGATGAGTCACGCGAAGACACATCAACAAAATAAGTGTTGTCGATTTTGGATATTTCGGCTGTTGCCGAAACGTTAAGCATTTCGATTAGCTCTTTAACGTTTTTGGCAACCAAATTTTCGTCAAGTTTTACTTTTGCCATTTTGCTGGTAGGTATTTATTAAATGACCCCGCTCCCGAGATCGTATATTGCTGAATGATGCCGATTATAGTAAATGTGTTCCAATAAAGCGAGAGGCCGACTGGGAAGCCGTAAGAAAAGAAAGCTATCATTGCCGGCATAATATATGCCATTTGGGATTGCATCGACGCCATTGCATCTTCCATGCCCTCTTTTTCTTTTCCTTTGGCGGGTTTTTTGGTGGCCGGTTGTTGTTGGGGCATAAGCATTTTAGATTGCACATACTGAAATAACCCGGTTAATAGGGGGATTGCCAAAATTAAAAAACCGATATGTGACCAGTCGCTTGGCTTGTCTTCGAGCCTAAATCCAAAAAACGAAGTGTTAGGAATCTTATCAAGATACAAGTTTTTAGAGTAGAGCATGTTGTTTATGTTAGTGATAAAATCTGCATTTTTAAGATCAACAATTTTTAAAAGTACTTGATAAAGCCCAATAAAAACAGGGATTTGTAAAAGGAGCGGCAAGCAGCCGGCAAGCGGGTTCACATTATGTTCTTTATATAGTTTACTTACTTCCTCTTGGTGGCGCACTTTGTCGTGGCCATGCTCTGCTTTTATACGGTCCAAATGTGGCTTTAGGGCTGCCATTTTTTGGGTACTTTTAAGTTGGGCTGCCGTAAGCGGCCAAAGGGCAAGGCGAATTAGAACTGTCAGTAGGATGATGGCAAAACCGAGAGCCCAGGGAAGGTGAATAAAGGTAAAAATTTTATAAAAAACGATTAAAACGTTTAAAATCGGGGCAATAAGTAATGTGTCGAAAATATTCATTTAAGCCGGGTCAAAATAAGGTTTTTTGGATAATGGATGACATGACGTAACCCTTTTTAGGGTTAGCATCAACCCTTTTAGTGACCCGTATCTGTCAACCGCATCAAGCATATACTGGGAGCATGTAGGATCAAATCTACAAGAAGCAAGGCGCGAAGGAAAGAGAGAGTGATAAGAGAGATATAAAATTTTAACAATTTTTTTCATTTTATTTTTGCTAAAAGCGGTTCTAATTTTTTAAAAACATCATCTAGCTTTAGCTCTGAGATATTGCTTTTAACAATTAACTTAACTTCACCTTCTGGATGTGCAAATCTCCTAAAAGCTTCTTTCAGTACCCTTTTTATCCTGTTTCTGTCGACTGCTCTGGGAGCAATTTTTTTAGTTACTACTATCGTCAGCTTAAAAATGCCCGGGTTTCTTTCAAAAATTAAAACAAGGTCGTTCGATACTGCTTTTTTGGTTGGAAAGCTCTCAACTTTTTGAGAAGGCAGCATTAAACGGTAAGTTTTGATCTTTTTTTTGCCCTTCTCCTTTTGACAACTTTCTGACCGCCCGATGTTTGCATTCTTTTTCTAAATCCGTGGGTTCTTGCCCTCTTTTTTTTCTTCGGTTGATAGGTTCTTTTCGGCATGGGGAAAGCATATATGACAAGCCTTGATTTTGCAAGTGTTGAGGCTAGTTTGCAACTTATCCACAATCCGCTTTTGATTGTTGACAAGTGTTGAAAAGTTTTGTAATTATTAATGTCGGAGCAAAAAATTAAGATCTTCTTCTTGCAAAACTAGATCTTCAAAATAAAGCCTGCAAACGCGCATCCGCGCACCGCTCCTTACTTTAAAAAATATTAGAGGTATAAGTGTATAAAGAAGGACAAAAAGTCTGGAGTGATGTTGTCTCCAGGTTAAAATTGCAGGTTTCAACGTCCATTTTCAAGACCTGGTTTTCCGGGTCTTTTGTTTTGGATTATAAACTGGAAGGTGAAAAAGGCCTCCTTATAGTTGGTGTTAAAAACAATTTTCTTAAGGAGCAGATCGAGAGCCGTTACAGGGGAACAATCACCCAAATTTTGGAAGACTGCGGGCAAAAAAACACCGATACTGTTTTTGTTGTCGCCAATAAAGAAGTTTCTGCTCCCCCGGTGGGTGCCCCAATTTTTACTGGAGTCGTGCCTGAATATTTTGTAAAGTCTACAAGGTCAGACTCGTTGAACCCAAACCACACGTTTGGTAATTTTGTTGTCGGATTTTCAAATAACCTTGCATACCTTGCCGCAAACCGTGTAGCTGAGGATTTGGGTGGAGCTTACAATCCATTTTTGGTTTACGGATCTGTCGGTGTTGGAAAAACCCACCTTCTGCAGGCTATCGGCAACCAGGTCCTTTCACGAGTGGTTGACGCTAAAGTTTTATATGTTACTGCCGAAAAATTTACGAATGATTACCTGGAGTCGCTTAGTAATAAGACACAGGCTGCATTTAGGCAAAAATACAGGAGCCCTCACTTACTTTTGGTTGATGATGTACAGTTCTTGGCGGGCAAGGAAAGCACCCAGGATGAATTTTTCCACACTTTTAACGAGATCTGCCTTTCAGGTAGGCAGGTTGTAGTAGCCAGCGACCGGCACCCAAGAGAGCTTGGGCGCCTTAAGGAGAGGCTCGTTAGCCGCTTTCTGGGTGGGATGTCTGCGGATATCGGACTTCCGGATGTTGAAATGAGGACGGCTATTATTATTACAAAATGCGCCGAGAGGGGTGTTAAGCTGGCGCCGGAGCTTGTAGCCTGGGTGGCCCAAGAGAGCACTGGTGGTGTTAGGGAGCTTGAGGGCACATTAACCTCAATGCTTGCATATATGAAGATTAACGCCGGTAAGGCAAGTGTTGATGATATTAAATCGGCAATAACCAATAGCCGCCGACCAACACAATCTTCTCCCACAACTGGTCGCGTCATTGAGGCGGTATCAAGACACTTTAGGGTTGATGCTCTTGCTCTCCGTGGGTCCAGCCGGAAAGCATCACTGGTTATGGCTAGGCAGGTTCTTATGTATTTACTCCGCAAAGAGTTGGGCTTGCCACTTGATCAAATAGGTGAACTTGTGGGTGGGCGCGACCACTCAACTGTAATTCACGGGATCGACAAAATTAATAGCTTAATTTCCTCAAGCCAGAGTAATAAGGATGAGGTCTTGAGAGTACAAACACTAATCCACAGATAGTTTAATGTTTCCCACTTATTTTAAGGTTTCTCTTGTACTTTTTAAAAACTTATACACTATATTATCTACATACTTCCAAGTATGGTGTGGTGGTTTTTATAAAGTTATCCACACCATTA
>CAYTEJ010000034.1:340-3442 GCA_964436835.1 uncultured Gammaproteobacteria bacterium | reverse complement strand
GGAAAGCCTTGTAGATATTAGTTTGGCTGGGATTTATAATAAGGATGGTTTATAATCCCCAAGTCTGCCCCCTAAGGATTTTATATTTGCTCGCAGAATATTGTAGCTTATCAAGCAAAGAATGAATGCGAGTGAATACATACTTCCGAATGACTTGGGATATTCTGCTCGCTCATGTAAACTAGAAAGGACAACACCAAAGGCCTTTAGCCTTCGGAAGTTTATGAAAGTAGTTATACCTCAGAATGAATTATTAAAAGCGCTTGTAGTTAGCAGTAGGTCTCTTGTTAATAAGGCCAATCTCCCTATTTTGTCTAATGTTTTATTGGTCTCTACATCCAACAAGATGGAGATTATTACAACAAACCTGGAAACGGCCATTAAGGCTTCGGCTGAGTGTAAGATTGAAGTGGAGGGGCGGGTAACAGTACCGGGGAGGGCGTTTTGGGAATATGTTTCCCAAATGCCAAACCTGGATGTAGTGATAGAGAAGCTTGGCGAGGAGGTAGTTTTGTCTACAAAAGGGTACAAAGCGAGATTCGCAACGCTTCCACCAGAAGAATTCCCGGCTATACCAAAAATAAGTGGAGGTAAGTCTTTTAAGGTTGAGGTTGAGAGTTTTCTGGAAGGAGCATCAAGGGTTGCCTTTAGTGCTGCTCAGGATGAGAGTAGGCCGATATTGACGGGTGTTCTTTGCGAAATTAACAAGAAAGGGATGGTAATGGTTGCAACAGACGGTTATAGGTTGAGTTACCACGAGATGCCTATTGACGGTGGGGAATTATTAGCAGGAACAAGGCTTGTGGTCCCCGCTAAAACAATTATGGAAGTTGCCAAAATTATTGGTGAGGTGGGTGTAGGGGGAGAAGACGGAAAGGTGTCTGTCGTTGTTGCTGATAATTTGAGCCAGGTTAACTTTGGGGTTGGAGATGTAGAATTCACCTCCAGGCTGATTGAGGGCGAGTTTCCGGGCTGGCAAAAAATAATTCCAGGCACGTTTGTTTCGAGGGCCGTAGTTTCCAAGCAGGATTTTGTAAATGTGGTAAAGGCGGCATCAATATTTGCTAGAGATTCCGGGAGTATTGTCAGGCTAAAACTTGGCTCTTCAAAGCCCGGCGGTGAAGGAACTCTTGGAGTGAGTGCGGCAACGGCTCAAATTGGGTCAAGTGATGCGGAGATTGCGGTGAAGCTTGACGGAAACGGTGGAGAAATAGCCTTCAACTTCAGGTATCTTCTTGAAGCGCTTTCCGTTATCGATGGAGAGGATGTTGTTTTTGAGATGAATGAAAGCTTAAATCCCGGTAAACTTACTTCTCTTGAAGGAAAAGACAAATTTTTCCACATCATAATGCCAGTCCGCTTACAGGCATAAAATAGATATATTGCTATATTGTTAAATAGTTAAATTGTTCTCAATCAATCTATCAATATAACAATTAAGCAATTAAAATTATGTCCTTTAAACCAATTGGAAGCTTACTGAGTTCACTTACTAGACGCTCTAAAACGCCGGAAGCAATTTTGGCGCTTCAAGTGAGGCAGGCTGCCAAAGAAACAATAGAGAGGGAGCTGTTCGATATGCCGAAGGATGTGGTCGATTTAATAAGGATTAAATCGTTTAAAAACGGGTTACTGGTGGTCAATGCCCCACCCCTACTTGCTGCTGAGCTCACAATGCGCTCTGGGGGGCTGGAAAAGGCAATCAATGGGACACTTGGCGGAATAATTATTAGGAGTTTAAGGTTTAAGTCTTCTTGAAAAATCTCTCCTGGATGGCGGGTAGAGCAATTTTGACTTTTATAATCGAGTTTTTAACAGTTGTCTGGCCTTCAAAAACCCATACGGGCTGGAGTGGTTCCTGTGGATTTGTAGGGAGAAAATAAGCAAGGTATACGTTGGTTGTGTCGACTTTTTGGAGGCCGGTAAGTTGCGAGGCGAAGCCGCCAAGGCCTTCGATTGCAATTACATTCCCCTTGCCGCTTGATAATGTTTGGAGCGCGTCTTTGTAGGTTGTTAGCGGGTATTTATCCAATGGTTGAGTGTCTCCAAGAGCCCGGAAATTGAAAGCTGTAATCTGCTCGTAGATGTCAACAGAAGCATTGATTACAAGCTGTGAGGCCACTGTTCTGATGCCAGACAATGTGTAGCCAAAATCAAGCTTAATGAAGCTGGCTTTTTGGGGATCGAGTGTTTCTAATATGTAATCCTCCTCGATGGATTCAAGTGTGCTTCCGGTAACAGCGAGGGTACTTGTGTCCAAACCAAGGTTTAATAAATAGCTTTTGGCAATTTCGGCCGCCTTGTTTTTGTCGAAGTTGCCAGGCTGTGACTTAAGGTTCAACTTTTGGTAGGCAACCGAGTTCTTGTAGATTGAGAGTACGTTGTTTTCGTCAACATAAATATAACCTTGACCAAGGTTTGCATCATTTGTTTGGATTGGTGGCTTGGTAAAACCAAATTTTGACGCGAGCGGCCCGTTGTTTTTTAAGTAGTCTGCGTTTTGGTTTATTGAATAAACAGGCAATCTCGTGGGTAGGTTTTGCGGCTCTTTTAAATTTTGAGTATTAATGCCTTCGATTTTCGGGGAAAATAAGGCAAGGCTTGGTTCACTGAGAATAGGAAGTTGGCTATCAATCCGGTTTTTGTAGATTACGATTATTGTCATAAGAAGTAGGAGGATGACGATTGAGGCGGTTATGGTACCTGTATATTTTTTGATAAATTGTGAAACGGTGGTTAAGTTCATGGTGCACCAGTTATTGTTATTCCGCACGGGGTCGGGTCGCAATATCTGGGAACTGACTCCGGTACGTGCGGAGGATCGCTAATCGAATATGATCGATTTTGATATTCATTGAATTGATAGTGCATGTGGGCGCCTGTACCATTATAGCCCGATAGGCCTATTTGTTCGCCAAAGCGCACGTTTTGGTCTTTGGTTACGTTTGCTGCCGAGAGGTGCCAATAATAGACAACATTAAGACCCGGGCAGTTTGGTTTTACTGAGATTCTTTGGTCTAAAGTGCCTCGGCTTTTGTCGACATTTGTGACAACACCACTCACTGTTGCGTAAACAGGTGTGCCGACCGTAGTTCCAATATT
>CAYTEJ010000034.1:0-330 GCA_964436835.1 uncultured Gammaproteobacteria bacterium | reverse complement strand
TAGAGCCCGTTGTTGCCCACCCCCGGGGACAATTGCTGCTAACTGTACCGATTTGGACAACAGCCCTTGCGGTCCCCTGGTATTGGGCTGCGTAGGATGCTTGTATAGGAAAGATAGCCGAAATGATAAAAAAGGCAACTAAGAATAATTTGAGTTTGAGACTAGGCCTTGTCTTAATGTTTAGTTTTTTCATTTTGAATTTTCAAAAATGTATTTGCCATTTTGTTTTATGACTTTTGGGAATTCACTAGACACGCTAAGCCAGGATGCGGCTATTTTTTGGTTTGGTAGCATGTCTGCCCATGTTATATAGAGCGTTGACGGGTCAAC
>CAYTEJ010000033.1:0-10558 GCA_964436835.1 uncultured Gammaproteobacteria bacterium | reverse complement strand
CAATAAGCGGTGAGGTGGATACAAAAGCTTATTTGATGACACCGGGGCCTACAGTCGAGGTAAAAGACAAAGGGATACAGTTGAAAAACCAATGAAGAAATTACTTAAGGATTTAAAAAGCCATCATTTTATACTTGCGGCAATTTTGTTTTTCACATTTTTCCTAAGGTTTCCTTCGCTTTTTGAGCCTTTTTGGTATGGAGATGAGGGAATTTTTGCTGCGGTTGCCAGGAATTTAAACCAAGGCGGCGTCTTATACCAAACAGCCTGGGATAACAAACCGCCGATGATTTATTTAACTTACCAGGCAATTTTCAAGCTTTTTGGCGTCTCGATGTTCTGGCTTCATATGGCAGCGGCTGTTGCGGTTCTTGCCACGGCTGCCGTGATTTATGAAATTGCACAGGAGGTGATTGGTGAAAAGAGGGCACTTGTTGCAACTCTTGTTTTTGGAATTCTGACTTCCTTGAGGCTTATCGAAGGTGATTTGGCGCTGACCGAAATATTCATGATTCTGCCAATTTCTCTTGCTATGATGATTGCCATCAAGCGTAAGTTTGATTATAAGTCACTTTTTGTGGCCGGAGCTTTATTTGCAGTTGCTTCTTTATATAAACAGGTTGGGGCATTGGAAGCTGCGGCCCTGGGATTGTTTTTATTTTTCGAAAGCCGCAATTTTCTGGAATTTATAAAAAGAGGGTTTATTCTTTCTCTTGGATTTTTAATACCTTATGCGGTAACAGTTGCATACTTCCTGCCAAAACATCTGCTTGGCGACTATATTTTTGCAGCATACACTTATTACCGAATTTATCTTAACGAAAGTCCTCGGTATGCTGTTTTTATAAGCATTGCCAAGTATTTACCGGTTCTTGCAGCTGTTTTGTACGGCCTTTATAAAAAAATCCGCTTCAAAAAAGTCGAGCTTTGGCATTTATTTTTGCTATGGATGGCGTTTTCATTTTTAGGAAGCTATTTTTCGGGTAGAACTTATGGGCATTATCTTGTACAGGCGACACCGGCGACTGCACTACTTTTTGCATCTTTCTCCATAACCCGGGTAAAAATCGACAGGGCCAAGATTATATTTACCCTGTCATTCTTTTTGCCACTGTTGTTTTTAACAAGACTGATTTTTTCCGATTTTCTAACGGGTGGCCCGATCAACCAGATGCGCTATTGGAACAATTTTATTGGCTATGCTACCGGCCAAGAAAGTGTCGGCAGTTACAATGATTATTTTGACAGAAACGTAAATACGATTATGGCCATATCGGATCTTCTATCTGCAAAGAATGCTAATGGTAAGTCCGTCTATGTTTGGGGTGACATTCCCTGGCTATACGCAATCGCCAATTCCCATAATCCATCAAGATACGTGACATCTTTCCATGTCTTCGGCGTACCTAACGGCAAAGAAGAGGTTGCAACAGCTTTAAATAACAATCCGCCTCTTTATATTATTAAACCTCAAAGTTCAATCGGATATTTTGAGGGCCTTGAGAAGCTCATTTCAAATGAGTATACTTTTGTTGCAAAAATAAACGGTGCTGAAATTTACGCAACGGAAAGTGGCAAATAGAAATTATGGCATATGTAAAAATAGGGGCTTACTCTTCGGCTTTGCGCGAGGCGCAAGAACAGATTCCGCGACGTTTAGAGCTTAGACGTGAAGCGCAAAGTAAACTGTCTTCGGACAAATTTTTTCTTTGGTCCTTTATTGTTTGTCTCATTTCGATTCTTTCGGGGGCAGTTTTGATTTTAGTTTCATTCCCAAAATTGCCACCACAACTGCCACTTTTCTATTTGCATCCCTGGGGAGACGCGCAACTTGCATCACCGGTAGAACTTTGGCTTTTACCTGCAATTTC
Source organism: uncultured Gammaproteobacteria bacterium (assembly GCA_964436835.1). Taxonomy (GTDB): domain Bacteria; phylum Patescibacteriota; class Microgenomatia; order Curtissbacterales; family GWA2-41-24; genus JAKAJD01. Next base: position 8,687 of record CAYTEJ010000033.1, on the reverse strand, counting down.
CGCCTGTTTTACGTTTGTTAATTTCACGCTTGCGCTTACATTTTCAGGTGAAAGCAAATTTCTTCCTCGTGTTTTGGTTGCCACCTCTGTGGTAATTGCAATTTCCGTCTTTTATGACACATTTAAAATAATCTCGCTTGTCGTATGAGCCTTTTGCTATCATTTTTAATCGCTTTTGGTACTTGTCTAATGTTAGTCCCGCTAACAATTAATCTTGCTAAAAAGTTTGGTATTGTTGATGATCCGCGTAAACACAACCACCCGGCAATATTACATAAAAAAACAATTGCCCGGGCGGGTGGTGTGCCAATTTTTATAGCTTTTGCCGTCTCTACTATAATTTTTGTCGGATTTTCCAAAGAATTAATAGGCGTCCTGTTGGGTGGGGCAATTCTTGTTTTAACGGGTGTTTTAGATGATAAATACGACCTAAAAACATCTCACAAGTTCGTGGCGCAAATCTTGGCGGCATTGATAGTAGTCGCATTTGGGGTGGGTATTTCTTTTATTACAAACCCGTTTAACATTATTGGGGGTCTAGGTCTAGGAGAAGTAATAAGGCTGGATACGTTTAGGATTGTTTTACATGTTTTTGGAACGCACTCGATATATATTTTGGCAGACATCTTTGCCTTGTTTTGGATAGTTTGGGTGATTAATATGGTGAATTTTTCGGCCGGTGTTGACGGCCAAATGCCTGGGATAGTGCTCGTGGTCCTTTTAATCCTTTTTGCCGCATCGCTTCGGTATTATTCCGTTGACCAAAGCCAGCTAATAGTATCCCAGCTCGCCTCAATAGGAGTTGGGGTAACACTGGGGTTTTTAGTATTTAATTTTTACCCTGCAAAAATATTCCCCGGAGATTCCGGATCTTACTTTTTGGGTTTTTTGGTTGCGGTTATTGCCATATTTTCTGTTGCTAAAGTCGGCACGGCAATTTTAGTCATGGCTATACCTTTAATAGACGGCGTTTTTACGATAATCAGAAGACTTGCATCTGGTAAATCGCCGTTTCTTGGAGACCGCGGCCATCTTCATCATCGACTTTTGGAAATTGGTTTATCCCAAAGGCAAGTTGCCTTGTTTTATTGGATCTTGTGTGCTATTTTGGGTGCCACTGCGTTGGTCTTACCCAGTACGGGGAAGCTGTTTGCCGGTGTGTTTATCGGTATAATGGTATTAGGAGGATTGCTTTGGCTAAATACGAATTTACAAATAAAGGACCAGGACTAATATGGTTACCATTTTGGGTACTCGTTTCAGCGAGGCCGAGACAGTGGCTTAAAAATCTCGCACTCTTTGCCCCTTTAGTTTTTGAGGGGGTTTTTTTTAACCCGGAAAAATTCTTTCTGACAGTTTACGGTTTTATTATATTTTCGATACTTGCGTCAGGTATTTATATTATCAATGACGTAATTGACATTAAAAAAGACCTTGCCCATCCTTTTAAAAGCAATCGGCCAATTGCGGCAGGTAGGATTAACCCTCAAATTGCATTAGTTGCGGCAACGCTAATGCTTTTGGTTGCGTTGTCTTTGTCCAGCGCTCTGGGGGCATTTTTCTTTTCGGCAATTATTGCTTATGCCGTTTTGCAAATTTCGTATTCATTATTTTTAAGGTCTTTAATTTTAATTGACGTGATGGCAATTGCCTCCGGGTTTTTACTACGGGTTTACGCAGGGGCAGTACTCATTAACGCGCATATAACGGTGTGGTTTATTTTGACTGTAGCGTCACTGGCACTGTTTTTGGCAATAGGAAAAAGGAGGTCAGAACGCACGCTACTTTTAGGGACAGGCGCAAAGGACTTAAACACGAGGGAAATACTACACCATTACCCGGAAACGCTATTGGATTCCCTGACTGTGATGTTTGCAACCGCTTGTTGGTTTTCTTATACCATGTTCACATTCCTGCAGCCTCCACCCTCGGCTGGCCCACAGGTACTAGTTTTGTTCGGTGATTACCTGCCAAGAACATTTTTAGCTTCAAAATGGTTAATGGGCACTGTCCCTTTTGTTATTTACGGCGTGATGAGATACCTTTATGTAATTTATGAGAAAAAAGAAGGGGAATCGCCGGAGCGGATTTTACTTTCCGATATTCCACTTCTTACAACAGTTGTTGTTTGGGCTTTTCTGGTTTTTGTTGTTATTTACGGCACTGATATCCTTCCAACAAGACTTCTTCACTACATACAATAAACTTCTCCAGACCTTAAACTGGAGCATTGCCTTTAAGTTTACATCGGATGGTAGGGAAACCATACCTTTCCCTAATGCTGGAGAAGTATGTAGCCGTTTGGCATTCATCTTCACCATAAATGGCGAAGCTTTCTGCCAATCCGTTATAATTTATTAAAAATTTAGTTGATGGAAAACTCGACAACCTGGCTTGATAGGACCAGGCTTGTTGCTACCAGACTTATTGGGACTGATGCGGATGGTGGTACGGTAACAGTCGTTTGTTGATTGTTAATATCTTCGCCAAAAAAAACGCTAGCCTGGCTTGAATTTACGTTAATAGTATAATTTTGGGCTTTTGCTGTAGGGTTATTTAAGATAAAAACGCTTAAGAATGCCTGGGAATTGCCCTGTTTTTGAAAGGTCAACTGATAAAGTTTGTCCTCCTGGCTGAACTTCATTTGAGGAAATTTATCTGTTTGTGATATTAATAAGTACCTGGACTCAGTTTTAACTCCCGCAACCTGGGAAAAATTATTGGCAAAGTAAATCGGGGTTATTATTAAAGCGGTCAGAAGAAAAACCGCAAATGTGTTAACAACAACAGCCAATATTTTTCTTTTCATTGAACGCTCCTATTTATCTCAATTTCTTTTTCTACATCAACTGCAAAAACCCATGAGAGGTTAGCTGCAAGGATAAAGGCAATTATGGAAATTTGCGGGTAAGTAATTTGAAGAAGGGTCGAAACGACCAAAAATCCTACGATCATCCAAACGAAAATCAACCAGATTAGTGCCTGGTGGTATAAGTGGTAACTTGGCGCAATTAAGCTTTCTAAGTTTAGAGCGGCTAGTTTTGCTTGCAGATTCGGGTGAATATGGCTTTCATGGAAAAAGTGGGCCCTTATTAAAATGGCGGTTGCACCAAGTGCTGCTGCCAAAAACATTGCAAAGTTTGAGTAGTTTTCTGCAGTGATGTAATTTGTGGCATTTGTGAATCTGACTGCGGGTAAGACCCCGAGAAACGCATTTGATTTGATTTCAAAGGGAATATTCAAAAAATACGCTGAAAGCAAAAGTCCAAGCATTTTTGCAACCACCAGAGAAAGGGCCGGTAAAATTGCTTCGTCGATTAATTTAATTAAAGATTTGGCAACCACACTTTAGTTTAACTGCCCCGGCAACAATTGGGCAATACGGGCTATTAGGGAAGTTGCTTTGTATAAGTTTTGGAAATCCATCCTTGTTTGCTGCCTAAGATAACCTTTACCCAATCGCCGGTTTCCTGTATAACTTCGAGCTGGTCGCCAGTGTTTACCCTGCCGATCTCGTCGCTTGAAAGTGAAGCGTCCTTCCTGACCCTTAAAAATCCTTGTGGTGTTTTGGTTATCTCGACTTTTTTGGTTTGGGGCAAAGGCAATGGCGTGTTAACCGCAACCTGGCCTTTGGCTATTTGTGACGCGAGGGTAACATCGGCAATAAGCCTATATTTGGAAGAGGTTTTTATTGCAAATTCCCGAGGTATGTAACCATCGATTGTAAGTTGCACTTTATGGTCACCATCTTCAAGATTTTGAATAAGTTTTGTAGTTTTGCCGTAAAATTTGCCATCAATTGTAATATCGGCATCTTGCGGTCTTGAAACAATGAGCGTACCGACTAAACCAGGTTCCAGCCATAGGTTTTCACCGGATTGTGCCATAAAGTTGTCCGCAAGGTCGCGGTTTATAACAGTCAATGTTGCTGGAGTTAGCGTAATTTTGTCAACGTAACTTGCCTGGGATGCGGATATTTTTATAATATGGCTGCCTGTCGTTATTTGGTCTGAATAGAAGGGCGTTTTGCCAAGATGCTTGCCATCAAGAAAGACTGAGGCTTCAGGCGTAGAGGTTACCTGGAGTGCTGCCGGCTTGTTGAAACTGACCGCGTTGCAACCAGATAAAAGAGTGACAAGTGACAAGTGACAAGTGACAAGTAGGATTTTTTTTGCGACCTGTGACTGATTTTTGACAATTGATGCTAGTGCGGGCATTGGACTTAAGTTAACATTTTGACCAGGATGTTAGCAAGCAAAACGTGGTCTGGAAAGAAAAACTTTAGCAGATTGATTTAATACTATAGGTTAATTGTAGTTGCCTAATATTATTTGACTTTCTCTTGTATCTATGCTATACTTGCGCTTTGTAAATTCCTCACTATGGGCTGAAGGCTCATTAGTTGTCCCCAGTTTAATTATATAGGGGGTTGCTGTGGTTTTTAGCACATAGAGGGAGTTTAGTATGAAGCTTATAAAGTTACTTAAAAAAGCCCTAAAAAGGCGAACTTTTGAAGCTAAAAGAGGCTTGAAGCGAGGCTTTAAGTTTGTTGTCTTCAAAAACAAATACAGCCGTGATTTACGCAAATATGCGCGGATGGAAGCTCATAGAGCCTTAAAACACGGCTTTAGGTACATTCAAACCCAAATTGCAATCAGGCCAAGGATAAGGCTATTTTCCAAGCTAACTCTGGCTCTTATTATTTCCTTATTTATAACAAGCCAAGGAGCCAGTTACTTCAAGGCTAAAGAGCCGGAAATTAAGGTCAATGGTCAGGCTATTTTAGTTGCAAAGACTAATGAGGACAATTCCAGTGATGAGACCGTCCTTCAGGCAAGCATAAGTTCAAAAAGGTCACCTTTTAATTTCAGAATGCCGGTTGAAAATAGTGTAATTTCTCAGGGATTCAGCTCTTACCATAGGGCAAATGACATTGCAGCTGCCTACGGTTCCCCTATTTATCCTCTGGGTTCCGGAAAAGTTGAATATGTTGGGTATATGCCTGACGGCCACGGAATGACAGTGGTTGTAGACCACGGAGACGGCCTTAAATCCCTGTATGCCCATATGAGCAGAATAGATGTGGGTGTTAGTGATGTTATTTCGGAAACTACTGCTATTGGTAATATTGGACTAACTGGCCACACAACCGGTCCGCACGTCCATATCGAAGTTTACGATAACGGGGTTACCACAGATCCTTCAAGTGTTTTGCCGGATAATTAAGCAGATAGGGGCCGCAGTTTAAATTCTTTTTTATTATCATCTTCCGGTTCCCAAGAGTCTTCTATTTTACGAGTAAGTTCTTCTATCATAATTTTGAATTCTACTGGGTTTCCGATATTCTCAATAACAATTTCCCTTTGGTCAAAACCGGCGGTAATTATGACCAAATGACCGGTATTAAATATAAACCGCTGGAAGAACGACTGCTCTATTGTCACGTGAGTTATAGCAGTCAAAGGGGCTGTTACTATTTTTCTTGAGAAAATGCCCCTGATTATCATAAATCGGCGATTTGTGAGAGCGTAAGTGAATGACTGGCGCTGCCTAATTAACCTGGAAAGCCTTGGCATTCCGATTAAAAGAAAGGCTATTGGTAGGATAGTAATAAAGTTGATCCAGAAATAACGGGTTCCAATAGATGTAACATAGACAACTTCTTCTCCGCTTCCGAGAAGTTTTTGAAGTTGTTTCTTTTTTCCTTTAGGGGGTTGCTTGTGCTCCATCTCATATTAAGTTTATCACATGAATTTTGGAAAATTTGCCTTAGACAAGTTTGCCTGGAACAACTAAAATGAAGTTACTGTCCATGGAACAATCTTTAGCATCTAGAATCTTGGCCAAAACAGGTCTGGCAATTTTAACTCTTGCCCTTTTTGACCTATTTTTTTTGAACTGGTGGATATTAACGAAATCCGATTTAAATGTAAACGCGCCCCAGACGCAGCCTGCAACAGGTAAAACTGATGTTTTGCCGAGCCAGGCGCCAAGCACTGATTACCCTTCGCCATCATCAACGCCAATTGCCTCAGCAACACCACAGACAAGCGAGAACCCGCCGCAAAATGCAACCACACAAACAGTCATCCAGAAAGAAACTCAAACAATAATCCAAACTCCCCAAAAAGAGATATTTATTCCGCTTGGTTCAGGTTCAACCAAAAGTAATAGTTTTAGCGACCTAAGCGGTGTGGAAGTTTCAATTGATACCACCAAATATCCACCGATTGACTACATGGTTTTTCAGGCTTCAATCTGGGTTACAGGCGGAAACGGAAAGGTCTGGGCACGAATAATAAATGTCAATGATAATAATCCCTTTTTCGAAAGTGAGATTTCGTCTTCCAGTGCAACGGGAGAATATAGGACTTCTGCCAAAATACCTTTTGTTTACGGGCCCAAAACCTACAGGGTTCAGGCAAAAACCGATATTACAGATTATGCGGCGAACGTAAGCAATGCAATGATAAAAATTGTACTGAAGTAAAATACTCTACCTTAGGCTTCTTAGTTCGACGGCCACACTTTGTGTAAGGAGGTCCGCCATTCTTACAGTTCCTGATGTTGATGATTCATGTTGCACTTCGACCGGTGTGGTGAATTGAGTTAAAGGACGACGGCAATACCGACTAACGAAATTGGCCATGCAACCAGCGTTATCCAATTTTCGTCTCCATTCAAGGGTTCTCATCATATCCTGTTGGCCTGGCGGAAGCCCTTTTAAATTAAGGCCTTTCCTTTTGGAATTATCTACTGAGTATTGAGCTTCTTGTTCTCTTCTGCCCATAAACTACTAATAGCGTAATAATTTAGAGGCAGTAATGTCAATACGAGAATAGGGGCAGTTTTAATAATCGCCCATGCCGCCTGGAGGCATCATAGGCGCTTTTTCTTTTTCTGGAAGATCGGTAACCAAAGCTTCCGTGGTTAAAATCATCATGGCAACTGAAGCTGCGTTTTGGATTGCGGAACGGGTAACTTTGACCGGGTCAATGACACCAGCTGCCACAAGATCTTCAAATTTACCATTTAGGGCATTCAAACCAACATTGCCGGCTGCTTTTTCGACTTCTTTTACTGCCCAACCGCTGTCTATGCCTGCATTTTTAGCAAGCATTGCAAGCGGTTTATTGAGAGCCGCTTTGACTATTTCTACGCCGATTTTTTCATCATTGTCGGCAGTTGCAGTTGCCAGTTTATCGAGAACTTTTGCAGCGCGAACTAGGGCAACGCCGCCGCCAACAACATATCCTTCTTCGACTGCGGCTTTAGTTGCGTGGACTGCATCATCTACCCTTTCCTTTTTCTCTTTAAGTTCGATTTCCGTGGCTGCGCCGACATTGATTACGGCAACGCCGCCGGAAAGTTTAGCTAAGCGTTCCTGTAGTTTTTCGCGGTCAAAGTCGGAATCAGTAGTTTCAATTTCGTTTCTGATTTGTTTGATTCTGGCATCGATAGCGCTTTTGGCACCTTTGCCGCCGACTATGATGGAGTTTTCCTTGTCAGAAATGACCTGGTCGGCTTTGCCAAGATCATCGATTGTGACCGATTCAAGTTTTCTGCCCATGTCTTCGGAAATAACTGTGCCACCGGTTAAAATGGCAATGTCCTCAAGCATTTCTTTCCTGCGGTCACCAAAACCAGGGGCTTTTATTGCTAGAACGTTGAAAGTTCCGCGGATTTTGTTGACAACCAAAGTTGCCAGTGCTTCGCCTTCTACTTCGTCGGCAATAATAACCAGGTTTTTGCTTACTTTTACGAAGTTTTCCAGGAATTGCAGTAAATCATTGAGGGAAGCTATTTTTTGGTCGGTAATTAAAATATTGGCATCGTCTATAATCGCCTTCATTTTGTCTGTGTCGGTTACAAAGTAAGGGGAAATGAATCCGCGGTCGAATTCCATACCTTCTTTGGTGTCAACGTAAGTTTCCAAGCCTTTTGACTCTTCGACAGTGACAACACCGTCTGCACCCACTTTTTCCAGAGCATCTGCGATCATTTTGCCGATTGTCGGGTCGGCTGCTGAGATTGTGGCAATCTTTTCGATTTCACCGCGGTCGGCAACTTTTTTGGCCATTTTTTTAAGTTCTATAACAACCGCATCCGTTGCCTTTTCTACTCCATGCCTTAGGATCATCGGGTTGGCGCCTGCAGTTACGTTTTTGAGGCCTTCTTCTACTATGGCTTGTGCCAAAACTGTTGCGGTTGTTGTTCCGTCTCCTGCGGAATCGTTTGTTTTGGAAGCCGCTTCTTTAACAAGGGATGCACCCATGTTTTCGAATGGGTCTTCGAGTTCAATTTCTTTGGCGACGGTAACACCGTCGTGGATAACATTTGGAGCCCCCCACTTCTTGTCTAAGGCCACATTCCTGCCTTTAGGGCCTAGAGTAGTTGCAACTGCCGCTGCGAGTTTATCAACCCCTGCTTTTAATTTGGTTCGTGCTTCTTCTGCGTAAAGTAATTGCTTTGCCATATTATTTGGTTACGATTGCCATCAAATCGTCGAATTTAATAAGCATCATTTCTTTACCTTCTACTTTAAGTTCGTTTCCGCCCCATTTTTTGTAGACGACTTTGTCCCCTACCTTGACCGGGCATTTAATAGTTTTACCTTCGTCAACTAAATCATCACCGCAGGCAATAACTTTTCCCTCTTGGGGTTTTTCATCTGCTGATTCAGGAAG
>CAYTEJ010000032.1:8446-11511 GCA_964436835.1 uncultured Gammaproteobacteria bacterium | reverse complement strand
TGGCTAGTGCAAAACTGGAAAAACCATATGTTGATGCTGCCAAAAAAATCGACAAGTTTTACCAAAAAATAAAAAAGCGTTACCCAAACCAAGCTCAATATGTAGTGATGATGGGAAATAAAATCCGCTGGTACCAATGGGAGAATTTGCGCGAACTGGCGTGGGAAGCGGAACTTAGGACCGGGCCGCAGGGGCACCCGGACTATCGCGTGGTTGAGCATTTAAAGGTGGAGGCGGTAAAAAAAATTCATCCGACACTGGTCGAGGCTTTAAAGTTTGTGGATTTTAATAAATACGATTTGGCCCGCCGGGAAAGTGAAAAAAGAATAGATAAGAAGCTTGCGGTCCTCGTCAAGCAAAGCAAGACTGTGAGCCTAAAGAAACTTGCAGCGATAAAGTAAAATTTTTTAGAAATTTTTTGACGGGTGGGTATAGAATTATAGTTGCGAAAAGGAGGTGAAATAAGTGGCATTTAATTTTTTACACAGAGGGGGCGCTGGAAGCAAAGAGAGGTCAGTTGATACAGGAAGCTCAGGAGAGATTGCGGGCCGGGTAACAATAGACCCACTCAAGCAGCAATTAATTTTTATTGCGCATGACGAGAAAAGAGTAGCAGATGATGCTGTTATCAATGAAATCGATACAGTTTTTTCTGCTAAGAATCTAGAGGAAAGAAGGGCTTTGGCGGAGCAAGTTTTGGACATAAGACATCCGGAAAGAGTTGAAGCCAGAAGAGGGCAAGATGGACAAGCTCAAGGTGAAGGTCAAGCTCTTTCTTGACAAAGGATTTTGAGAGTATTTTAATTGGAAGTGTAATTGGCACGGAATAATGTTCTGCCGATTTTTTTGTTGGCATGAACCATGAAGTGGATCCGACACTTAAAGCTGCTATGGAAGCCCTGGGTTGGGAAGATTACCTTTCGCCGCGAGAAACTCAAGTCTCCAAATCAAACCGGCGCGATTCTCAAAGGTCAAATAATTCTTCTAGCAAAGTAGATTCACTTACATGGAAGTCTTTTCCTAAAAAACTTGTTGGACAAGATTTGGGTGCTCCCGGTGTGTTGCCAGCCGCTGAATTTTTAAGAAGTAGAACTCCACGCTCTGATCACCAACGAGGGCGATAGCGCTAGGGTGTTAATTGACTTTTTTCTCTTACTTTCGTATTATTCACTAAATTACACACGCAGGGTTTAAGTCTCCTTGACCACATATGCCCTGCGGAGGCAAAAAGGAGACATTGGGAAATTTCTAATTTCTAATTTCTAATGTCAAATTTTAAATAAAAGAAAAACAATGAGTAACATGCCGTCAATGCAGGATCTTTTGGAAGCCGGTGTCCACTTTGGGCATCAGGTTAGAAGGTGGAATCCGAAAATGAAGCAATTCATTTTTACGGCCCGTGACGGTGTCCATGTTATAGACCTTGGACAAACCGTACCAAAGCTTGAAGAGGCGATAGATTTCGTCAAAAGAGTTGGCGAGGCAGGGGGAACGATTATTTTTCTCGGTTCCAAAAAACAGGCGAGGGGTATTGTTTTGGAGGAAACAAAAAAGGCCGGCGCGATGCATATTACCGAGCGCTGGGTTGGGGGCCTTCTTACAAACTTTGAACAAACGAGTAAAAGCCTTAAAAAACTTAAGGATTTAAAAGAAAAAAGGGAAGCTGGGGAATTTAAGGACAGAACTAAAAAAGAACAGCTTTTAATAGACCGTGATATAGACAAACTCACCCGGTTTTACGGTGGTGTTGAAGAGCTTAAAAAACTTCCGGATGCACTTTTTGTAATTGATGTTAACCGCGAAGAGAACGCTTGCCGAGAGGCAAAAAAGAAGGGCGTTCCGATTGTGGCGATTGCAGATACAAACGCAGACCTATTTTTGGTTGATTACCCAGTTCCAGGCAATGACGATGCTATAAAGGCAATCCAGATTATTACTGCTGCAATTGCGGATGCTTACCGCGAGGGCCGTGAGAAGTTTGAGAAAAAGAGTGCGAAAGAAAAAGTGGAACTTGCCGGGGAAAAGGCGAAAGAGATAGCCAGAGAAGAAGTATCAAAAGTCTCAAAGGTATCATAAGTATCAAGGGGAGAACGACTAACATGAATATTAAGATTGAGGACATAAAGAAGCTTCGAGAGAAAACAGGTGCGGGAGTTGCCGATTCCAGGAAGGCACTTGAGGAAGCAGAAGGCGATTTTAAAAAGGCGGAAGAATTGGTAAAGAGTTGGGGAATAGAGAAAGCTGCAAGTAAAAGTGACCGCGTAGCCGGCGCAGGGCTTGTTGAAACTTATATTCATGGTAGCGGGAAAGTTGGGGCAATGGTTGAAGTTAACTGCGAGACGGATTTTGTTGCAAGGACCGATGAATTTAAAAATCTTGCCCACGAGCTGGCAATGCAAATTGCAGCTATGGACCCAAAAGATGTCAAGGAATTCGAGGCGCAGGATTATATCCGTGATTCTTCCAAAAAAGTGGGTGATCTGGTAAAAGAAACTATAGCTAAAGTCGGAGAAAATATAGTTGTAAAACGTTTCATTAGATTCGAATTAGGATCCTAATTGTTAGTTCGAATTGATCCGAATGGCGAAAATCGTAGAGAAAGAATTAAGTTATCGAATAGTTGGAATCCTTTTTGATGTACACAGTAAGTTGGGTAACAGGTATCAGGAAAAGTATTATCAAAGGGCAGTAGCCGAAGGGCTTGCTGCAAATGAACTTTCTTTTAAAAAAGAAATAATGATTGACTTGGAATATAATGGCAAGAAAATAGGGAAATATTTTTTAGATTTTTTGGTTGAAAATAAAGTAATTTTGGAAATAAAAGCAGTTCCTATGTTGAAAGCTGTGGATTTTAGACAAGTTCTTGCATACCTTAAAGCAAGAAAGCTTCAGCTGGGGATTATTGCTAATTTCAGGGAAGAGAGTTTGACCTACAAAAGAATTTTAAATTCGGATTTTATTAGGAGTAAAAATTAGTATGGATTTGAATAGTGCCCAACTGAAAATGCAAGATGTGGTAGCACATCTTAAAACAGAGCTTGCCCAGATTAGGACAGGGAGGGCAA
>CAYTEJ010000032.1:6268-8436 GCA_964436835.1 uncultured Gammaproteobacteria bacterium | reverse complement strand
ATATTGTATGCGATGCGTATGGCTCCACATTGATGGTTAAGGAGCTTGCCAATATTTCCACTCCTGAGGCTGCAGTAATTTTAATTTCCCCATGGGACAAATCCATAATTACCAATATCGTCGGCGGGATAACGAAGGCAAATGCCGGTTTGAATCCTGTTGCCGATGGAGATTTGATTAGGATTGTGATTCCTCCACTAACTGCCGAAAGGCGCGAAGAGTTTATCAAACAAATGCACCAGATGCTCGAAAAGTATAGGGTTCAGGTTCGGCAAGTAAGGCATGAGTTTATTGACAGCTTGAAGAACAGAAAGCAGTCCGGTGAGCTGGGCGAAGACGAAGAGGCAAGGCAGGAAAAGGAAATTCAAAAACTCCACGACGAGTATATCGAGGCAATTGAAGTTGTAGGGAAAACAAAGGAAGAGCAGCTTCGAGAAATCTAACGATTTCTCTCGAATAAGTACCAATATTACCAATTTCAAATTTCAAATAATTTGAATATTTTTAATTGATTGGTAATTATTTGTAGTATTGGTATTATTTAAGAATTATGTTATCAGTCATCATTTTCATCCTTATCCTTTCATTTTTAGTAATGATCCATGAACTTGGGCATTTTATTATGGCCAAGCGGTCCGGAATTGGTGTTGAGGAGTTTGGATTCGGTTTGCCTCCAAGGGCATGGGGCAAAAAAATAGGCGGCACAATTTATTCTGTGAATTGGCTTCCTTTTGGTGGTTTTGTGAGACTTGTCGGAGAAGACGTAGCCGACAAGCGAAAAGACGCAAAAAACAGTTTTTACACCAAAAGTATCGGACAGAGAATGAAGGTTGTAGTGGCAGGCGTTTTTATGAACCTTATGGTTGCTGTTGTCCTGTTTTATATTGTGGTTTTTGCTCTCGGGTTTAAGGTCAACTTGCCTTTGATAGTTGAGCACAAATTTAGTTTTGTTAACCAGTCCACTGAAGTTATGGTTGCCGGAGTAGCGGCCGATTCGGCTGCTGCCAAGGCGGGTATTGAGGGCGGTGAGGCAATTATTTTGGCAGGCGGTCAGGAAATTTCAACAATTCCCCAGTTGCAGAACGTGATCAGGTCGTCTTCAGACAAGCCTATCCAGTTAGTTCTGGAAAACCCTGTAAATAACCAACGAAGGAACGTAGTAGTGACGCCTGCGTATAACGAAGAGTTAAAAGCTCCTGCTTTGGGTGTTGAGCTTGGAGAAATTGTGGCTTTAAAATATGAAACTTTTGGACAAAAGCTCTTTGCCGGGTTTATCCATAGTTACAATACTTTTGATTATTCCATAACTGTTTTAGGTAAACTAATTGCTTTTTCCGTGAAAGAACATAATCTGGCTCCGGTTTCGGAGAGTATTTCTGGGCCCGTAGGGATTGCCCAGATAACTTCCCAGGCAGTTTCGCTTGGATTTATTTCTGTATTGCAACTTGTCGGCTTGCTTTCTTTAAATCTGGCGGTTTTAAACATTTTGCCTATTCCTGCCTTGGATGGGGGCAGGTTTGCTTTTATCATTTTCGAATTGGTGACAAGGAAGAAAGTTAACGCGACTTTTGAAAAATGGGTTCACAGCATAGGATTTGCGTTTTTAATCGGGTTGATTGTGCTAATTACCTATAATGATGTCCTTAAGCTATTTAAGTGATTTATGGTGACATCATTGCGATAGCTTTGTTATTACATTGATCTCTGTCATGTAGTAGCTCGCTATTTAAATGATGTCCTTAAGCTTATTCATAAATAAACCACACTTCTGATATACTTTCTCTGTGAAGAAATATGGAGAATACAAAAAAGCAATTGGCCATTTAGACTCTCTTATAGAAAAAAGCGGCACTAATAAAGAAAATTTTAATAAAAAGTGGGGTTGGTATTACAAATATCCGATTTTTATAAGAATTGGAATTTGGAGGCTAGTTTCTTTAGTAGTAATTTTGATTGGCCTTATATTTATTGGAATTATTAACTCAATCAGATCATGAGACTATCGCAATTATTTTCTAAAACATCAAAGCAGGCACCGAGCGATGAAGTGTCGATAAATGCCAAGCTCTTGATACGGGCCGGTTATGTTGATAAGGTGGCGGCGGGAATTTATTCTTATCTACCGTTAGGCCAAAAGGTAATTGAAAATATTTCTAGTATTGTACGTG
>CAYTEJ010000032.1:0-6258 GCA_964436835.1 uncultured Gammaproteobacteria bacterium | reverse complement strand
GCGGTCAGGAAGTTACAATGCCAGTTTTGCATCCTAAGGCAAACTGGGAAACAACCGGAAGATGGAAGAACTTTGATGTTTTATTTAGGGTTAAAGGAGAATCCGGAGAATATGCACTTGGTCCGACACATGAGGAAATCGTGGTGCCGATGGCCCAAAACTTCATAAAATCATACAGCGATTTGCCGAAATACGTTTACCAAATCCAAACAAAATTCCGTGACGAACCGCGGGCTAAAGCAGGACTTTTGCGAGGGCGCGAATTTTTAATGAAAGATCTCTATTCTTTCCATGCAGACGAGAAGGATTTTGAAGAATATTACGAGAAGGCAAAGGTCGCATATAGAAACATTTTCAAGAGGCTGGGTCTAAATGCCATTGAAACTAAGGCAAGCGGCGGAACTTTTTCGAAATATTCAGATGAGTATCAGGTGGTTTGTGAATCCGGCGAAGACGAGATTATTTATTGCCCGGGCGGAGATTTTGCCCAAAATACGGAAATTGCAACGGTTCGTGAAGGAAAACAATGCGATTTGGGACATGGGCCTCTTCAAAAAGTCAGGACCATAGAAGTCGGCAATATTTTTTCTTTGAAGGACAAATACTCAAAACCTTTCGGTTTTGAGTATACCGATTCGAAAGGAAAACAAAAGCCGGTTTTGATGGGTTGCTACGGCATTGGAATTTCGCGTTTGATGGGGGCAATTGTTGAGGTTTTCCATGATAACTTTGGAATTATTTGGCCGCGTGCTGTTAGTCCTTTTGCTGTCCATTTAGTCCACATTGAAGATGCTGGAACCGAACCTTGGGCCGCGGAAACTTACCAAAAATTGACTGATTCCGGGATAAGTGTTCTTTGGGATGACAGGGAAAATGTTTCGGCCGGCGAAAAGTTTGCTGATTGCGATTTAATCGGTATTCCGGTTCGCTTGGTTGTTTCTAAAAAAGTTGGAGAAGGTAAAGTGGAATGGAAAGAACGGGATAAAGAAGCGTCGAGGGTGATTACATTGGAAGAAGCTGCCTCTTCTTTGCTATAATTTCAAATTACCATGCAGTATACGGTTACACGCGGTGAAAAGGGGAAAGTTGATGTTAAGGTTGACGTTCCTAAGGCTGCTTTTTCCGAAGCATATGAAAAGGCCGTAGAGACGCTTTCTGCGGATGTTAAAGTTTCCGGTTTTAGGCCCGGTCATGTGCCGCGCGATGTTGTAGAAGGGCAACTTGGCACCGGGCGGATTTTAAACGAAGCTGCAAACACTCTTGTTTCCAAACACCTTGGCGAAATATTTGAAAAAGAAAATATTGTTCCGATTACCAGCCCTAAGATTGCTGTTGAAACACTAACATTGGATTCACCATTTTCTTTTACGGCAACATTGGTGCAGAGACCAAAGGTTAAACTCGGAGATTGGAAGAACATAAAGGTTAAAAAAGTCGCGGTTAAACCGGTTGAGGACGCGGATGTAGAACAATCCATTAAAAATATTTATGAAGCCTGGCAAAAACAGAAGGTATCAAAAGTATCAGGTGTATCAAAGGTATCAAACGAAGAAGAAGGCTCCAGTAAATTCATTTATGATGCCCACGGGAACAAGATTCCGATAAAAGAAAGTGGAAATCCTTCGACTAGCGCTCAGGACAAGATTGATGACGATTTTGCAAAGGCGGTTGGTGCAAACGACCTGGCGCATCTGAAGGAACTGGTTAGACGGGATCTGGAGAATTTGGTCACCGACCAGGCCGAAAATAAACTCGAGGAAGAACTTTTTGACAAGATGCTTGAAATGGGGGAAATAGATGTGCCGGATATTTTAGTTGACGACGAACTGAACCGGATTATGATGCGTTTGAACCAGGAACTGGAGCGACAAGGGAAAAAGACAGAAGATTTTTTGCGGGAAGAAAATACTACAATGGATGCATTGCGCGCCAAATGGAGGCCCCAGGCTGAAAAAAACGTTAAAACAACCTTGATTATGGATGAAATTGGCAAGCAGGAGAAAATCCAGATCACCAAAGAAGAACTGGAGAATGCCTTCAAAGGTGTAGACGAGTCTAAACTTTCCGAACAGCAAAAGGTAGACCTTCAGCAATATATTGCCGTTTCCCTTTTCCAGGCCAAGACTTTGGATTTGGTTAAAAAAACAGTTAGCGCTTCTTAATTGTTGACAAATTTGTATACATATTTGTATACTTATTTTGTATGAATTTACCGGTAGTTAAAAGCATTTCCGATATAAGACACGATTCCAAAAGAGTCTTTGAGCGTGTTAAGAAGCACGGGGAAGTTGTTTTAGTAACCAAAAACAGCGATAAAATTTCCGTAATTGTTCCTCCTGAATATTTTGAATCTTTGCTTAGTGAAAACGAAGCCCTTTGGGAAGAGCTTGAAATGATGAAATCAAAACAAGCCACCAGGTTTGAAAAATCTTATAAACTTTCAGACGTAAAAAGTGGAAAAGTTTGATGTCGAGCTTAAGAAAACTGCCCTAAAGCAGCTTAGAAAATTCCCACAGATAATCCAGGCGAAAATATTAAGCGGTATTGAACAGTTTTTGCAAGAAAAACCGCATATTGCTGACGGCAAACACATAAAAAAACTGGTTGAGGGTTATCGCTTGCGGGTTGGGGATTACCGGATTTTTTACTATATCGAGAAAAAATCGGTAATTATTACCTCTGCCGTGAGGAGAACATCCACAACTTACTAGACTTGGATTTGGTGAAAAAGGCTATGCCTGCGAGCTACAATTTCTTGCCAAAAGTCCCATAAAAAGTTAAAATATAAGGTCAGATCAATAGAAAGGAAGTGTTTTTAGGTATTAAGAATAAAGATATAAATGCCGAATATTAATGTCGCAAAAGATAATTGTTACCCATGTTTCTCCGGATTTTGACGGTATTCCCGCCATTTGGCTATTGAGGAAATTTCACCCCGACTATAAAAATGCCCGCGTGGAGCTTGTTCCTGCTGGTGATAATACCTACAACAGGGAGCCTGTCGATTCGAACCCTAACGTTTTGCATGTCGATGTGGGCGGCGGACGCTTCGACCATCACAAAACAAATGAATTTACTTGCGGAACAAAGCTTGTTTATGAATGGTTGGTTGACGAAGGGCATATAAAAAAGGACAACGAAGCTTTAAGGCGGATTGTCGAGGTCGTAACGGAGATTGACCACGGTTGGGATTCTTACAAATGGCCGGAGCCAAGTTCGGACAGGTGGGAATTTTCGCTCCATAATGTTCTTTCGGGCTTAAAGGGTGTTTATCCTGGGGATACCGAAAAGCATATTCAATTTACCGTTGATAGTATGGAGGCGGTTTATAAGCTGATGCAATCAAAAGTTAAAGCTGAAGATGAAGTTAAAAACGGGCTTCAGTTTAAAACCCAATGGGGCAAGGGTGTTGCCGTTTTGACTAAAAACGATGGAATTATGGATGCAGCCATTAAAAGTGGGTATGCGGTAGTTGTGCGGAAAGATCCGCAAGCAGGATATGTTAGGGTTACGGGTTCCAATGCCCACAAAGTCGATTTCACAAAAGCTTATGAGATAATCAGTGAGAAGGACAAAGTTGGGTCCTGGTTTTTGCATGCTTCGAAAGTATTACTTAGAAACGGTTCTACCAGAAACCCGACAATGAAGCCTACAAATATGTCGCTTGAGGAAGTTGTAGGGATACTTGAGAAAAGCTAGAAGGAAAAAGTCAAAAGGCAAAAATCTAAGTTAGATGTGAAAAGGTTTTGTAATTATGATCAGGAAAGCGAAATTTTTGGCAAAGGAAGCACAATTGAGGGTAAAGTACATGATAAATAAAGACTGTATCTTTTGTACGCTGATAAGCGGTGAGATGAAAAGCAATTTTATCCTGGAAACGGGAAAAGCAGTTGCTTTTGATGACATTAATCCGGTTTCCGATGTGCATATTCTGATTGTTCCTAAAAAGCACATTGAATCGGTTCTTACGGTTTCTGCAGATGATGCAGATTATTTGGTTGAAATGCATGAAGTTGCCAAAAAATTAGTTGCAGACAAAGGGCTTAGTGCTTTCCGTTTAGCTTATAATGGTGGAAAGTTTCAACATGTTGGTCATTTACACATGCATCTTCTGGCAGGCAATAAAGTTGATTGGAGAAAGCTATGAGTATATTTGGAAAGGTGGTGTTTTTATATGTCGACTAAAGTTATTGCACAACCCGGCGAATCAGCGGATGCATTAATCCGCAAGTTCAACAAAAAGGTCCAAGCCGAGGGAATTTTGACGGAAATTAAAAAGCGTGAACACTATCTTAAGCCTTCCTTGAGAAAGCAGCAGAAAATACAGATGGCCAGGAAGAAGTATATAAGGAGTAAGTTTTAAGGGTAAGATAGGGTATCACATGCATCAAAGGTATCAAATGGTACAAAGGTTTAAGTAAATGAGCGCGGTTTTTGAACAAATAAATAAAGATTTGGTTGAAGCCCAAAAGAAGCGGGACGAAATTGTGGTTTCGACTTTAAGGATGCTTTTGGCAGCTGTTAAGAATGCAGAGATTGCCAAAGGCAGTGAGCTTACGGACGATGAAGTTTTGGAGCAAATTGCCAAAAGTGCCAAACAGCACAGGGAATCAATTGACGCTTACGAAAAAGGCGGCAGAGGCGATTTGGTTCAAAAGGAAAAGGCGGAGCTTAGTGTTTTGGATAAATTCTTACCGGAGCAGCTTAGTGAAGAGGAAGTTGGCAGAATTGTGGATGAGGTAATCGGTTCGACCGGTGCCAAAGGCGGAGGTGATATGGGTCGCGTTATGGGACTTGTAATGGCAAAAGTAAAAGGGCAGGCAGATGGTAATGTTGTATCGGCAGTTGTAAAATCTAAGCTTGGTTAATTTTCTTCATGGTTAAGACTCTTATTTTTTCCGACACGCGTTATCCGGTTAATAGAAAAATTGTACGCGAGGCGGTTTCCGATACATTACTAAAGCATAAGATTGAGGCTATTTCGGCTGAGGTTTCGGTTGCCGTTGTAGGCAAGCGGAAAATGAAAGATTTGACTGATAAATTTATGAAAGACGGACGTGAACACGAAGTGCTCTCGTTTCCTCTTGAGGAGTTAACAGCCGGTTATGCTACAGGATTTGTGGGTCTGCCTGATGATATTTTAAGGCTGGGCGATGTTGTTTTGTGCTGGCCGCAGGTACTTGAAGCTGCCAGCCGAGATGATATCATGGTTGATGCGGAGGTTTACAAATTAACCTGCCATGGGATTGAACATTTATTGGGCCAGCATCACGAGTGAGTAGCGTAAGGTTTTAAGTTTTTTCTGCCCGTTCTTTTTAGCCTGCAATACATAATGCTATGACGAGTACAGTTTTTTATCGTAAATACAGACCGCAGAAATTTTCTGATCTTTTAGGGCAGGAAACTATAGTCCAAACCCTTTTGGGACAGCTTCAAACGGGGAAAATCGGGCACGGATACCTATTTTATGGCCCCAGAGGCACCGGGAAAACTTCAACCGCCAGAATTTTTGCAAAATCTGCAAATTGCCAAAAGTCCGACGGGAAAAAATTTGGGGAACCGTGCAATAAGTGTGCCTCCTGCCTGGCGATTGCAGAAGGCTCGAGTTTGGATTTAATAGAAATAGATGCTGCTTCCAATAGGGGAATAGATGAGATTAGGGATTTGAGGGAAAAAGTAAAACTTTCGCCTGCATTTTCGCGTTTCAAGGTTTACATAATTGACGAAGCGCACATGCTGACCCCGGAGGCTTTTAATGCCCTTTTGAAAACGTTGGAGGAGCCACCTAAACACGCAATTTTTATTTTGTGTACAACCGAACTTGGAAAACTTCCTTCGACAATTATTTCAAGGCTGCAGAGATTTAATTTTTTAAGGGCCGGAGGCGACGAAATATCCAAGATACTTCTTTCGATTGCCAAAAGCGAGGGAATTAAAATTGAGCCGGAATCTACTGTGGCGATCGCTGAAGCTGCCGACGGTTCATTCCGCGACGCAGTTTCGATTTTAGACCAGCTGGGTGCATCAGGTAAGAAGATTAGCCCGGATGATGTTACCAAGGTTGCCAAGGTTAGCGGTTGGAACCAGCTTTTTGAATTTGCTTCTTTTTTGGCGGACAGGGATATTAAAAAATCCATAATTACTATTGAGGAAATTGCAGATTCGGGCGGAGACGTGCCCTTTTTTGCAAGACAGCTTGTTTTGTTTTTAGAGAAATTGCTATTTATTAAGATTGGACTTTCCGGTGACATTTTTAGT
>CAYTEJ010000031.1:9937-11810 GCA_964436835.1 uncultured Gammaproteobacteria bacterium | reverse complement strand
AACCCACGCTCTTCCACTTGGCAAGCGGACGTTTTACCACTAAACTACACCCGCGAAATCAAAGAAAATTATA
The DNA here is from genome assembly GCA_964436835.1 of uncultured Gammaproteobacteria bacterium. GTDB lineage: Bacteria > Patescibacteriota > Microgenomatia > Curtissbacterales > GWA2-41-24 > JAKAJD01. Next base: position 11,737 of record CAYTEJ010000031.1, on the reverse strand, counting down.
TATCAGCCCACAACTTTCGACAAGCAGTCCAAAAATTGTTAGAATACACACTCGTTATCTTCTGCCAGCATTTTTTATGCGGAAAAACAAACGGATAAACAGTTTTCCCCACAATTTGACACAAAGAGCTAATAGTGTAATAGTATCTTTGTACAATCGCATGCTTAAAAAACTTGCCCTTGGTTTAGCTTGGTTTGCTATAACCCCACCGCTAATAATTGGACTGGGGTTTTTTGTAGCCTCCCAAAAATCAAGTGCAGCTACCCCTAAATTAACAAGCTCCATTCAAGCTACTAATATCACCATAGATAATTCCATAAGCGGTCAGGTCCTTGGTGAAAAAATCACGGATATGAGGCCAATTTTAGTTTCAAATTTCCTTTCCGGTACTCCTCTCGCCCCATATTCCAAATATATCGTTGAAGTAGCCGACAAATACCAGATAGACTACCGCTTGATCCCCGCAATTTCTATGAAAGAATCCGGCGGGGGAGCAGCAATTAAAGAAGTGACTCATAATGCCTGGGGATTTGAAAACGGCAGAACAAAATTCGATTCCTGGGAAACTGCAATAGATACAGTTGGCAGAACTCTGAAAACCCGTTACATCGCAAAAGGTTTGACGACTCCTGAACAAATAATGGCAGTCTACGCCCCTCCACAACTGGAAACTGGCGGTAAATGGGCAAAAGACATTAATTACTTCTTTACCCAAATGGAAATCCTTTGATCTACAATAATCGTTTATAGTTTATTGTTTATAGTTCATAGTTTATTATTCGTAGTACAATCCTTCTATGGATCTCCGGTTAACTGCAGCACTCACAGTTGCCAAACTTACCGCTTTTGCTCTCAAAGCCAAGGGTTCGGGTGCAACAGCAGCCCCAGGCCTTATAGCACTAAAAATAGACCCACATTTAATAAGTAAACTCTGCTCTAGAATTTCCGGTGGCTCAATAATCATTTCGGGCACAAACGGTAAAACCACTACTGCAAGACTTACTTTCGATGCGCTCTCGAAAGATTACAAAATAATTCACAACAGGCAAGGCTCAAATCTCATGCGAGGCATAGCCTCAGCCCTCATTGCCAAAACAACTATATCCGGCAAGGTTTTGGGTGATTTGGCAATATGGGAAACGGACGAAGCAACCCTTCCTGCGGCAGTAAAAGAAACCTCCGCCCAAACAATCGTGCTTCTAAACCTCTTTCGCGATCAACTCGATAGATACGGTGAGGTCGAAGCAACCAGGCAAAAATGGAAGGAGACAATTTTAAAACTTCCAAAAACCGCAACACTCATCTTAAATGCCGACGACCCGGGCGTTGCCAGCTTTTACAAATTATTTAGCGGCAAAATTGTAACTTTCGGCATTAACGACCCCAAAATAAGCTCCACACAAACAACAGGCGTTCTCGATATAAAAAATTGCCCTGTCTGCCAAAACAAACTAATTTATAAAACCTATACATTCGGCCACTTAGGCGATTACAAATGTACAAAGTGCGACTTTAAAAAACCAAGCATGCAAGTAGCCGCATCAAACTTGTTATTTGGTCAGGATTTTGTGACTTCCGCAAATATTAAAATCGCAAATACAAGTTACAAAACAAAATATAACCTGCCGGGTATTTATAACGTTTACAATATACTTGCAGCAGCTTCAGTTGCGACAACTCTTAAAATTCCCTCCAAAAAAATTCTTGATTCAATGCGCAACTTCACGCCGGTTTTTGGCCGTTTTCAAAAAATTCAAATCAAAGATAAAAAAATCTACATATTTCTAATTAAAAACCCCA
>CAYTEJ010000031.1:2143-9927 GCA_964436835.1 uncultured Gammaproteobacteria bacterium | reverse complement strand
GTTTTGTCCGCAAATAGCAATATAAACCTGCTGACAATCTTAAACGATAACTTCGCAGACGGCACCGATGTTTCCTGGATCTGGGACACAAACTGGGAAACCTTATCTCAAAAAACCAATAATATCACTATTTCAGGCACCAGGGCATGGGATATGGCGACACGTCTAAAATATGCCAACTTCCGATTGAGTAAAGATAATATATATGAACAAATAGAATCCTCAATCAAAGCTGCATTTTCAAGTATGAACAAAAATACTACTCTTTATATTCTTCCAACTTACACCGCATTACTTTCTCTGGAACAGATCTTAAAAAAGGAGTCAGGGCACATAAAATGGCAAAACCAATAGAGCTTAACATTTGCCACCTTTATTCAGACCTCATGGACACATATGGTGATAAGGGAAATATTATTGCTCTTAAAAAAAGATGCGAGTGGCGGGGAATAAAAACGGAAATAAACGAAATTTCACTGGGCCAAAATTTAAAATCAAATGTATATGATCTATTTTTCTTCGGAGGCGGCCAGGACAACATGCAAACTCTAGTTGCAAAGGACCTTAAATCAAAAGCTGGCATTCTCAAGGAGGACATCGAAAACGGTTCGGTATTGCTTTCCATATGCGGAGGTTATCAATTGCTCCAAAAATACTTTAAAACTCAAACGGGCGAAACAATCGAGGGTATAAGCCTTTTTGACGCCTATACAGAAGGCTCAAACGACAGAATGATTCAAAACTTGCTAATAGAAACAGAAAGCCCAATTCAAGAGCAAATTGAAAACATTTACCCGGGTGTCAACCTGCCTTCCCCGTATCTTATCGGCTTCGAAAACCACTCGGGGAAAACATATTTGGGCAAAAACACTAAACCCCTTGGGTCGGTAATTGCAGGCAGCGGAAACAACGGACAAGACACAACCGAGGGGGCAGTTTATAAAAACGCTTTCGGTTGTTACTTGCATGGATCACTGCTTCCTAAAAACCCTCATTTTGCAGATTTTTTAATCTATAAAGCACTCCAGAAGAGAAACCAAGGCATAACGCTGGAACCATTAGACGATTCCGTGGAATGGCTAGCACACAATAAAGCTGTAGAAAAAACTCGCTCATCAAGCTAAAAACTGAAGAATCGTCAATTAATTTTGTGCCCAGGGGGAGACTCGAACTCCCAAGCCCTTACGGGCACAGGTTCCTAAAACCTGCGTGTCTGCCAATTTCACCACCTGGGCAAAACAAACCAATTTTATCATTTTTGGTATACAATTTACATTGACATCTATATCAGCAGGCCACCTTGACACCTTCCGTCGAGTCAAACTCGACTACAGTCATGTCAATGGCGCTCCTCTGATATAATTTTCGATTCTGTCTCAATTATGAAAATTAAATTTCTCGGTACATCGGCGGGATGGCCTCTTCCTCGTTTAGGCTGCAACTGTGAAATTTGTATTTCAAAGGACCCAAAAGACACCCGCACCCGCACTCAAATTCTTGTAAACGACTCAATTTTAATAGACGCCGGTCCTGACACTTATAAACACCTAAAAGACACTGATATCCAGAAGCTTGACACTATCCTTATCTCCCACGAACATCCCGACCATACGCTAGGCCTGTGGGATTTAACACATATTTACAACCAGAACAAAATAATCAATATTTTCATCACTCCTGAGCTGGTCGCTAGGGTAAACAGTCTTTTTGGTCCCCACAAGAAAAATTTAAAAATAAATGTTGTTAAGGTAAATCACCCTTTTACCATAAACAATGTGAAAGTCGAATATTTTCCTGTCGTGCATGGCAAAACTCCGGCCTTTGGCATCAAGCTCAAGGAAAGCAAAATATTCATTTACATTACGGATTTTAATCGCATCCTGCCATCGGCCCAAAAAACCGTCAAATACGCAGACTATTGGGCAATCGACGGTTCAACTTTGGGTAAAATTGGCCAAACAGCAGGCCACATTTCAATAACAGACGGAATAATTTTGGCCGAAAAATATAAAATTAAGCACACATATTTCATCCATGTTGGGCACAAAACGGGTACCCATAAAGAGCTTGAAAACTTTCTAGGAGAGTCGGCAGGCAATAATTTCCATGTCGCGTATGACAACCTCGAGCTTAATATTTAACCTATAGGTTGAAATTACCTTCGCTTCGGGAATATAATTGTGAAAATGAAATTCATAAATGCATCATATGTCATAAATCTTGCCAAAAAACTCATCAACAAAAAAATAATTATCGCCTTGGTGGTTATCTTTATCGTGTATATAGTCGGCAACCGCAATGCCCAAAACGTTTCTCAAATAAAATTTTACAAAGTGGCACCTAAAACTATAGAGTCATCGGTCACCTCGTCTGGAAAAATTCAGGCGGAACAATCCACCAACCTCCATTTCCAGACTTCGGGCCAAATCGCCTGGATAAACGCCAAACAAGGGCAAAGTGTGCAAAAAGGTGAAGCCATTGCCTCGCTTAACACGCAAACCCTTCAAAAACAGCTTAAATCGGACTTGAACACTTATGCTAAAACCCGCACAACATTTGATGACACAAACTACACCTATAAAGACCAGCCACTTACTGACGCCATAAAGCGTATTGCCCAAAGATCCCAGCTGGATCTTGAAAATTCGGTCGTAGATGTAGAAATCCGGGATCTAGCAATTAGGTTTGCAACGATTACCTCCCCAATCGACGGACATATAGTTTCCGACCCTTCCGTTTACACCGGAAGTAACGTTCTGGCAACAGACACGATTGCCACGGTAGCTTCGAGTAGCAACCTTCAGTTAATGGCTGAAGTAGACGAAACGGACATTGGCAAAGCCCGGCTTGGCCAAAAAGCTAACATTACACTGGACGCTTTCCCTGACAAAACTTTCAGCTCAACAGTTTCGCAAATTGCGCCACAAGCTATAACAACTTCAACCGGAGCAACCGCCTTTAACGTCACATTCAATATGGAAAGCAGTGAACCGTTCCTAATCGGCATGAACGGTTCCGCACAGATAATAACCGCCACCAAAGAAAACGTCCTCAGTGTTCCCCTGGAGGCTATTGTCAATGATAATTTTGTCTGGATTAAAAAAGGCAAAAACTACCAGCAGAGGGAAGTTACAAAAGGCCTTGAATCAGATAGCGACGTAGAAATTACATCGGGGATTTCTGAGGGTGACAATGTAGTTACGGCTGGCTTCGACCAACTTCAAAAAGCAAGTCTTTTTCAAAAAATAATTGGAAGTGTTCTGTGACCCCATTAATAAGCACTAAAAACCTTAGTAAATATTACGGCGAGGAAGAAAATATTACCAAAGCGGTCGACAATGTCTCATTAAAAATCGACAAAGGTGAATTCGTCGCAATAATAGGCCCCTCAGGTTCCGGGAAATCTACCCTCATGCATATAATCGGTTGCCTGGACAAGCCAACGGGCGGGCAGTTTTTCCTAAACAATAAACAATTAATCCAATTTTCCGAAAACGAACTTGCAAAAATCAGAAACGAACAAATAGGTTTTGTTTTTCAATCATTTAATCTTCTTCCAAGAACTTCTGCGCAAAAAAATGTTGAACTTCCTCTCGTTTATGCCAAAATTGGCGCTGCTCAAAGACAGGAGAGGGCCCAGAATCTACTTTCAAAATTAGGTCTGAAAGATAAGTTTTTATCAACTCCGGCAAAACTTTCGGGCGGCCAACAACAGCGGGTTGCAATAGCAAGAGCTTTAGTCAATAACCCGTTAATTCTTCTTGCCGACGAACCAACCGGAAATCTTGATACCAAAGCTTCTTTTGAAATTATGGATATTTTAAAAAACCTAAACAAAGATGGTATTACGGTAATCATGATTACTCACGAAGCAGATATTGCCAAACAGGCCAAAAGGATTATTTCCATGAGAGACGGAAAAATTGTCAGTGATAAAAGGGTAGTAAAAAACAAAAAAAATGCAAATTACGGAAATATTTAAACTTGCCCTGGAAGCAATTCGTGTCAACAAACTACGCTCCATGCTGACTTCTTTGGGAATAATAATTGGAGTCGCAGCAATTATTCTTTTGGTTTCAATAGGCTCAGGCCTCCAAAATTATGTTACATCCGAATTTGAAAAACTTGGCGCAAATTCAATTTTTATTTTACCTGGAAAGATTGAGATTTCAGCAGCAGGCACGTCTGCCCAATCGGTAAATAAGCTTACATTTGCCTTAATGAACAAACTTGAACAATCAAAAAGCCCAAATATCGAAAAGGTTCTTCCATTTATCGAAATATTTGTTACTGCCTCAAATAGGAATAATTCTAAAGTTACACGGCTTGTAGCAACTTACAATGATTATTTTTTAATCTCTGGTATAAAAACCGCCGAAGGCAGGATCTACACACAAAGTGAAGAAAAAAGTAGTAAAAAAGTTGCTGTCATTGGACAAACACTTGCAAAAGACTTATTCAAAAACCAATCTCCAATTGGTAAACAAATATCCCTTTCTAAAAAACCATTTACGGTAATTGGAGTATTTGAACCTCAAGGAAGTGTGGCCGGCGTCGATGTTGACAACGCTGTCATAATTCCTCTTTCGGCGGGTAGGGTTCTTACTGGCTCCGATCTTGTAAATCAGGTGCTGGTCAGAACCACATCTACCGAAAATATTCAGGAAGCCAAAAAAGATATTGAAAAAATACTTTTAAGAACACTTTCAGAGGATGACTTTACCATAATGACACAGGAACAATTGCTCTCCTCAATTTTGCAAATTTTAGGCGTATTAACTCTAGCCCTTGGCGGAATTGCAGCAATTTCTCTTGTTGTGGGAGGCGTTGGCATTTCAAATATTATGCTGGTTTCCGTAACCGAAAGAACAAGAGAAATCGGCCTCAGAAAAGCAGTTGGAGCAAGACCTTCAGATATTCTCACCCAATTTCTAATAGAAGCCGTAATACTATCGTTAGTCGGTGGAGCAATCGGCCTTTTAATCGGCGCAACAGGATCTATCTTGATCTCTGCTTACATCAAATCATCTGTCCCTCTCTGGGCAATATTTTTGGGTGTTGGATTTTCCAGTCTTGTTGGAATAATCTTTGGAGTCGCACCTGCCATCCGGGCCTCTCGTCTTGACCCAATTGTTGCCCTACGGTACGAATAAGTTCTAAAATCAAATTAATGCCCAAAAGAATAAAGCTCGCCATTTTGCCGGCCTTAATAACGCTTTTACTTTCCTCACTTCTTATATCCCCAACAATAAACGCACAATCCCAAACCGATATCGAACAACAACGACTTGCAAAAGCCCAAGAAGATTACTCGTACCAATTTTCAAAATACGAAGATTGCCATGGTCAATACATCAACAATAGGTCGGCCTATATTGCGTTCCAAACTACAACTGCAAAAAACAATGCATTTTTAACAACAAAGGACTGCCTTACAAAAATCTACGATGTATACGTTGCATACATCCGCTACATAAAAGAGCAGGGAAACGCTTTTAACTGGAGCAAAAACGATACTGAAAAAAACGTCATTTTCAAAACCCTAGACGATGAAATAACTTACTTTCAAAACAACCAGCCAAACGTTGGCAGTCTCCAAACCCTGGAGGAAACTATCCCATACGCCTCGGAACTCAAAACTCACATCACGAAAACAACTTACCTTGTCATCCAAAAAGCACTTGCAACATACGAAGTTGCCGAAAGTGAAGCAGCCTTGGAAAATTTCACAAATCTGTCTGCAAAAATAAGAAGCTTTGTTATAACCAGAATTGACCAAAATCAATATTCGTCATTTCTGGCAAACTGGGACTCGGAAATAGCAAACATCAAGAGCAACTCGGAAAACTACAACTCCCAGGCAAGACAAGCACTCACAACTTTCAAGCCTATACCAAATGACGCAGGCAGTATCGGCGCCGTTTCATCTTTCACAAAAAAAACAAAAGCAGAGCTTTTAAGGTCAAAGGCTATTTTTGCCGAAATACTTAAACTAATATGAACGAAGAGTCAACAGGCGTAATGGAAGGAGACATACTTGCGGAAGAAAATGTTGTCCAAAGCGAAAAACCCGTCATCGGCCAAAGCGAACCCAAAAAACAGAAAAAGCCGCCGGAATACCTTCGGGAATGGTTTTACAAACTAAAAGCGCCAAAACCAATAAGCTACCTGATTTTGTGCACCCTTATAATTTTAATTTATACCGGGCTGCTTCTTGTTTCGACAAAAAAGGGTGGCCAAACACCAAAACAGACACCACAACCTGTTACAACACCTACGCCAAGCCCATCTGCAGACCCTAAAATAGAAGACATAAATAAAGAAGTCGACCAGTACAACAACGTTATTGACCAAATTAACTCAAATACAAGAAAGTTCGTCGCTCCAAACGTTGACTTAGACATCAACTTCACAAATAAAAAATAACGGCGTACTTTGACTTTAGCCTCAAAAAAGCGTACAATGCACCTGTATGAACAGCACTCAGGCAGCAAAAAACGCGGCAAAAATAATAAGAGAACCCCTTGAAACAATAAAGGACCAACTTGCTCCAATCGGCGAAGAGGCAAGGCACGAGCTATTGGGATTTGTACCAAACAATTTTCAAAGCAAAAGAGCACAGGAAATGGCAAGCGGTGAGCTGAAACGTGCCCGTGAGGCTGAAAAAATAAAAGAGATGAGAGAGGAATCGGATACCCGCTCAACAGAAGACGCCGATAACGTCGCCGTTGCAATTCAAGCAATCAAGGCCCAGTACGAAGGCCAAACCGCAAGATCCGAAGCACAAGAACAAAGAGATCTTAAAGATGAAATTGCTGCACTTCAAGGGGAAATTGCTGCACTTTCCAAAATCGTCGGTGAGCCAACTAATGTCCATCTTGAAAGCACTCCCAAAAAAGTCGGTGCAATTGACGTTAAAAGACTAACTTTAATTGTCAAAAGCTGGAGAGCAAAAGCCAAAGAATCAAAAGACGCCAGAGACCTCGTTTCCCAAAGGCAAAATGCCAAACCTGCAACGGGTATGTTGGCTTGGGTTTCCGGCAAACAAATGAAAGTCCACGAACAGGGTACAATGCAATTGCAGGGATAAACTTCGTCAAATTGTATATCATAAATTATAAATGGTAAAATCATTTGCACGGGCTCATAGCTCAGTTGGTTAGAGCGTCACATTGACATTGTGGAGGTCAGAGGTTCGAGCCCTCTTGAGCCCACCCGTTTGATAAAAATTCCCGTATCCTTGTACAATTAACATATGGCAGAAGATGGATTCGATTATGCAGGCCTTGCAAGAGAAGGCGAGGTCAAAAAAACAAAACCGGACTCTTTAACACCACAAGGAGCAAAACCCGGGAAAGGTGGCAATTACCATATGGCCAAACCTGCAGGTGCACCAGATCATCCGTCGGATCTTCCAACGGAAGGTGGAATAATTCAGCGCCGCCGAAGAGCAAATGTCACACCCCCTATACCATCCGGAAAACGGGAAAATTTTGACGGTACCGGTGACCAAACAAACTTCACAAGACGCGGACGAACTCCCTTCAATGGTGTTGATCAATACATACACGAAATTACCCAAAACGGAGGCAAAGAGCCTCATCCCACTACAAGAAATCGGGCGCTAAGATACCTCCATAAAAGGTCAGATGCCATCGTAGAGGCAGCAGAAAAGGGAACCCAAGGGCCAAAACCCCCAACCGAACACTAATTCCTTGCGCCTACCCTAACTTTCTAATACAATCAAATCAGTGGCCGAAGAAATTAAAACACAACCGGAAGAA
>CAYTEJ010000031.1:0-2133 GCA_964436835.1 uncultured Gammaproteobacteria bacterium | reverse complement strand
GAAGAAGTCAAAGGCGGCGAAAACTACAAAAAAGTCGAGCATCCTCTAAAAAAAATTATTATTAATAATTTTGTCGGTGGCATCGCCTGGAGCTTTGGGGTTTTAATCGGCACCGGAGTCCTCTTCGGCATAATTGTTTACTTTGTGCGCCAAGTAGATTTTGTTCCTATTCTTGGCAAATTCCTGGCAAACGTAATACAATCTGCTCAAAACAACTTTCCAAAATGACCAGCCAAAACTTAAAAGACCACCGCGAAATCGGCCGGGAACAGGAACTTTTTTTTACGGACGATCAAGCCCCGGGCTCTCCTTTTTGGCTTCCAAAGGGAATGGTAATTTTTAAAGAACTGGAAAAGTTTATCCGCAAACTCACTCAAGAAGCCGGCTATCAGGAAACCTCAACACCAATCATGATAAAAAGCGAAGTCTTTAAAACCTCGGGCCATTGGACAAAATTCGGCGAGCACAACATGTACAACCTTGCTCTTTCCGAAGAGGACAATAAAAAACCAACCTCATATACCCTAAAGCCAATGAATTGCCCGGAATCGACAATCCTTTACCGCTTCAGACAAAGAAGCTATAGGGAACTTCCTTTAAGGTTTTCCGAAATCGGCAGATTACACAGAAGAGAAAAATCAGGCGAGGTGCATGGCCTGCTCAGAGTCCGTCAAATCACAATGGACGATGCACACATTTTTGCACAAGAGGACAAAATAGAAGAAGAGGTTGCCAACATTCTGGATACGATGGTTAAATTTTACGATATTTTCGGCTTCGATTACGAATTTAAACTGGCAACACGTCCCGAAGAACGGGCAGGAAAAGACACCGATTGGGACAAGGCGGAAAAAGCACTCGAAAATGTATTAAAAAAGAAAAAGCTGAAATATTCGCCAAAAGACAGGGACGGTGCTTTTTACGGCCCGAAAATCGATTTACATATCAAAGATTCGCAGGGTCGTGAATGGCAGCTGGCAACCGTCCAGATCGACTTTCACCAACCCGAAGCTTTTGACCTAAAATACATCGACCGCGACGGCCAATTGAAAAGGCCGGTCATGATCCATCGGGCAATCTTCGGCTCTTTTGAGAGGTTTATCGCCATCGTCACCGAACAATGTCAGGGTTCATTTCCGCTTTGGCTTTCACCACAGCAGGCAATAGTGTTACCGATTTCCGACAAAAACTTAAACTACGCAAAAGGAGTAAACGCGAAATTAACTGCAGAAGACATCCGCTCACGGGTAGATACCAGAAACGAAACTTTGCAAGCCAAAATCCGTGATGCAACTTTAGAGAAAATTCCCTATCTTCTGATCGTCGGTTCAAAGGAAGAAGATGCAAATCAAATTGCCGTCAGAAACAGAGAAAGTAAGGACCTGGGCGTGATGAAAACAGAGAGCCTAATTGAAAAAATTAAAAAAGATGTTGCTTCGCAGGCCTAAATCATGGTAATATCCGAGGACGATTTCATAAAATCGGGAGGTAGGCCGTAAATAGATTCTTTAAGCTAAATCATCAGATACAAGCAATAGAAGTCAGAGTCATAGACGATGAAGGCAAACAACTTGGCGTTATGCCACTTCAGGAGGCTCTTAAAAAAGCCCAGGAATTAGAACTGGATCTGATAGAAATAGCACCGGAAGCCAAACCCCCGGTTACCAAGATTATTGATTATAAAAAGTTTCAATATCTTGAAGACCAAAAACGTAAAGAGGCCAGAAAACACACGAAACAAACGGATCTGAAAGAGGTTCGTTTTTCGCCTTTTATAGGTGAACACGACATGGAGGTAGGCCTCAAAAAAATTCGCAAATTCCTTGGGGAAGGCGATCTGGTTAAAATAAGCATTGTCTTCAAAGGAAGACAGATGGCCCATACGGAATTCGGACCTAAACTGCTTGAAAAAATAATGGGCGTAATCGGCGATGAAGCTGTTTTCGAAACACCCGCAAGGTTTGAAGGCAGAAGATTTGTGACAGTAATTCGTGGAACGGCCAAGGCAAAAGCTCAACAGCCGAAACAGGAGAAAGAAACCGCCTAACCAGGTCTCTGGAAACTGGAAACTGGAAACTAAAAATGAAACAGAAAACTAAAAAAGCAGCATCAAAGAGGTTTAAGATTACCGGA
>CAYTEJ010000030.1:3323-12085 GCA_964436835.1 uncultured Gammaproteobacteria bacterium | reverse complement strand
CAGCGGAAGAAAAGGATATGAATCCTGAGGCACTTGCAAATGTTTACAGCCAGTATTTTGACGGTAAGCAGGAAAGAACCTTTGAAGATTTTGTAGTTAGGTTTAGCGAGGACACAAGGGGTCGTAATTTTTACTTTGTCCAAAAGGATGGTGAAGGAAAAACGATTGCAGGTACGGAGATCGAGGTAAATATTTTTGACATCCAGCATGCTTTGTATAGTGATCTATTAAGAGACGAGAGAGTCCTTGCAAATATGATCCAGGAAATGACAAAGATTGGTGGTATTGAAAATGGTTTCAGCCCGTCTCAAATAAATGAGATGAAAAGAAATGTTGGGTATGACGGGTTAACGCCGGAATGGCGAGCTAAATGGGATCAAGAGTTTAATAAATTACGCGAATATTTTGTTAAAAAAACTCAAGCTTTGATTGACAAGAATAGTGTAGCCGAAGACAAAGAAACTCATAAACCTGGGAAATGGTATGGTAAACATTTAACAGTTGACCAAGTATGGGCTAGGCTTGGAGGAGTCAGCGGAGATGGAGAGATAGATGAGAAAGAATTTATAAAGGCAACCAAGGGTCTGGTTGATGACTGGAGAAGAAAAAGGACTATACAGGGTGCTTTTGGGACTGTTAAAGAAGTAGATATTATTGAATTAGCTGAACTGATCACTGAGGATTTACACGGATTTGGTGTAAAAGATGAGAGCATTGAGGATATTAAAAAGGATTTAAAGGGCAGCTCATTTCTTGACGTTAGAAGAGAAGTTATGCAGGCGAAGCTTCGTCATGTGTTGGAAACAAATAATTTATCTGTAGACAGAGCTTTTAAGGGTGAACCAGTTGATCTTAGGGATGCGGATTTTGATGAGCTTGACGAAGTAGGTTTTTTCGGATCTGCAGATTATAATGCATACAATTGGGCATGGGTTGTTCAGTGGGGTAACTATGAGACGATTCGTATTTACAGCCCTGACAGAAAGACCAAATGGGATGATGATTATGTTTTAGTCACCCTTCATGATAGCTCAAGTATGTTTAATTCGAGGGCCATTGAGCATGGATGGGAATTTTTTCATGAAGGAAATGAGAGTAGGGGTCGACCTAAAGAAAACGACATAAACGTAATTTTCAAGCAGAAATTTCCGGGTAAATACCACTATATACTTCCTCAAAATACACCGATGGTGAGATGGGCGGAGAAATTTATGACACCTGAGCAGCAAAAAATGATAGGGGAAAGGACGATTGAACTCGTAAGGCAGTGGGATTTTGACAATGTAAAATATCACGATGAGTATGTTGGCTGGATGAGAAGTGTGGCTATTATGGACATGATTGAAAACGGGCAAATATCAATGGGGCAGAGGAATTTTAGCGATGTAGTTAAGGACAAGGAGTTGACAAAATTTTTAGGTATCGATTTAAACACCGATAGGGCGAAACATTTGAAGATGATGGCGCCGGATCAATTCCAAGACTATTTAACTAATCCAACAGAGGCAAAACTGATTAGGATTATGGATCGATTAAAAGGATTTTATTCGACTAGGGTAGCAAGGTCTTACCCTGGATTCACGCAGTTTTTTAGGGCCCATTGGGAAGTTGCGAGTAAATATCGACAAGAACTTTTCGACAGAACTAACTTGAATTCAGCTGGTGGTGAGCAGTTGATACAAGATCTAATTCAAGAGGGTGATATGGAAAGGAAACAAGGTGAAAAGGAGAAGAGAAGGGTTTTGGGTTATGCTGAGATTGGAGGTAAGATCCCGTTTACCAATAGAGAGATGAAGCTACCACTTGGAGAACTTTTTGGGACTGTACCCTTTAGACGTGTAAGACAGTTTGCTGAGCAAATGAGAAGAATAGGTTGGGATCTCAAATCGACAGTGTTTCTTGACATGCCTTTTTCAGCTATATGGGAGGCGATAAAGGAGTTTATAAAACAGTTACCACGCCAAACTATGCCTGGTGGGCGCTAGCTATTATTTATCTTTTGTATCTCTATTTGCGTTGAGTTGCTGTTGCCATGCACGGTACTCTTTGTTGTAGATTCCAGCGCCGGCTCTTTCTTGCGCGACGTCCTGTCTTTTTGCCTCAGTTGCTCTTCTCCAGCCACCTATTGGGCCTCGTGTAATTAATGCGCCACCGGCTCCTCTGCCGGCTGCGCCGACGACGGCTGCTCCTGCTCCTGCGCCTGCAAGGGCTGCGGCGCCAAGGTTGCCCATTCCGCCACCTCCGCCACCTTTACCACCCATGGCGTTTTTGACTATGTCGGCAGCAGATGGGGTTATCAGTAAAAATCCGATGCCGACTAGCTCGCCGATTGCTTGCGCGTCTAAATTACCCATTATAAGCGGGAACTGGCCGATCTGGGCAGGCTGGATGGCTGGACCCCCTCCCCCTCCCGTAAGGTTGCCAATGCCTCCCAGGATACCGGCAAGAATGAACATTAAGGCGACTGTCGGGAAAACGGCAATATTAGAAGCCATTTGCCGAAACCACTCCTTGGCACCGTTATTACCGGGCAGGGCCTGGATTAAGAAGAAGAATGGGGCAAACATTGTTAAGAGGATAATCATGACGTAGGCCATCAAAAGCATCAAAAATATCCTGAACATAATAAAGAGTAAGGCAATGCCGATAACCAGGGCTGCCAAGCCTCCACCAGTCCACCCTAGCGCTTTCTCTGCTAAATCTCCAACGAACCCTCCCGGTAATTCAAATGCATCTTTTATGAGGTCTTTTACTGCAAACGCTACGTGTTTGAAGACACTTCCCCAATTGCTCCATATTACGGTGAAAACGTTATCCTTGAAGATGTAGTCAGCATTGTTAATAAGTTTGGTAGCTACAAGCGCTTGGATGGCAATGTTTAGGACTAAGAACATGATGTCGATCATAAAACCGGCTATAGCATAGCTGAAAGTGACTAAAATAAGGGCAATAACCAACCTTGGGATTGAGTCTTGGACGGTGGCTACTGCTTGGGGGGAAATATGGGCCCGAAACATAATCATGAAACCCATAATGACAAAAACAATAATAAAACCGACGTAGGCAATATTCCTAAAGGCAATCCAGATTTTTTGGACAGGCCCGAGTGTCTGGTAGCCGATTCCGCCTGCGGCTGCAAAAGCCGGCTGAACAGGATTCAAATCATGGATTTTTTGGGCAAAGTATTGGACACCGGACGCGGGCGGGGCGCTATAAAGTGAGGCAACCATACTGCCTGTTAAGGCAAGTGCACCAGTCTTTTTCGTTGTGTCTGTCGCCCATCTTTCGTTCATAGGGGACTCACCCCAGACAATGAAATTAAAGGATTCGAGTGTCATTACGGTTTGGCCTGCGGTGAAGACGTCACTGTCAAACCAGCCTCCGCCAATTGCCCGGCAGCGGAAGTCATTTACCCAATTTAAAGCAGAGCTGGAGCAGGTGTCGCCGCCGGCATCTCCTACTGTGAACGGAACTGCGTTGGAAATTTGGGTTGTGATGTAGACAAGGGCTGCACAGTAATTGCCCGGCCCCGGTGCTGTCCAGCTAGCGGATCTCCCTGAAATTGCCCCGTCCGTGCCTGCCGGTGTGCGTGTATCCGGGTTGTTAATCACGTGAAGTACTGCTGCTGAGTTTACAGGTAGTGCCAGGGAACCAGCACTTATTGTGAAGGTTACATTATTACCGCTTATGGAAGGGCTATTACCCAGAACGTATTGCCCGGTACCTGCATTGGTACAGTCACCGCCGGGGGGAGGAGGGGGAGGCGGACCGCTTATCGTAACTTTTGTTGTGGCGACAACTGAGTATCCAAAGGCTACTAAATTTGCGGTATAAGTCCCTGAGGCCGCTCCATAGTTCCAGTCCCATTTATCTGTGCTTGCCATAGACCCACTCTGACCTCTGACAGTTGTATCTGGGTCTGGACCCAAGACAAAGATCTCTACATTGGCGTTTGGACATCCACCACAAGTGAAGGTGACTTTCGTGCCGTCCGGGGTGCCTGCAGTAAGGCTCCAACTACTGGGAACAGGTATTGTGAATGTTTCCCTATTGGAAACCTCAGCAGTGATCCAGACAAGAACAACTTGGAATCGTCCATCAGGCGGATGGACAGCAATATTCCAATCGGCGGTATTTACGGTTAAGCTTGAACGGCCTCGGAGGTTTATGCCATGGTCAATGCTACTGTAAACAGCGGGACGGGTGGGATCATCGTAATCTATAATAATTAAATTTACACCGTCTATATCAACTGCGGGACTCCAACGAAAGGTTACATTTTGTCCTGACCAGTCGGAATCTTGAACATTTTGTATGGTTCCAGAGTATGCATTGGCCGGTTTGGTTAAGTTTGGGGCGACTAAAAGGAACAGGAAACAAGCAAACAGGAACAGGAAACAAGAAAGAACGGGCTTGGCGACAAAAGCAGGTATTTTCATTGCAGACTAAAACACCGCATTGGCAGTGGCTAATTCCATATTAGGGTTGTAGGAGGCGGGAAGTCAAGGAAAATAGTGAAAAGTGAAGAGTGGGTAGTGACAAGTGGGTGAAGCTGAAAGCAGGATAAAGGTCAGGCCTTTGTCGGGGAGGGAACATAGCTAAGGCCTGACCTTAGCTAAGAGGTTAGGAAGGGTTATAGATTAGGAAGAAAATACGCCTTTTTTAATATACTCTTTAATCAGAGACTGGTAGGGTATATTGGTTTCATTAGCTTTTTCTTTAACCCTGTTTAAAAGATATTCCGGTATACGAATGGAAATTGATCGGGTTGTCGGCTTAAGGTTAGGGAAACTCACCCTTTCCATATCTTGCGGTTCCAGGTATTCCGACAGGTCTAAATTGGCCCAAAATTGTGCTTCTTCGTCCTCGTTTTTAAACTTTGGTATTTTAAGCGGTTTTTTCATATAGCGACACCTCCTTACCGTTGATTGGTCTTGCGGTGATAATCCTAATCTTATTTTTGCGAACTGTATACGTGATGTTTAATAATTTACCCATTTTGGTTTTACCAAGCAAAGTAATCCTATGTTCGGTAATTGAATGTCCCCAATCTCTGAAAACTACTTTGTTGTCATCAAAAAATGCTTCTTCTGTTTCTTCAGGAGTCAAGCCATGTTTTTTGGGTTTCTCGCTATTTCCCTTATCCCACTCGAATTCAAAGGCACCCTTATCGACCCTCATGTATATGCTGTATTATACAAATTTATTTAAAAGAGATCAATACGGTTCGGTGGGTCAGTATAATCTGTAGGCTGGTTTGGGTTTTATACGCAGACAGCTGGCCTGCCGCACTCCGGGCATTTAGTAGTGCCCGAACCGTAGCGAACGGTGTAAGTGCATGGTTCGCCGTTTTCTTTGGTTCCACCACACGGGAAGTCGCTGGTGTCTTCATCGTCATCCTCATCACCCAAAGAGCTTTTTGAAAACCGGGCGTAGTCTAATACAGACCTAGCGCCGATTAACTTTGCCGCAGCTGTAAGTTTTGCCGGCTGGTTTACGGTAAACCCCTTTTGGCCGCCGGGGCATCCCCTTGTTGAGGAGCGTACCGGTTGGTTGCCGTATTGATCGATTGCCTGCATGACGGCCGCAGGATGAAAGTCGCGCGGAATGACCGGATGCCAGATTTTTGTGACATGGACAGTTCCTGGCCTTTTTGCTTTATCTTGTTGCTCTTTTATGTGGTCTGCGACGTTAAATATGGTGTTTATGGTCTTTTTGATTTGATCAATCTCAAGTGGGTTTTTGACAAGTGTATTGATGTAGCTGGTGATAAACGGCGTGCACACTTCGATTATTTCCTGGCTTTCGCGGTAGCTTTGCGCTTCCGTGTCTATTGCAAAAAGCTCCAATATTTCGTCTTCGGAGAGCGAAGTGATGATGGGTTTATCCAGAAAATGGGCGGCATCAAGAGGCTTATTTTCCGGTGGGCTTTTAAAGGTTGGATCTGCTTTTTGGGCTGCTTTGTGAAAACCCTCGTATGAATGTGTTGAATGGTATCTGGTTACCTCGATTGATCCGTCTTCTCTTTCTTTGTAGACGTCAAAATAATTTTCTTCGTACAGTGTGCCTTCTGGGCTGCGAGGTGAGGCAATGACTAGCTTTTGGTTCGGGTACAGTTCGTGTTGGGAAAATATCTTTTCGACAGCGGCAATACCCCGTACTTCCGCTGCTTCCCTTTCGCTTTCCACACTACCGTTTTCGGCCAGAAACCGTTGGCCTTTTTTATACCTATTGAGGACAGGCTCCGCGTAGTCGGGGCTTTTAAGGACTTCACCTTCAACGAAGTAGTCCCATGTACTCTTTTCGACTCCGAAGCGTTCGCCGATTGCCTTTTCCAATTGCCTGCGGGTGCGGTTGTCTATGCGGATTTGCTCCTCGATATATTGTCGGGGGTCGATTTTGCCGTTTCGGTTCTTGAGGTTTAGATAGTCTTGAATATCGTGCCGCGGGTTGTAGGATATGATGCCCTGAAAATCTTCGGGGATTTGCCAGGTGACATCCGGCAGTATTTCTTCTGAGGTTATTGGTAGTGCCCGCTCTTGCATCAAAAAAACCTTCCCGGATTCCCAAGAAGGTTGGAGTCGTTTATTAGACGGTTGTCCTGCTCGGGATATTAATTACCCAAGCGGTTTTCGGACTTTCCCTTATAATATTTTGGGATTACCGTTGCGGCACAGTGGCGGATTCGATACCTCGCTTATGCTCAGTACTCACCGCACTTCCCCGCTGTGGGCCTTTATAAAGCTTAGCACGCGAAGGAAATTTGTCAATCAGCTGATATGATGTGTGTTGCGGGGTAAAGGTCAGGCCTTTGTCAAGATTAATCAAAGTTAAGGCATGACTTTAGCTAACGATATGTGGGTGAACCTAACTTAGGTAGAGCTCTGGCGTGAGAAGATCAAAAGGCCGGTGCCACAATTGGGTGTGCAGACTGTTTCCTGGTAGAGTGTTGCCGGTTTTAGGCCGGTGAAAGTTGCGGAGGGTGTACCTGCGTTGGAGTTAATGGTTTGAATTTTGCATTCGGTGCCGGCTGTTGCGCAGTTGGAATATGAAGCCGGATAAACAAGGGCGACATAGGTCCAGTCCCAGGACATGTTGGCGCTGCCGTCGGATCGGGCTGTCGTGCCGCCGGATTTGATGACGGGGCCGGAACTGGTATTGGCTTTCACAGAATATATAAGCGAAGAGCCCGGCCAGAATTTACCTGTAGGTGTTGAACAAGAAGTTGAGGTACTAGAACAACTTGATGTGACCCCGCCGGAATCTACAAACTGCGCTACGCCCGGTGGTCTAGACCAGCTGAATGTGAGGGTGGTGACGGGAGTCGGGGTGGGTGTTGGGGTCGGTGTTGCCTTTGGAGTAGGCGTTGGTGTAGGCACAGGAGTAGGTGTTACTGCCGGCGTTGGTGCGGGAGTTGGGGTTGGAGTTGCCCCGGGAGGTAGTGTAGGTGTGGGAGTTGAGGCTGGGGTTGAGGTGATTTGCGATTTTGGGATACAACTTGTGTCGATATTCTGGTACTTTTGAAGGACTAAAGGCTTTAAGGCCATGTCGCGGACAAACATTTTTTCGCAGTCTGTGGCGCCCATAAAAGGCTGTTTACCTTCGCCGGTTGAGGTACCAAGAACATTGGAAATACTGTCGCCAAGGGTACCACCGACCTGGCCAGGGAGCTTTATGAGGCTGCCTATGATATTTGATGTAATAGATGCTAAACAACTACCCAAATCGCCGCTTTTACGAAATATGAAGTCTTCGAAACACTTTTCGAGATCTGGATATTCAGTGGTGTGGGTTGCTGCCCAGTTAAGCAGTTCAGTACATCCTCGCGGATCCAGGGGGCCGGTTGATGGGTCTGCTAGACATTTATCAACCAAGCCTTGCAGGTATACGGCAAGCGGGTCTTGCTGTTTGGCGCTTTTGAGGACTAAGTCCGGCGTAAAAAAGCTATAAACTCCCGGTCTGCCGGTTTGCTGTACCGACTGGATGCTCTCCGTTGAATCGGAATAAAGGGTGTTGTTCCAAACTTCACCAATCCATGGAATCCGAAATACCGGCCAAACACTGACTGTGGCAGTACAATTGACTGTTCCAGCCGAATATGTGCAGGAATCCCACATGCCATTGCCTGTTGTGGGTAAGGACATAGTTTTTGAGAATGTGAAGGTTATCGTGCAGACTACATTGGGGTTTGAAGGGTCCAACTGGTTGGGATCACTGGTGTTAGGTTGGGTGCAGGTGCCGGGAGGGAGTTCTCCTGCTGGTAGGGCACAATAAGGTGCCGTGCCTGATTTTCCGTCACCAAGAACCTTGACGCATTCACTTGCTGTTTGTGCGTAAACGGTCTTGACGGGGTTTATATCTTCTAAATGAATTGCGCTGATTACTTTCTTTAAAGATTTCGTAAGCGGGTTTTGGGAGGCAAGATAAACACATCTTTGAATAATTGAGGCTAGGGCGCTTTCAACATTTTTGGCTGAGGCGAGCATGAGATTGTTTTCGGGTGACTGGGCGATTTTGGGGACGATCAGTACGTTGGTTTGTCCGGTTGTTGCTGTTGCCCGGAAGAGGTTAGGCATGATGAAGGTAATCGGTGGCCTGGAGTCAAATGGCATCGGGCATTTATCACCGCTTTTTACGGCGTTGATCCAATCATTGCCGACAGCGGCCCTAAATTCTAGCTTTCCTTCGTAGTATTCATTGTAGGCAGTAGGTATTTTTACCCAGTAAGGTCCCCAGGTTGACTGCCACCTTGCCGATCCCAG
>CAYTEJ010000030.1:2564-3313 GCA_964436835.1 uncultured Gammaproteobacteria bacterium | reverse complement strand
TTTTGGACCATGTCGTAGATAGTCATAGGGTTTTGGCCACTGACGTTGGTAATCGTGTTTGCCGATTCGGCCAAAGTTGGCTTGTTGTAAACGTAATTAATGTACTTGACTCTCAGTTGGTCGGTCATTACCGCTGGTGCTGCCTTTTGGCCTGGGCCAAAAAAGTTGTCGCGGTTTTGGGTGTCTAGGCTTACCAAGGGTGCCTGTTGGTGATCCTGGTTTTGATAGCTGCCTTCGTTAAAGTTCGAATTAGTATCGGCAAAAATAGACTGGAGTTTGGAAAGGTCTAAATTGTATGTGATGCTGTTGCCGGTGGCGGTGACAGATGAGCCGGGAGCACCGGAGCCGGATATGGTGAAGGTGTAGTTTGAATCTGGCGGATCACCGTTTGCATCTGTAATGTAGTGGTCTGTAAGATTATTGGTTTCAACTGCATTTGAGCAGGGCTGGGGGTTTGGGGCTCCGACATCATTGCAGGTTGGGGCTGTGAAATTAGGGCCATTAGTGTGAGTTGTCCCATCCCAAATGCGCCATTCATATGCTTGTCCCGGAGTAAAACCGCCGATTGGGGAAATACCTGAAAGGCCACCCCAAATGTATTCCAAAGGGGTAGGGATACCGACATTTTGCCCGGGATTTGTCGCGTCCGGCCAGGAACCTCCCGGTACCCTGACATCGAGCCAATAATCGCCATTTAATGTTGAGGAAGCACCCCACGTGAACTTAATGTAGCCGGCGCTACCGAAACA
>CAYTEJ010000030.1:0-2554 GCA_964436835.1 uncultured Gammaproteobacteria bacterium | reverse complement strand
GTGGTGACGTTAAGGTTAGTAGCAGCAGCATAAGCTT
This sequence comes from uncultured Gammaproteobacteria bacterium, assembly GCA_964436835.1. Taxonomy (GTDB): domain Bacteria; phylum Patescibacteriota; class Microgenomatia; order Curtissbacterales; family GWA2-41-24; genus JAKAJD01. The sequence goes on along the minus strand of CAYTEJ010000030.1, from coordinate 2,517 downwards.
GACTGGTGAATAGTGAATAGTGAATAGTGAATAGTGATATCGATGACAAGAGACATAGAAAAAGTAACCGGAGGGAATTTAGATTTGCGATTAACGATGGACGATTAACTATTGACGCCCTATCCAGGCTGAAAGGCAGGGTCATAACACAAGTATATCAGTATGCCGGTAAGGTCGGTAGAATCGGTATGTCAGTAAGTCGGTAGTATCGGTGAGGCCAGTAATATTAGTGAAATCTGTATAATCAGTACCAATGATAATAAGAGATGTTACAGATCTTGAGGTTTACAGGATCTCACTTGAATTATTAGAGGAATTATATTTTTTTCTCAAAAAGGTTCCGCTTGCAGAATATGATTCAGTTAAACAGTGCAAAAGATGCGCAAAATCAATACCTGCAAACATTGCAGAAGGTTTCGCAAAACGACACTACCAGGCTGAATTTATGCGATTCTTGTTAATTGCTCTAGGGTCAAGCGATGAACTCATCACACACATAAGGACAATCATCATTGCTGTTCCAAGGCTTGAAGCTAGCGGGAGTAACCTGATTACCCGATACCAAACTCTTTCAAAGAAGCTCAACAGTCTTCATAAAAACTGGAATATTAATAACTACTGACTTTACTGACTTTACTAAACTTACTGCTTATACCGATTATACTGACTTACTGACCCACTGGACTAATCACTGATTGGGAAGCTGACAGTTGATAGGTCAATTCCAAGAGTGCTTTTGAGGACGAGTAGAATAAGCCAAGATACTACTACCAGGATAATGCCTATTATTGCATAGGTCATGGTGCTTCTGGCGTGGGCGACAGATTTGGGGTCTCCGCCGGACATTAAAAACTGAAACCCGCCCGCCAGTATCATAAAGAAAAAGGCAATCCCAGCAGCCGGAACTAGCAGACTGACAACGTTTTTGATGACGGTTATCAAATCAGCCAGCTGTGCAGGCGTGTTGGGATCGCCCGGTACAGTACACCCTGACAAAACAAATGTCAGGAATAGAAAAACTAACGCGCGCTTTAACTTGCTGAAAACCATTATGATCCTGAAACGGTTGGAATGGTTAAGTTTCCTGAGATGATTGTGACACCAAAGAATGTTTCAACAAGCTTGATGATTGCGAATGCCAAGAGTACGATAACCAAACCGATTAAAGCGGCAGTAATCATACCTCGTGCGCCGGCAACAGATTTTTCATCTCCTCCTGCGGTTATCCATCTGAGACCACCGATTAGAAGGAAGATAAAGGCCAGGACGAAAGCAATCAAAAGGATGAACCTTACAACTGCCCTGACAATCTGGATGATATCAGTGTTTGACTGAAGCTCATTTGGCACGATGTTTTGGGCAAATACGGCTGCCGGAACAGCTAGCGTTACTGCTTGCATGGCTACGACGCCTGCCAGTTTTTTAGCTTTTGACATAAATTTGTTTTTCACCTCCTTTCGGTGTTTTTTGCTTGACACTTTCAATGTTACAATTTTCGGCTTACCTTGTGGGCAGTTGGAAACCGCCCGATATCAATGTGACTCCAAAAAATGTCTCTACTAATTTGATTATAGCAAAGGCGCCGACAACTACAATAAGCCCGATGAAGCCCCAGTATATTTGGCTCCAGGCTTGAGAGACCGATTTCGAGTCGCTGCCTGCAGTTATAAAGCGGAAGCCTGCGAAAATAATCCAGAAGAAAGCGGCGATGAAGCTTACGATAAGTAAAAAGGAAATAGAGCCACGGATTAAGCCTGCAACAAAACTGGATGGGTCACCGCCTGTGGTTGGAATACTGGCAGGAGGATTGATTGTTCCGAGCTGGGCAAGGTGTTGGTTCATAGTTTATGGTTCACGGTTCATAGTAATCCTTGTTCTAAGTTACAAAAAGTCACAAAGGAGCCGGATGTTCCGGATGTTTTAGAACTTACTTTTAAACCTTTGGCTCCTTCGGTTTACCCTGAGTTTTGCCGAAGGGCCCTTCTGTAACATCTGCAACTTTCAGTGTTTTGCGTTCTCTATGTCACCGGTACGCTTGATTGTAAAAAGTACTGCAATATTTGTACTATTACAAACGCCAATATGACTACCGCAATTCCTATAATAGCATAGGTTAAAGTAGCCCTGGCGCTGGCTAGTTTTTTCTCGTCTCCGGAGGAGGTAACGAATTTAAAGCCGGAAATCATTATGAAGATTAGGGCCAAGCCGCCTGCGAGGCTAACTAGGATTACAAGAACATCCGATGCCAGCTGGCCAAACGAACCGAACCTTTTGGCAGGTTGGAAGACATCCATTATGTTAAACGGAGGCGGTGGCGGACCGGGGTCTTTCCAGGTTTTGCAACCGTCAGGGACAGTAAAGATAACACGGTTGGATATTTCAACAGTGTATAAGAGTAGCACTGCTGTGTCCTCCCCAGTTTTGCGGGCAGTGTAAGTTGCTGAGGTGATGCCGTTGGGGATAACCGGGGAAACGTAACCGGCCAACAAAACGCCCAATGCGCTGTTGTGCCCGGCC
>CAYTEJ010000029.1:0-12168 GCA_964436835.1 uncultured Gammaproteobacteria bacterium | reverse complement strand
GTAAAATTTCCGGGAACATAGCGGAAACCTTTGTCTGTGTAATACTGCTCCAAAGCGCTTGCAATTTGTCCGAGGTTTGCCTTCCTTATACCGTCTCTCGCCTTGTTTGTGCTGTTGGCCAGTCTAAATGCAACTATAGAACCGATAATAGCCAGTATCGCAATAACTATTAAAAGCTCAATTAGCGTAAAACCAAACCTGGCAATCCTTTGTAAAAAGAACCGGCCAAGCCTTTTGGGAAGCGGTTTTTGATGCTTATGTTTTTTCAAGGTAGCTAACTAAATTGTGCAGCCTGCCCCACAATTAGTCAATCATAAAAACCTAATTTCCCAAAATAGCTTGGTAGTTTTCGTATTCCCTGTATCGCTCCTGCGCCGGACCTGCAGCAGAATATCTACCAAGACCGCCCAACACACTTCCTGCTCCATCGATATATTCCCGAAGCGCCGTTGCCCCCCAAATTATCTCACGCCAGTCGTCAGCATGGCGTTGAGGTAAATCTGTCAAATACCCGTAGTCTTTGCTTGCCCTTTCAACATCGCTGTCCGGATGAAACTGAACCGACCGTTGCATCGCCCCGTAATGGGCGGCACCCGGTATGAATGCGTTAGGATTTCTGGAAGCTGTGCTTTCATCTTCATGAACAATCCAGGTTAAATACCACGGCACTCCGGTTTTGTCCTGCCCTGCGCGGTAAAACGGGTAATACATTGTGAGATCCTCAATTTGTTTGGGATCAGCATTAAGTTTTTTAAGGATATCGGGAAGTTCTGCTTTATATTTTTCAATTTGCTGGGATTGCTCAGCCGTTATTTTGGGGACCGACATAACTTCCATTTTTTGTGGTTCTGACATTGGCATTTGTGTTGGACCAGCAACCGGAGTTGCAGTTGGTTCAACTTTTGAAGTTGAAGCCATCAGAGCTTCATAACTGCGAAGATTGGCAATTTCAGCTTCGGTCAAAACTTGTCCTTGCGCTGCCCGGTTTTGATTTGTTTCCCCATCCCGGCTGGCACCATCTACTTGTTGGGCGCCAACATACAGCACCGCTCCGGCTGCTGCCAGTATGCCTATGTTTTTACCTGTATTGTATAAATTTTCCTTCGACACCATACTTTATTCTCTCCATTCACTAAGTCAACTCGAAAAAGGGTTTACCCTGTTTACCCCGAAAATTATTGAGGGGAGCCCGTGAAGGGACCAAAAAACCCACTGCATTTATCGGGAAACAGTCCCATTCCCTAGCTATAAATTTGAAAAGATTAGACCTCCAAAGTCATAGCCAAGGAGGTTTACCCTTCGAAGTTCTGCAAAGCAGAACGAAGGAGGGACATTAAAAAACCCCACACCGAAAAGGTGGGGGGTACGAAGAAAATGCTTCCTTGGCACCCGTCGAGCTTGCCCTCCGAAGCCTTAGCGAAGGAGGGAAATTTCGGGTTGTCGGATGCTTTATGCTTTCTCCATCGCTGTTTGGTTACAGCTGCGGATTCCCGATATGGCCTGAAAAACTCAGAACTTTACGGAATTCTGTTGTCCTCTGAGGACTTGCAGAAAATGCATTTGCCCAGGAATTATATGGGCGCTTGTCACGTTCATGTAAACTGAACGTGACAGTTCTAGCATCACTCTTTATTTATTTAATTGTTAAGGCTAACAATTAAGCAAGAATTTTTAATTCTTCTTTAATTGTACGTAGCTATTATAGCTTATTTAGCCTGAAAAGTCACTAATCACTAGTGGCTAGTGGCTAATTGCTAATTTATCTGTTGTCCCCCGGCCGGCTCGGCTACAACCAAAAACCTTTTCCAGGTTGTCCCGGGCGGATAGCACGTCTGCAAAACCAAAATCTGCTTGTCGGTCTTCATAGTAAAATAGGAAACGTCCGAGGGGTCCGTTATTTTAGTTTCCTTAACAATATAGTCGAATCTTTTTCCCTGAAAGAAGATCACGATTCTATCACCCGGCACCATATCTTTCAGAAGATAGAAAACGGCATTAAACCTCGGCACGTTAAATATCGTGTCCGTCGAATGGGCAAATAAGTAAGTTACTCCACGGCCTCCCGGAAAAGCAGTCCCGAGTGCATGGGCAACCCCACGCCTGAGTGCTTCTGTATAAGCTGCCTTATTGGAAGCATCAACATTGGGAACAATCGGCGCGTCAGCCCCAATTTTTTCGACAATAATCGAAAAGTTCGGATCCTTGGGTACCAGGACATTAACATTTGTATCGGTTTTGCCTAAAAGCGAACCGAAAGTCTGCGTTCCAACCGAAGCCACCGGCGCCGCCTCAAAAGTTTTGCCTGTTAAATTATCAATACTGTGGACAACAAATGCCTGCCCGATCGGCCAAAAGGTGTAGGAAACTGCAACCAGAGACGCCAAAACCAAGAAATTGCCAATAGTCCTGACCAAAAGAATCTTTTTATCGATCGTGTATGCTGCAGCCATATTGTTTAGGCTTTCCAAATTATTGGGCCTACTACCAATATAACAGTGAAAGGATAAAAGGTCAGGCCGGATAAATAAGTACCAATTTCAAATTTCTAATTTTCAATTTTTAATCAATTTTAAATTAAGATTTGATTTTGAATTGTAAATTTCTAATTTCAAATTTTCGAAGCTGGGCTAAGGCCTGACCTTAACCAATTTAACAATCAAGTTTATGGCCTGGCCTGAGGGGCAAATTGGCCTGTCTGATGTATGTATGCACTTCTTAAACTTGGATTTGAGACAACTTCCATCGCCCGGTTAACTTTTACCATCGCTTCATGGTTTCCACCGTGGTCGGGATGAGCAATTGATGCTGCAGCCCTATAGCCGGATTTAATCTTTTTTGTAACCTCCTCATTCGTAAGTCCCGCAAGCTCATTAGCATTTAGGTTCAGTGCTTTGAAATAACCAAGACTATCCCCTTTGTCGGTTTGGGCAAAATTATCACTAACATTGGCCTTCTCTTTAAAAGAATTTTGATTTGGGTTGTAGGCCTTTTCCTGCGGTCGTTGCCGGAAAACTTCAGGATTAGGTTTAGTTGCTTCGGTTTTGGCAGGTTCAACTGCATCCAAAACAACCTCCGGAGTACCCGACGGGACAGCAGCAGGAACAAAAACAGGATTTCCCGGCCCTTCCGGTTCGAAATTTTTTAGATTAACTCCAAATTTCCCGGCGATTTCGCTCTCGGTAGAGAGCCTAACAAAAGCGTATCCTTTTGGTAATTTTGAGCCCAAATCCAAAGCGCTCATATAATCACCTTCGGTTTTTAATACTTCGAGCTGATAATCTCCGCCCGGCAAAATGTATTTGATAAGGTTAATATCATTTTGCTTGACAACACCCTCAACAGTTTTGACCGGCCTGTATGCCTCTTTTGAGTTCATTTGTGGGAATTTATACCAGACTTAAGAAGGGAAATCTTGACTTTTAGCTAACAAGAACATTACACAAATTTGTGCCCTAGGCGAGACTCGAACTCACAACCTTTCCCTTAGGACGGGACTGCTCTGTCCAATTGAGCTACTAGGGCGCACAAATTTCCGCAATCTTTAATTGTCCAATTGCCTGTCCTCCGAAGCTTCACGCGAAGGAGGAAGCTACGAGGGCGCAAATTGAAACAGTATCCAAGCAAAGGTCAGGCCTTTGCTCAGATGCAGCCAGGCTAAAGGCCTGACCTTAACCGGGCAACCGGCCTTAACCAAACCACCCAACTGCATCAACATTTTATCGCAACGGCAGAAGAAGGACAAACTCTAGCAAGGGCCCTGTGAACTTTTGTCGGGACCGGCAAAAGGCAAATTACTACTGTAGGTAATATTTAATCCGCAAAGCCTGTCCATTGATAGGATGTTCTTTAAAGTGAGCTCGGCCTCGCTTTTATACTGCGTATACTGATCGACCGTTTGTGCCGAAACCATAATCACGTAGACATTTGACGTACTCGAATACTGGATTGTGAAGTGACCATTTCCGTAAGGCAGGCTCTTTGAACTTGCCTCTACGTTGCCGACCAGCCCTCCGCCGGTAGTCGGCTGATGCTTAAATTGGTTAACAACTTTCGGGTAATAAACAAGGGCAAACCACACCAGTGCAAAAGTAAAAAAAACAATACTTGCTTTGAGCACCCTATCCAGAATGTTAGACAGTTGTTTTTCCATTAGTAGGAAATGGCCTTGGTAAACTCCATTATGGCAAACATCAGTGTAATCAAAGCAATCACCACAAAAGCTGATGCCACCAAAGGATCTTCCAAAAAGTTAGAAAAGTAATGCGCAGGATGACGGCTATGACCAATAGTTGAGTGTTTTGCTTTTGCCACAATAGACCCCTGTCCTAAGATTAAAACCCTGCCAGCCCGGTGTCAATTTGAAAGTCGGGGTGCTGGGAATTGGACCCAGTGTCTCTCCGTCCCGAACGAAGCGTGTTACCGATACACTACACCCCGATAAATCTCTCATATTATACAAAAACCCCCAATTGCTTGGGGGCTAATGTAATTTTGAAAATCACAATCCTATCTTATAACTGTTTCCCCGCGTTAACGTTAGCCTCAACATAGCTTACACACGAACCTTGGTTTTTGAAAACCGGGTTGTTGAAATTCTGCCATCCACCCTTTTTGCATTCATCCTTATTGGTCGGAGTAGTTGAAACTACAGAAACGTTCTCAAAATCGTAGGTAGTCGGCTCACTGCCAACCACACCGATTGTAAACGCATCCACATTCTGGTCGAATACGTCGGATACCAGAGATCCACCGCCAACTGTTAGCCTGATACCTCCGCCGGCACTCTGGTTTGTAAGAACAGCACCCTCCTGTCCGCTTATAGCAATGTAATTAGCCAAGGTTCCAATAAAATTACCACCATTAGTCTTTAACCAATTTCCTGAAAGCGCATCCCAACTTTGCCAGATACCATTTGACACTGTACCGTTTGAGGCAGGATCATACAACAATATATCCACCTGATTACTTAACGGGTTATACACCTCCAGCCATAGCAGCGGTGCATCAACTCCTGTACCGCTACTGGTAACAAAAGTGTCGTAGCTCAAAGCATTAATGTCGGAAAGCTTAACAGTCCCTCCGCCAAATTGGCCGTTTCTAGCCTCCAGAAAGTTTTCGCCGTTTGTGCCGGTGAAAAAATGCAAACTACCAGCGCTTCCATTCGGCGGATTCGTTGGACCCGTCACAAAATCGACAACAGCGCCGGTACCCGGTACGCCCTCAATAAAATTCCAACTGGTATTGCTCGACTGCGATACAACAACTGTGGCGGCTAAAACCGGTGAAGCCAAAAGTAAAGAAACTACTGCTAAAAAAGAAGTAAAAGTTGCAATTATCTTTTTCATGAAATCACCTCCCCCGGGCAGAAATTTAGATAAATCTACTCCCTTATCGGTACCAAGTCAAGAAAGGGAATTGGTGGGTACAAATGCTGTTTTCACTTTACACTTATCACTTTGCACCCGCCTGCAACGTGTTGCATAGCATGTCGGGCAGGCTTTACACTGTACTTATGCCATCTGCCCGCCGTTTATTATCTAAAATCTATCATCTAAAATCTGGATTCACTCTCATTGAGCTTTTGGTTGTTATATCCATAATTGGCATTTTGGCCGCCATAACAACCGCTTCTTATACCCAAGCCCAAAAAAAAGCCCGCGACGGCAAAAGGAAAACCGACCTAAAAGCCACCCAACAGGCACTCGAATTATTTTTTCAAACCAACGGCCATTATCCTGTAAGCTTAATTAGCTATGTTATCAAGTGCAATGTACCGGGTGATATACATGCTGTAGTTTGGGGGGGAGACTTCACCTGTGCAGGAATTACCTACATGAACCCCTTGCCCAAAGATCCCGACTCTCCAACCAACTTCTACCGTTACGTAAGTACCGGCACAACAACATATCAGATAAATAGCATCATAGAAAATACCAACGATCCGGACTATTGCAACCCGGCAACTACAGATTGTGTGGCAACAGGCAAGTTACCCTGCCAACCGTATACCAATTTTAATTTCTGCGTCATAAACCCATAAAATCAAATTCCAAACTCCAAATCCAAAATTCCAAATAATTCTGTTATAAATGCTTTAAGTTTGGCCTTTTGAGCTTTGGGACCTGGAGCTTGACTTGTCAGTTCATCAACACGAAGAAGCCCGCAAGAAGTGCAATCAAAGCAATCATGAGATATTCCAAAAACAACCTGCCGGTAGCTTCCCTTTTGGCATGATGGTAGACAAATCCCCAAAGCACATAAAAGGCAACTAAAAGGACAATAACCAAAAACTGCCTGGTCGGGTCGTACTTTGCCAAATATATGGCAACCGCCCCCACGGCAAACCCAAAATACAAAAACAAATGCGCAAATTTTTCTAAATGTTTGTTCATTTTGTTCATAGTTTATAGTTCATTGTTAATAGATTTCCTAAGTGCACTGATTCTTTTTGCCAAATCGCTTGTTGATACATACAGCTTATCTTGTTCCTGCTTAGAGAGAAAACCAAGCTCCAAAGAAACTTTATACAAAGCAACCAGCTCATAACAAGACCCTACCGCCATCGTCAAAAAATGCCTGAAGTCCTTTTTAGTTCTACTCGAACCTTCGGCTATGTTAAGCGGCACAGATACGGCAGCTCTTCTCAATTGACTAACAAGACCAAAAAGTTCGTCTTTCGGATATTTCTTAGTCAATTTATAAATATCAGTTGTTAACAATACAGCCTCCTGATAAACATTTAATCTCTCAAAATTAATCACTTTTACTCACCATCAACCACCTACTATTAACTATGAACTATCGATCATGAACCATGAACCATGAACCATGAACTATCAACCATGAACTATATTATCGCTCCTTCCACGGCGTACCAGATTACCAAAAGCACAAAGCCGAGCATTCCAAGGTGCGCAACTACTCCAGGCCTAAGCTCCAAATTGTCTCGCCTGACAACAAACAAAACCTCAAGTGCAAACAGCAGGAATATAAAGCCGACAATAACTAAGGTTGCAATCCTTGAAATGGAAAACTGGCGGCTTGCCAAAACCGTTGCCTGGCTTCCGGGCCCGCTTACCGGTTCCAAATTCACATTTTCAATTGGATTCACAATGGCAATTGGGACGGGAGTAGCCGAAGGTGTCGGCACAGGCGAAGCTAAAGCAACCTGTTTACCGGCTGCTTGGCCGCTTGGTATAGGCAACGGGGAGGCTTGGGCTGTCGGTTTACCCTCCGTAGCTTCAGCGAAGGAGGGAACTCCTGCAACCGGTGTACCAAACATCTGCACCACCAAAATACCGTCAATTCCCGTCAATTTGCCGTCGGCAACAGCAACACCGATTTCCTTAAAATTGGAATCCAGTATGTTTTCCCGGTGAGAAGGCGAATTCATCCAGGCGCCAACAACCGAACCTGCATCGTTAAAATCCCGCGCCAGGTTTTCCCCGGCATAGACGTATCTGTAACCTGCGCCTGTAATAAAGCTCCAGGGAGTTTTGCCTAACGGCGAATTGTGCGCCCAATAATTAACGGTAAACATATCCTGGGCTTTGGCGGCAGCAGCAGAAGCCAGCATACCGTTATAGGTCAGCGGCCCCAACCCGTTTTGTACCCGCTGGGCATTGGTCAAATCTATAATTTGCTGGGCCGAAAAAGAAGCAACCCCTAAAACCTGCGGCGCCCGGATTTTTACAAAATAAAGCCCTGCTATTAAAAATACGAAAATCTGGAAATACGCAAAAAGGGCCGGCAGTGTTAGCGCGTGGGCGTGGTGCTGCTCTCCGTCTTCGTGGTGGTGAGGGACAAAATGCCTGGCCAGTTTCCTGTGGATCACAAATTAAGTATAGCTCCTAAACTTACAAATTGAATAGACATACCAATACATAAATAGTCACCTTAAATGTGACAGTTACTACCCCACATATACCTACTACACTTGACAAAAATCGGTGTCATATTATAACATTGTACTAACATGATCCAAAAAATAATCCGTGTTGGAAATTCCATGGCAGTAACCATTCCGCAAAATATCGCCAAGGAGAAAAAATTTAAAATTGGAGATGAAGTTCAAGTTAATGTCGAACCGGTAAACAAAAGGAAAGCAGCAAAAATCACTCCGGAGTTTATTAAGTGGGTCGATAAGTATATTGAGAATAATCGCCCCGCGCTCGAAGAACTTGCCCATAAATGATCAGGTACCCGGACCTGGATGAAATTGTTGCCATCCATTTTCGCGTCACCGAAAAAACCGGCGGTTCGCAAGGTGTCCGTGATTGGGATCTTTTAGCATCAGCTCTCGGCAGGCCTCAGGCAACCTTTGGTGGGGATGATCTATATCCGGATATTTTTCTCAAAGGAGCCGCACTCGTACAATCACTCTCATCAAACCATCCATTTGTGGATGGTAATAAAAGAACAGCACTTGCAACATTGGAATATTTTCTATTCCTAAATGGAAAAGAAATAAAAGCAACACAAAGAGAAAAAGTAGATTTCACACTTTGGGCTGAGAACAAAAAACCAAATTTAGAACAAATTGCCGCTTGGATCGAAAAACATACAAAATAGCATTTTATAGACAAAATTCCCATTAAATATCTCAAATTGACAAAGCATATGTTTTGTCATAAAATACATAGGTGAAATACTTCGATTGGGACGAAGGTAAAAACAAAGTTTTAAAAAAAGAGAGAAGTATTGGTTTTGAAGATGTTCTTGTAGCAATTAATGAAGGTCGATTGCTTATTACGTTAGGTCATACTAAGCGGCCCAATCAAAAGATTTATGTCATTAATGTGGATAATTACGCTTATATGGTTCCATTCGTAGAGGATAAGAATAAATTTTTTTTAAAGACGATTTATCCAAGTAGAAAAATGACCAAAAAATATATAATTAAAAAGGAGAAACTATGAAATATTACGAGCTGGATAAAGAAGAGAAAGAATTATTAGAAGAATTTGAAAGAGGAGAATGGACTCCTGTTAAAAATCAGGCAAAAGCCAAAAAGGAAGCTATGGAAGCTGCCAGAAATACGCTGAATAAACCCAGAAACATTAATATTAGGTTAACGGAACGGGATTTGTTAAAATTGAAAGCTAAAGCAATAGCAGAGGGAATTCCTTATCAAACCTTGGTTTCTTCTATTCTCCATCGATCCGTAAGCGAATAAGTCCTAATTTCATATCAATATTATAAAGACCGCAAAATAGCATAAAACAACCCTCAGGGATTTCCCCCTTCGGGCTGTTTTTAAACTCAGATAGGTCTATTTTGTCTTATTACCTACTGCGTTTGGATTACTCTGGACAAAGCTTACACAATCCCCTTGATTTTTAAAGGCTGGATCATTGAAAGTCTTCCATCCATCATTCTTGCACTGGTTCTTGTCAGTTGGTGCCGGAACTAGTGTTGGATTCGCCTCTATTTTTATAGCTGGCAAATAACCTGTCCAACATCCTGCATCAAGGCGGAATGTTCCTGTACCAAGAGCGCCGTTACAATATGCACCACTCCAGCTGGAGTTAAGATACGCATCATTAGCTGTCGGAAGTGCAGTACCTACAGACGGTGTTGGATTAGTTCCAACGTTCAAAGAATCATACGGACAATTCGTACCACAAGCCGCAGTTCCGATTGCGCTAGATCCATAGTTGGTTGTGTTATAAGCAACTCCGATTATGACCTTGTCAGGTAAAGTAGTGCCTGTTAGATCAAAGCTTATCGGGAACGCTTTTCCGTTATAACAAGTTGTTCCATCAAACCATTTACCTGCATCACCGCCAGTACAACTTGCACTCGCCGATGGTCTATAAGGCATGGTGAATGTAACTGTCTTCGCAGTAATCAAAGACCCTACAGAATCACCGGAACCTACGTTATAGACATTAAGCGTCACGGGATGGGTAAATGTCGCCCCAGATGAGGTAACACCATCCTGCCCATACCAAGTTCCGCTTACACAACCCCAACTACTCATTAGGACTGTAACTGTAGGATCTATGCGGTCTGTTCCTACCAATTGCATTTGGCCACCCCACTCCGAAGTAGAAGTTGCCTCAAACCCTACACTTGGTACATTTCCCGGTATCGGGTCTGGTACGTTGTTATAAACAACTGATGTAACCGCAAATGCCGGAGCGATTGTTGCGCCAAGCATTAATGCTCCAGCTGCACTTCCTACCAAAATTTTCTTAAAATTCATTATTTTTCACCTCCCCTCTTTTTAATAAGTAATAAGTATTAAGTACAAAGGACTAAGTTTAGGACTAAGTTTAAGATAAAACATAAAATTAAGCTCCCTTTAACTTCTTTACAGAAGCAGTTAAAATTTTTGTTATTTCTTCAGCTTCCAAAATCAGCCTATCAAGATTTTTATTTGCTGGATTTGTTTCGGCCAACAGCCTCAGCCAATAAAATGTCTCACGGGCTTCCTTCTTTGCTATATTTGTGCAATTCGTAAATTCAGGACGAGTGTGAGCACCCTGGGCTTCTTCCAGATTTGCCCCAATAGACGTTGCAGACCTTAACACCTGATTAATTAACACTCTATTTGCCTCATTTCTTTCTAGACTTTTACAAACGCTTATAACTGATACCGAAAACCTAAAGGTTCTTTCCCTAATGTCCTCCGGCTTTTTGTCATTCATAATTATTAATTATCACTTCATCCTTCGTCCTTATTCCTTCATCCTTAGTCCTTATCCCTTACTAATTCGTCCTTCGTCCTTATCACTTCATCCTTCATCCTTATATTATGCCCACAAAAAAACCCGCACAAAAGTGCAGGCTTTCCGGTTCAGAATATAGACCTGGTAGTAACGCTATGTCAACCAACTAAAACCGTATAACTATATCAATATATAATAGAAAGGATAGTTTTGTGGATTAATTCTGCAGGGATTGCAGTTTAAAATACTTTGTTAATATAGCCGCCGCAGGCTTAGGCGTGCCATCGTCATTAAAAATCGCTGTCGACCCCCCAAAGGAAGTCCAGTAATTAAAGCCGATTACCTGAGGGTCTTTGGAAATCCCCAGAAGGGCCGCCTCCAGCCAATCCGCCTGCTCCTGGTCTGTCATTTTGCCATTAATGTCCGGTATCGGCGCACCCATTTCCCCCAAAAATATTTTGGCGTCTGCTTGCTTTGCTAAAGTATCTATATCACTTACCAGCTTTTCGGGAGACTTAACATAGTGGTCAATGACAACTACCCCGCCCATTGCTTTTGCCGTATCCCTATCCATAACCAGCTTGGCAACATCAAGGTTCATCGAAGCCAAATTACAAGTCACATTTTTACCGATATTTTTAAATTCTTCCTCACAAGCTTTATATTCGCCAATCATAAACTTGCGGAAACCACTAACATCCCCCGTTCTCCTTGGGTCGCCTGCCCCGCCATTTTCGCATTCAGGGCAAGGGCTGAACATATCACCATCGCGAAACAAGTTCGGATTTTTTTCAATAAAACTTCGCGTCAGTTTTAAGTGTTCTTCACGCGTCAAATTGCTATCCTGGCCAAACCAGCCTTCCCAGGCAGAAAAATTACCTCTATACCAAACGTGCAGATTGTAACGCCTCGCTGCCGTCACCCAACGCGCCAGAACCGGCACAAACTTATCGTCATATGGTGTAGCAATGGCAACGGTATTAGCTCCTGTTTGTGCAATGGCCTTAACCTGAGTATCAATTGTCGTATCAAACGTTGAGTCATTAAGTACCTGACCCGAAAGGTCACGGGAATATTTCATTGTATCAACAGATTTTATCTTCCAAACACGCTCTTCTTTTACAGGAGATGCCGGTTTTGTATTGATTTGCGGCTTTGTTGAAAAAAAATAGAACACGCCTGCCGCAACCAGAATTAGCGCAAAAATCAATATATTTCTTGATGTAATCATCCTCGATTTTTAAATGTAATCCCTGATTTGCTCTTCAAAAAAATGCTTTACCTCATCCGGCTTAATTTGCAGTTTTTGGGTTTGGGTAATATCAAAATTCAATAAATCGTCAAAATACACTAGCTGCTCTAAGAATATTTTTTCTTCAAAAACGCTTCCGTATATTTTTTTAGCTTCAGATATTATTTCTTTTAGGCTTATATCGTTATTCTTGAGTCCCGCGTACAAATCAAAATAATCACGGTACTCCCCTCTTCGTCCTAT
>CAYTEJ010000028.1:7564-12379 GCA_964436835.1 uncultured Gammaproteobacteria bacterium | reverse complement strand
TAGCAAATGGGAAGAACTAATCCCTATAAAGGAGTATTTGTTTCGCTATGACCGTGGGGCTTTTTGGACAGGGAGGTCTGCTTTTTACCGAGCAAAACTTCCATTTAATCGGTTGACACGTTTTATTCTTAACCCCATTTTTAAAACAAGAAGAATGTTTCGTATACTTCAGGAATTGAAAATAGCACAACAATCTTTTACGCAAGATATTAGTTTGCCTGAGGATAAAGTTTTAGATTTATTGAAGTATATTGATAAAAATATAGAAATTTATCCCTTATGGTTTTGTCCACTCAAACCAACTGAAAAAGAATTTATGTCTCCGACATATATGAAGACCGATTTAATAATAAATATCGGAGTTTGGGGGAAAGTAAAAAATGACTTCCCTGCTATCTTGAAATTAAACCGCGAATTGGAGAGAAAGACTAGGGTTTTAGGAGGCAGGAAAATTCTTTATGCTCAGTGTTACTATTCTAAGGCGGAGTTTTGGTCAATTTATGATGATAAAATTTATGATAAGTTAAGAAAAAAATATTTTTCTGAAAAAACTTTGCCTGATATTTATGAAAAGGTATTTGTTAAAGAAAAATATCGTGTTTCTTATTTAGGCGGGTTAATTTCTCTTTTTAGATCCCCCAGGAAAATTCCAATAGCTGATTAGGATCTATTTTTCTGCGTAAAAAACACCGTGCCAAAATAAACCGCTTCTGACTCCACTGCGCAAGGCAAATATTGCTTTTAGTGTACCGGTTAATGATTTTGGGGTGATCTTAAGCTTTTCTCCAAGAACAAATAGAGGATAAGAAAGTTTGAGCAATTTGTAAATCCCTGTGGTAGTTTTCGGGATAATAACATTGGTTTTCCCCCAGTATTTGACATTTTTAAAATTTGCTCTTTTGAGGTCATTTTCAAATGAAAGTCTAGAGGCAATATTTTCAAGTGCAAAACCTTCATAGAAATCTTCTAGAATAGATTCCTCAAAATCGTTTGTTGGTTTTCTTGCAAGAAAACAGTCAGCAATTATCAAACGACCGTTTTTCTTCAATAGTCTATTTGCCTCTGTTAGGAAATCAAATTTTTTTGTTGCATAACAAACACTCTCGATCGACCAAATAATATCAAACAGGTCATCTTTAAAATTCGTGTTTAGGAAATCTTTTAGACAATATTCGGGTTTTTTTTGAGAGGTTAAATTTTCTTGCCAAATTATTTGCTTCTTCCAGCTGTTTTTTTGAGACGGTTATACCGACAGTCTTTACTTTATAATTGTTAACCAGCCAAATACAGCTACCCCCAATACCGCAGCCTGCGTCGAGGATATAATCGCCGTCTTTTATTGCCGCTTTTTTAGCAAGAAATTGGTTAACATTTAATATAGCTTCTTTCTTGCTTGTAGTTTTCTGGTTAAAATATCCAGTATGGAATCCGTAGCTTGAGCCAAAAAAGGCGCGGTAGAATGGAAAAATAGTGTCGTAATAATGAGATATTTTGCCTATATTCATGTGTTTTTTTGGAAAATGATTCGCTTGATTATAGTTTAACTATACTTAGTTGGGCAAATAAGATATTTCGCTCAGTTGGTTTTGGTTTACAAACGAGATAGATTTTAGACCTTAGATGTTAGATGATAGATTATAAACATCTTTATAGCTATAATCCGTCATAATGACTAAAAAAATTTACATTGCGCAGGCGATTCCTTACGTTAATGCAGCGCCGCATGTGGGACACGTGCTCGAATATGTGCAGGCTGATTGTTTGGCTAGGTTTTATCGCGCGTTGGTATACGAAACTTTTTATTCGGACGGCGCGGACGAAAACTCCTTAAAAAATGTCCAGGCTGCGGAAAAAGAAGGAGTTGAGGTTAGTAAACTTGTGGATAAATATTCAAAAAAGTTTTTTGAATTTAAGACTGCTTTAAATTTAACTTTTGATGTTTTCAACAGGACCAGCAATAAAGAACATTTTAAAGGAGCACAAAAACTCTGGTTGTCATGCAAAAAAGAGGATATTTACAAAAAAAATTATAAGGGGCTCTATTGCGTAGGTTGCGAACTTTTTTATGCTCTTGATGAGTTAGTTGATGGGAGATGTCCAGAACACTTGACTGTACCGGAAGAAATTGAGGAAGAAAATTATTTTTTTAAACTTTCAAATTACCAAAAATATCTTGAAGATTTAATCGAAAAAGACAAATTGCTGATTGTACCTAATTCACGCAAAAACGAAGTTCTGAGTTTTATAAAATCGGGCTTAGAGGATTTTTCTATTTCCCGTTCGCGCGAGCGGGCACGTGGTTGGGGCGTACCGGTTCCTGGCGACGATTTGCAAGTAATGTACGTTTGGTTTGACGCACTGACCACATATTTGACTGCGCTTGGCTTTGGGTCTGGTGACGAATCACTTTATAAAAAGTTTTGGAAAGACCCAAATTGTAAAAAAATCCAGGTTTTAGGGAAAGGGATTATCCGCTTCCATGCAGTTTACTGGATTACGATGCTTGCGTCTGCCGGCCTGCCTTTGCCGGATGAAGAATTTGTACACGGTTATATTACTGTGGACGGGCAGAAAATTTCCAAGTCACTGGGCAATGTTGTGGATCCGTTTGAATTAGTTAAAACATTTGGGACTGAAGCTTTAAGGTTTTATTTGCTGCGGGAAATTCCTGCCTGGGGAGACGGCGATTTTTCGACCCAAAGGTTTAAGGACCTTTATAATGGCGAGTTGGCAAACGGGTTGGGAAATTTAGTGGCGCGTGTGGCAAGATTGGCAAGCGATACAAATTTGGCCTTGCCACTAAAGAAAAATTTTACATTTAAAAAACAAGTTTCTGATAATTTGAAAAAATACCGTTTTGATTTGGCGATTCTTTCACTTTGGGGTGATATTTCGACTTTGGATAAAAAGATTAATGAAGAGAAACCATGGGAGCTTTCTGGTGCCGACTTAAAACAAGTTATTTCTCCGATCGCGCAGGAAATCCGCGAAATTGCATTTAACTTATCACCTTTTATGCCGGCAACATCTGCCGGAATTATGGAGCAATTTACGGGCAAAGTTACGGCACAAAAGCCGCTTTTTCCCCGCCTACACTAAAGTTTTGGCGGGCAGGCTAGAATTTAAATGCTTATTGATTGCCACGCACATTTGGAATTGTTTGAAGATCTGGAAGATGTTCTTATTGGGGCTAAGGCGGCAGGTGTTTCGAAAATAATCACAATTGGAACTTCGCTTGAGACTTCAAAAAAGGCAATACAAATTGCAGAAAATTTTTCGGACTCTGAACTTGAAATTTATGCGGCCTGCGGTATCCACCCGAACGACGGCGCGGAAGAAGTGGAAAATTTGGGGATTGATGTGGTAATGAAAAATTTACGAAAAGTCGCAACGTCATCTAAAAAAGTTGTCGGTCTTGGGGAGTGCGGGTTGGATTATTTTTTAGAGACCAGTGACCCCTTCGGTAAAACTCAGGGTAAACAGAGACCAGTTACTAGTAATGATGATAAGGCTTTTCAGAGAAAATTGTTCAAAAGACAAATAAAACTATCAGTTGATCTTGATCTGCCACTAGTTATCCACTCTCGAAATGCGTGGGGTGAGATCTTTGATTATGTGAAACAGGCACGATCCTCGAAAGGTGTTTTTCATTCCTGGACCGGGAATTTGGATGCAATGAAAAAGGCAATTGACTTAGGCTTTTACATTTCTTTTTCCGGAATCGTGACGTTTTCAAACGCCTTAGATATTGCGGAAGTGGCCAAAAAAGCACTGGATGGGCGGATTCTTGTTGAGACTGACTCCCCTTTTCTTTCGCCTGAACCTATACGTGGAATGAAAAATGAGCCGAAAAATGTTAGAATAACCGCTGACTTCATATCATCCCTACGCGGTTCTTCTCTTGACAAAACAGCAGATATGACCATGCGTAGTGCTTGTGAGGTTTTTGGGATATGATTAAAAACTTTATTGAAATTATATCAGCAGGTCGCCTCAGCAATAATGCTGATGGCGCTCCTCTGATATATTTTTCAACTATTTATTAAAATGTTAAAAAGGTTTGTTGAAAAATATGACACGCAGGTCCATAGATTTCTGGAAATCTTACCAGGAACATTTTCGTGGACTTTAATATTATTCCCTGTGTGGGGTTCTTTCTGGATTCCGCACTACGTTGCCTATTACATTATTCTATTTGATATTTTCTGGTTTTATAAATCCGGGGCACTTGCGGTAAGTTCGGTAATTTCCCATTTAAAACTCAGGGCTTCCGAAAAATACGACTGGTTAACAGATGCAAAGAAGCTTAAGGACTATAAAAAAATCCACCATATGGTAATTGTGCCAACTTATAAAGAGCCGATACATACTCTTGTGCGCGGAATAGAATCCCTTGTGAAACAAGATTTTGACAGAAAACAGATTTCGGTTGTTCTGGCTTTTGAAGACAGGGAGGGGAAAGACGCAAGGGATAAGGCTAAAATCTTAAGCAATAAATATAAAAAAATATTCGCTAACTTAGTAGTGACATATCACCCCGATATTGCGCGAGAGGTTAAAGGTAAATCTTCAAACCAAGCATATGCGGTGAGAATTGCAAAAAGAGAGCTGGTTGACAAGCAAAAGCGCGATATTAAAATGATCACGGTTACTTCAAAAGATGCAGACGGTGAACTTTCAAGCAAATATTTTTCCTGCCTCACTTATAATTTTTTAACATCTGAGCGCAAGTACCTTTCTTTCTGGCAACCGGTTGTATTGTTTTATGCAAATATCTGGAGAGTGCCGCCTCCCATTCGCGTCATCAGTTCCCTT
>CAYTEJ010000028.1:0-7554 GCA_964436835.1 uncultured Gammaproteobacteria bacterium | reverse complement strand
CCGCTTTAAATTCCAGGGCAGACCGCTTGGTCAACTATTCTATTTACTCAACATCAATGAAGCTTTTGGATGACGTCGGCTACTGGGACGTCGATGTAATACCTGAGGACTTTAGGATATTTTTTAAGAGCTTTTTTGCCAAAGACGGCAAAGTGGATGTTGAACCAATATTTCTAGCGGCAATTACTGATGCTGCCGAATCAACAAGCTACTTTAAGTCTCTAGTTAATTTGTACGAACAGGAAAAACGCTGGGCTTGGGGAGTTTCCGACGACGCTTATTTTATAAAAAAGTGGCTTACTTATACCCATATTCCATTTTGGCAAAGGACAACCCGCGTATTTAAGGTACTCGAAGACCATTTCCTTTGGCCAGTAAATTGGTTTGCAATAACGCTTGGTGCAACAATCCCTGTTCTTCTAAACCCCGTTTTTGCCCAGACAGTCATGGGGCAAAATTTGCCAAGAATTTCTTTCGGTATTTTAACGACGTGTTGGCTCTTTTTGGGCGTTGTTTTGATAGTAGATTTAAGACAAAGGCCAAAAAGATCAGAGCATGCAACATTATTTAAAAAACTAACAATGCCATTGGAGTTTATTCTGATGCCGGTTGTAACCTTAATCTTTTCCGCTCTTCCGGGTATTGATGCACATACACGGCTGATGCTTGGAAAATATTTGGAATATAGAGTAACGGAAAAGGTATAGTATCTTTAAGGTAGTTACTCTTTCTACGAATAAGCAAAGCTTTTCTGCGAATAGGGTGACAGAAAAAGTATAAGATGTTTATGGAAATCATCCTGTTCCCTGCTTCGCTCGATGAAAAAATCTCGCTACACAAGCAAATACGTGTTACCGAAAAAGTTTAAATTACCCCGCAAGATATTGGGAGTCTTGGCAGACTTCTGGATTGTAGTTGCGATATTTCTGATCTTTTCCTCACTTTACAGCCTTCTCTCAGTAATCAGGCATAACCATTTTCAATCGCAGGGAATAGATTTTAGCATCTACGATCAGGCTCTGTGGCTCTACAGCAAATTTGAAAGGCCATTTTCAACCGTTGGTGGAAATTTGGACCTTGCTGACCGGTTTCGACCAATTATGCTTTTCATTTCGCCTCTTTATTGGTTTACTCAAAATGAACGCGTACTCCTAATTTTCCAAGCAATTATTCTCTCGGCAGCTGTTTTCCCTATTTGGCTTATCGCAAGGAAATTTTTACCCCGGGTATTGGCTGTTAGCGTTGCATTTATATATGTTGACTTCATCGGAATTCAGGCAGTAAATACTTACGATTTTCATGAAATGTCTGTGCTGCCGTTACTTTTGGCTTGGCTCTTTTATTTTCTGGAGAAAGACCGTTGGAAAAGCTTTTTTATTACCCTAATACTCTGCCTTGCGGTGAGAGAACATGTTGGGTTAGTTCTTTCTTTCTTGGGAATTTATATTTGGACTTGCAAAAAAAACCTCAAAATTGGGATTATTACATCGATAATTTCCATAATTTGGTCGGTAATGGCTATAAAATTGTTTATGCCAATTTTAGGGCAAAACGGTTATGACTCTTTTGTCCAGCGGGGAGATACACTAAATGGCGCGATCACTGGTTATATTTTTAATCCTGTGTTTGCTGTAAAATCTTTTTTTCTTCCTCTTGGAAAGACTTACACATTGTTTTGGACATTTTTTTCGTTTGGCTTCCTACCAGTTTTCGCTTTGACTCTATTGCCAATAATTGGATTTCAGTTTGCCTCAAGATTTTTGGATTTGATGCACCCTATCCGTTGGACAATTTACTACCACTATAGTGCCGAGTTGAGTGTTTTAATGTCAGTTGCAACAATAATTGCGCTTAGCAAAATTTTAAAAAGATTTGGGCAGTCGATAAAGACTGTAATAATATTGTTGATCCTCCTTCTAGTGCCGCATCTTATGACTAATGCTATTCTGCACGCGCCTTTGAAAAATTTATTAAAGTGGCAATTTTACCAAAACCAACCCTGGATGGAAGACAACAAAATGATTTTGTCCTTAATTCCCCTAGGTGCCCCTGTTGCCTCTCAAAACAATTTATTACCTCATATGTCACACAGGAAAGAAGTTTTCCTTTTGCCGAAAGTGTCCGGAGCAGACTACATTGTGGTAGATCTACACGCTGGCCAAGACAATTGGGATTTTTACACAAGTGATTTAGCAGGTACTAAATTACAAATGGAGCAGATTATTTTAACTGGGAAATATAGACTAGTGGCTTCTGCCGGCGATTCATATTTATTGAGACGGCAAGACTAAAAATTTGACATGTCAGTTTTCACTTGGTAAAGTCCCAGTTTAATGGACTTGTCACTGCTCGATCCTCTCCGGCGAAAGATACTTTTAGCCCTTTGGTTTATTTCACCTGTTATTGTTTGCGGAGTATTTTTTTCGGGTCTGGTTATGGTTAGGAACAACAGCAAAATCCAGGCATTAATCAATCCAAAGCCTATTGTGAAAGTTGAAGGCGAGGTGTTTGGTTTTGCACCTTACTGGTCACTTTCAAAAATGGACAGTATTGACTGGAGTACACTTACAACATTTGCCTATTTTTCCCTGCCTGTTGATGCAAACGGCACTATTGACAGAAATTCTTACGAATGGCAGGTCTTTAATGGGAGTAAGCTTGCTTCTCTTTTTAACAAAGCCGGCGAGTATAAAGTGCGCAAGGTTGTAACGCTAACACAGATGGACGCCGGTACAATTGAAAATTTCCTGGCAAGCCAAGAATCCTGGCAAAAACTCGCCGACGAATCCGTTGATGTTGTTAAGAGACGAGACCTGGACGGTGTAAATATTGATTTCGAATATATCCCCTCTAGTGAATATTTAAAAAAACAGTTTTCTTCTTTTATTGAATTTTACAGCGGCCAGGTGCATGAGAGGCTCGAAAATCCATATATTACAGTCTCGGTTCTGGCTTCTTCTGCCCGGTTTAACAGAATCTATGATATTTCTTCCCTCGCAAAATCAACAGATGGTGTATTTATGATGGCATACGACTATTACACTCCCGGTTCCGAGTCCATAGGCCCCTCGGCACCGCTTTATGGATATAATAACGGGCGTGGGCCATATTGGTACGACGTCTCAACGGCAGTTGAGGATTTCCTAAAGGTTGCCGATCCCAAAAAAATAATTTTGGGGGTTCCGTATTATGGTTGGAATTATCCTGCCTATAACCCTGCGCCAAGAACACTGGCTGTTGTTGGGACCAAGGCAAGTGCAACAACGGCAGATAAACTTGGCACGGATAAAATGCTTGCGACAACCCCTCTGGGCGGCTGGGACGATACGGCAAAGGTTTCCTGGCGGGGTTACTGGGATGGTAGCGGATGGCGTGTTGTTTATATGGAGGATAAAAAATCCCTTGCGGCGAAATATGATTTCGCCAGAGAAAAACATTTGGCGGGGGTGGGCATCTGGGCTTTAGGGTATGACGCAACAGATAACGACTTTTGGGCCCTTTTAAGGGAGAAGTTTTCCGCAAGCACTCTTGCATTCAAATTATGAAACGCTTGAAAAAACCACCGCTTGAAAAAAATATTTTAGGACGAGACCGGCTTTTGGCGCTTACAAACAGGCTTTCGCTGAATAAAAGGGTGCTGATTTTTATGTTTATGGTTTTTTCGGTTATTTTGATGTTTGAAAAAACCACGAGTGTCCACAGCGAAACATTACCAGCTGCATTAAATAATAACGCGGCGTTTGATGCGGCAGAGGCAAAAATAAGAGGGAGCAGTAGTTGGAAACCGTCAGGTTGGGGTTCTGGGGAGTATTTAACAACACTGCCTGTCATAAAAGCCGGGGTTGTTTTGGATTTTGAAACCGGTGAGGTAATTTGGTCGATGAATTTGAAACAAAAAATTGCACCGGCTTCCCTTTCCAAGCTGGCAACCGTCACTACCGCCCTGGATATAGCCAGGAGTGACTTGCCTATCTTTATTACGCAAACAGCAGCCGATCAAATCCCAACAAAATTGGGTTTAATACAGGGAGAGAGCTTAACGCTTGATGAGGCAATTGCTGCAGCTGTTATGACTTCTGCAAATGATGCAACGGAGGCCATCGCCCATAGCTTGGGGCAAGGTTTGGGCGGCGGGGATAGTAAGTTTATGGTGCTTGTTAATTTGAAGCTTGGAAAATTGGGGGCAGTTGATTCAAATTTCACGACAGCAACCGGCTTGGACGATTCAAATCATTATTCAACAGTTTATGATCTTGCCTTAGTTGCCCATGATGCCAAGGTTAACTATCCGGTTGTTGCCGGTGATGCAGCCACAATCTACAAACGGCTTGATGCAAACCAAAACCATAAACGTTATGATTTGCCAAACTGGAACGCACTTTTGGGAACATACCCGGGAGTAGACGGACTGAAAATTGGCTATACGGAAAACGCAGGATACTCGACGATTGTAACGGCGGAGCGTGAAGGTAAAAAACTTATGGCGGTTGTTATCGGTGCAAATTCTATTGAAGACAGAGAAAAAGCCGCTGCAACGCTTTTAAATTATGGTTTTGGGAAATACGGCATCGGGGCATATCCGGTTAACCAGCTTGATTTAACAAAAAGGTTTAATGACTGGAAAGAAGAATTGACCGCAGCAAATTGAGATATTGAGTTTGAATACTCACACCCCCTACAGAACATCAACTCGATCCGTAAGATATAATTAGTTCGTGGATAATCAGGAAATTCAGGTTACTCCAGAGCTTGAAACAAAATTTGGTGTTCCCCTTGAAGTAACAGACCAGACAACTGGTAGGAAGTTCACAATACAACGTGGTTTGCCTAGAAGAAATTACACTAGTGGTATGGTTTTTGTGCCCGAAGCTCCCCATGTTTTTGTAGCTGATTATTTTGAAGTAACCGCAGAAGGTGAAAGGGTCGTTGAGAAAAGCGGTGTAAAT
Source organism: uncultured Gammaproteobacteria bacterium (assembly GCA_964436835.1). Classification (GTDB taxonomy): domain Bacteria; phylum Patescibacteriota; class Microgenomatia; order Curtissbacterales; family GWA2-41-24; genus JAKAJD01. The sequence continues at coordinate 2,608 of CAYTEJ010000028.1, read as the reverse complement.
GTCCTTTTGATGCATGGCACAGTGGAGAACGGCAGTTGGGTGCCTAAAGACCCGACACTCAAAGATATACCTGTTGAGAATATTGTTGAAGCATACGAAAACGCCTCAGGTGAAACAATTGATGCTTTGTTTGTATGCAACCCAAAAAACGGGTCACGAGTAAGAGTAATCCCCTTTTCAGGGAAATATGACAAGCCAAGAATTTTTATGAGGCGAGGTATGGCTGAAGGAAGTATTACTTTGAATACCCAAAGCGGAGAAGTAAATGTTCAGATGAAAGCTCCTAAAAAAGAGGACATTGAATATCAGCGATGGTTGAATAAAGGCCGAGTTAGGGTTATTTCCTAAATGACAAATCAGCTCTTCGTTTTGTTGAGGCTGAGGACGCCAGCGAGGGAAACTATGGAAATAACGGCGGAGCTCACAAATAAGGTGAAGAGCGTGGATAGGATGAAGCTTGAGATATTAGTATAAGGAAGCCTGGAAAGAAGAGTGATAATGACGCTAAAGCCAAGCGCCCAGGCTAGGGAGCTGAAGAAAATCCACTTAAAAGAAGCCCTTACGTGTTTTGAAAGCTCTATCCATTGCAAGAAACTTAGGATATAACCCAAAAAGAGTCCTGCTAAAAAACTGATAATAGAAGTGTAAATTGGGCCGAATTTAAAAAGCTGCGTGGCTTGTGAGTAGGCTTGACTCCCGGTAGATGCCGATTGAGAAATGGCGGGAAATATTTTTATGTAAGGCAGGAAAATTACTCCGAACCAAATTAGGGTTGATGCTAAAGCAGATAGCAAAACCCAGTTGCTCTCGCTTATTTTGGGAAATTTTAATTTTAAGGCTTTGTACTGCCACCCTCCAAGAATTACACCTTGTAGGGTGCCTGCCAAAATAACCGCGTACCCTCCGAATTTAAATGCAGGATTCTGCCAAGCTAAAATCATGTAGATTAAAACTACTAAGGATATTTCTAAAAAGCCGAAAAATATGCCTAGGGTGTTATTTGTAAGCCAGCTTGATGATAGATTCTCCGATTGTGCTTGATTTGATTTTCTTTTTAGGGCCATCAATATTATTATACAAACTTTCTTTCTGCTTACATTAATTGTCAGGGGAATTGTTTGGGAATATACTTAAGTTTGCAGATGTTTTCAATACTTGCCCACAATTACCTCACCCGCGGCTTCTGGGGCGACGAGGCCTGGACCTCAATGATTTCGCGCCTTCCTTATAGCCAGATGCTAAAGACGACTGCCGGGGACTTCCACCCGCCGGGTTATTACACGGTTATTGGGATTATATATAAGTTTTTCCCGCCGACTGAGGTAATAACTAGGCTCGCCTCAATTGTCTTCTTTTTTCTGACTATTTTAGTTGTTTATAAACTCGCTTCCTATGTGCGTGGGCGACAATTCGGAATCCTTTCGGCCGCTGTTGTTGCCACAAACCCGATTTTCTTCAAATACGCATTTGAAGCCAGGAATTACACAATGTTCGCTTTTGCGGCAACCACTTCGGTATTTTTTCTTTTAGAGCTTTCTAAAAATTTCAATAAATTCCGGGCGGTTTCTTTTGTGATTTTTACAACTTTAGGTATTTATACTCATTACTACATGTTGTTTATTTTGGGTGCACAAGGGCTGTACTTGCTGCTTTTTGACAGAAAAATCTTTTGGCGGATGCTGGGGCTTTATACTGCAGTCGGCATCTTATTTTTGCCATGGCTAAAGGTTCTGGTTGGCCAAATATCATCAGTCGGTTCAAGTTACTGGATTCCACCGATTGACTTTAGACAAACTTATTTTGACGCCTTTGAGCGAATTTTAGGAGGAGAAAACCAATCTATTTGGCGGACATTGCTTTTTACCATATCGTTGATATTGCTTTTTGTCGGAATTATCCAACATGTTTTAAGGAGGAAGTTTGAAAAACCATACATTATGGTCTGGCTTTGGGCAATCGTACCTTTTTTCTTGGCGTCGCTTCCGGGGCTTTCGATTGACGGAGTTAAGCTGCCGTTTAGGCCGATTTTCTTCTGGCGCTATTTAATTGGTGCATCTGTTCCGCTTTCAATGGCAATTGTTCTGGCTTCACAAAATTTACCGAAAGTGGCATTCAAAATATCTATTGCGGCAGTTATTTTACTTAGTGTTGTAATTGACGGTTTTACTTTTACCAATCAGTCAAGAGGTTTTCGCGAAGAATATCAAGATAAGGTAGTTGGCAAAATCGCTTCGCGCGATACAATCGTTACAGTTTTGCCTTCATTCGCAGAAGTTGCATATTACAGGGACAGGTATAATCTAACCAATAAGCTGGTTGTTCTACCTGAAGGCCTTGTGCAGTTTTCTGGCAAGAGTCTCTTGGATACTTATGTTCTGGGCGGCAAGGTTACAATAAGCGGTGAGGTGGATACAAAAGCTTATTTGATGACACCGGGGCCAAAATTAGTGATTAGTGACTAGAGATTAGTGATTAGTAAAATATGAATAAGAAAAAAGTGTTTAGTAGTCTTGAAAAGCACCATATAATTTTTGCCGCTATTTTGTCTTTGACGTTCGTACTGCGGTTTCCTTCGCTTTTTGAGCCTTTTTGGTATGGAGATGAGGGA
>CAYTEJ010000027.1:11748-12544 GCA_964436835.1 uncultured Gammaproteobacteria bacterium | reverse complement strand
AGAAACGAGCGACGAAATAAAAATAAACAGTACAAACAAAAATAAAGGTTTTGCCGGTGGCGTTAAAAGATGGGGTTTTCATGGTGGGCCAAAAACTCATGGCCAATCCGACAGGCACAGAGCTCCGGGTTCAATTGGGGCAGGTACTACGCCGGGCCGTGTTTATAAAGGGAAACACATGGCAGGTCATATGGGATCTGCAAAAATCACAATTAACGGGCTTGAAGTTGTTGATGTAGATGTTGTTAATAATCTTTTGACTGTAAAAGGTGCCGTGCCGGGGGCAAGAAATGGATTTTTAATAATCGAAAAAGTTGGCAAGGTAAAAGGTTACACTCCGCCTCCTCCAATAAACGAAGAAAAACAGGCAGAAAAAGAAGCGGAAGCAAAATCCAGTGAAGCTCAAGATGAATTAGCTCCATCCGGCGCGCCCGAACCATCAAAAGAAAAGGAGACCGAAAATGCCAAGTAAAAAAGACCCAAAAGTATCGAAAGGGTTAAAAGTCGCAGAAAAACAGGCTAAAATTGCTGTTGCCAATAAAGCTGCAAACATAAAAGTATCAGCTCCTGCAAAAAAGGCAGCTTCATCCGACAAGACAACCATAAAGCCAAAAACCCAAGTAGTAAAATCTACAGGACTTACTGTTAAAGTTTATGACACAAACGGCAAAGTCACAGGGTCAACGACCCTTCCCAAGGAAATATTTGGCCAAAAACCAAACAAAAGCCTTCTTTCCCAGGCAATGCATATTTATTTTACAAACGCGACAGCCCACTATGGCAACACCAAAACAAG
>CAYTEJ010000027.1:3479-11738 GCA_964436835.1 uncultured Gammaproteobacteria bacterium | reverse complement strand
CAGAAACCAGGGGTGGTGGTAGAAAGCCTTGGAAGCAGAAAGGGACAGGCAATGCCAGAGCTGGTTCCAAAAGGTCACCGCTTTGGGTAGGCGGAGCAGTTTCCCTTGGGCCAAAACCCAGAAAAACAATTCTCGCACTCCCCAAGAAAATGAAAAAAATAGCCCTTGTTAGCGCACTTTCCTCAAAAGCAACCGATGGCAGCATTAGCGTCATTTCAAATTTTGAATCTATCAAACCCAAAACTAAAATTGTTGCAAATTTACTAGACAAAGTCGGTGTCAAAGGGGCGACACTTCTTGTAACCTCTACAAAAAGCGACAATATAAAATTAGCATCCAGAAATATTTCGAATTTAACCGTCGACGAGGCCAGGAACCTCAATCCATACCTGGTCTTAAAAAGCAGAACAATTTTATTTTTAAAGGAGGCTCTTTCAAAAATATCATGAACAACGCATTTATTATAAAAAAGGCAATACTCTCCGAAAAAGCTTACGCCCAAATGACAAAAAGTATCTATTCTTTTAAAGTCGACAGCAGAGCCACAAAAAAAGAAATTGCTAGCGCGGTAAAAAAACAGTTTTCAGTAGAGGTGAAAAAAGTAAATGTTATCATTCAGTCTTCCAGTAGAAGAAAAATTACGGGCACACGCAAGGAAGTTGAAATTTTGGGTGGCAAGAAAGCCATTGTTTATTTAAAGGCAGGCCAAACAATTTCGATGCTTTCACCTAAGACTGAAGCAAAGAAAGAAAAAGTAACAAAGGTGTCAAAAGAAACCAAAGAAGGAAAAAAAGGATTACTATCAAAGATCCGAAAGGGAAAGTCATCAGGAGAAAAGGAGGAACCTAGCAACTAGCCACTAGTTACTAGCAACTAGCTTATGTCACTTAAAGTTTCTAAACCAACTACGCCTTCGCAAAGGTTTAAATCCGGTTTGAATTTTGAAGAAATTACCAAGACAAGGCCGGAAAAATCTCTTATAAGAAACCGGTCAAAAACTTCCGGAAGATCTTTCGGAAAAGTTACACAAAGGGGTATCGGGGGCGGTCATAAGCAAAGTTTTAGACTTATCGATTTCAAGAGAAATAAACGCGGCATTATTGCCAGGGTTGCCTCAATAGAATATGACCCAAACAGAACAGCAAATATCGCACTTTTACATTATATAGATGGTGAAAAAAGATACATTTTGGCTCCGCAAGACCTCAAGATTGGATCAAAAATTGTGGCGGACGAAAAAACAGAAATAAAAGCAGGAAATGCAATGCCTATTGGGAAAATGCCGATTGGAACTATTATTCACAATGTTGAACTGATTCCCGGCGCGGGAGGCTCAATTGTAAGAAGTGCAGGAACCGGTGCAATTATTGCAGCCAGGGAAGGCAATTATGTCCATTTGAAATTACCCTCAAAAGAAATTCGTAGGGTTCACGCCTCATGCTTTGCCACAATTGGCCAAATTGGCAACATAGACTGGAAAAATATCTCATTAGGAAAAGCAGGCAGATCTCGTCATATGGGTCGCCGCCCTAAGGTCCGCGGTGTTGCTATGGATCCGGCTTCTCATCCGCACGGTGGAGGAGAAGGAAAATCCGGAACCGGTATGAATCCAAAAACCCGAACCGGCAAAAGTGCTTTCGGGAAAACCAGAAGCCGCAAGAAACCATCAAGCAAGTTCATTTTATCGAGGAGGAAGAAATGACGACAAGAAAAAATATCAGGGAGCGCAGTGAGGCTGATTTTTTATCGAGGAGGAAGAAATAATGTCCAGATCAAGTAAAAAAGGTCCATATGTAGACGAAAAATTGATGAAAAAAGTTGTGGCCCAAAAACAAAGTGGTCAAAAGGCGTCGATTAAAACTTGGGCAAGGGCCAGCACAATCGCGCCGGAATTTGTAAATCATACGTTTTCTGTTCACAATGGCCGGACTTTTATAAACGTTTTTGTTTCGGAGCCAATGGTTGGCCACAGGCTTGGAGAATTTGCTCCAACCAGAACGTTTAGGGGTCATGGAAAAATAACAGAAAAGGCATCAGCCAAAAAATAAGGAGTATTTATGGATATAACTGCAACCGCAAAAAATATTAGGATCTCACCACAAAAGGTAAGGCTTATTGTTAGTCAAATAAAGAAGATGGCTCCCAGTGAGGCAGTCCAAATTTTGGATTATTTGCCCCAAAAACCTTCTCCACTTTTAAAAAAAGTAATATCTTCTGCTATTGCCAATGCAAAAAATAATTATGGAATTGCAGAAAATACACTTAAGTTTAAGGAAATTCAAGTTGGGAAAGGCCCGATGTTCAAGCGTTACCGGGAGGTAGCCAGAGGACGGGCGCACTCAATACTAAAAAGGACAAGCCATATCAGAGTTGTTGTAACTGGAGAGAAGGCAAAGGAAGTATCAAAAGTTACAAAAGAGTCAAATGAGTCAAAAGCTGCAATCGCCAAAAACACTGAGGGACAACCCGGGAACGCTGTTTCTGAAAAACTAGTGTCAACAGTAGTTAAAAAGGAGAAAAAGAATGCAAAATAGGAAATCAAAATGCTTGTCACTTGTCACTTGTCACTTGTCACTTTCGACTGAAGGGAGAATACATGGGCCAAAAAGTTAATCCGATAGGGTTTCGCATGGGTGGTGTTTACACTTGGAGTTCACGTTGGTTTGCTCCCAAAGGTGAATTTGCAAATAACTTGTTGGAAGACCATAAAATCAGAAAATTTCTCATGCAACAGCTCAAACCCGCCGGGATTTCAAAAGTAGAAATCGAAAGATTTTTCGACAAAAGAACAATTACCATTCATGTCTCAAGACCGGGTGTTGCAATTGGCCGGGGTGGTACAGGAGTAGAACAACTTAAGGAATTTTTGGCAAAGAAACTCAATATTAAAAATGCGGCAAAATTGGAAATAAAATTTGAGGAAATTAAAACACCGGACTTGGATGCTTACTTAGTTGCAGTAAGCATTTCAGACCAATTGGCCAGGAGAATGCCTTTTAGAAGAGTCATGCACCAATCTCTTGAAAGGATAAAGCGGTCTGGGGCAAAAGGTGCCAGAATAGCGCTTGCTGGACGTTTAGGGGGCACAGAAATTGCCAGGCGCGAAACAGTCAAAGATGGAGCAATTCCTCTTCAAACAATAAGAGCACAGATAGATTTTGCAAAGCTTGACGCAAAAGCACCAAAATCTGGAATTATTGGTATTAAAGTATGGATATATAAGGGCGACTAGTCGCCCTTGCGATAATTTCGCTTCTATGGAAATAGAATTTTTCAATAGAGCGCCATTATCTAAAAGGTGAATAAGGAAGTAACTTAGATTATGAAAAAAATTATCAAATCTAAAATTGGATCAGGCTTTGCCTGGACAATTTTGTCCATAAAGGGAAAGGAAATATTAAAGGAAAACCGTTAGGTTTGCCTTTAAAGTGATTTATGTTAGCACCAAAAAGAGCAAAATATAGAAAACAATTTAGAAACAGAAGGGGTGGCCTTGCAATAAGGGGTAGCAGCTTGTCTTTTGGTTCATACGGCCTTAAAAGCCAAGAAACCGCCTGGATTACTGCCCGCCAGATAGAAGCAGCAAGAAGGGCTATGACCCATTACACAAAAAGAGGGGGAAGGATTTGGATCAGGATTTTTCCCGATAAACCCGTGAGTAAAAAACCGGCAGAAACCCGAATGGGTTCCGGTAAGGGCGATGTAGATCACTTTGTAGCCGTCGTAAAACCCGGCGCTATTCTTTTCGAAATGGGCTCTATCGATGAGAAAATAGCCACCGAGGCACTTAGACTGGCTTCTCATAAACTGCCTATTAAAACAAAAATTATTTCAAGATGAAAAAGAAAGACTTAACAGAAATAAAATCAAAACAGATAAAAGACATTCTGGCAAAAGTCCGGGATTTGGAAAAAGAGAAAGTTAATTTTCAAATAGAGCTGGCAATGGGTAAGACAAAAAATGTTCACGGGATAGCAGGGATTAAAAAAACAATTGCACAAACGCTTACAATTGCAAGACAAAAGCTAATCTTAGAAGCAGATAAAGCCACAAGGAAACCAAAGGAGGTTGAAAATGGCTCAAATTAAAGTAGGGTTAGTCGAATCGACGAAGATGCAAAAAACCGTTGTTGTCAAAGTCAAATCTTTGGTAAAACATCCTCTATACAAAAAGTTAATTAAAAGGTCAAAGAAAATAAAAGCCCACGACGAAATCGGGGTTAATATAGGAGACAAAGTAAAAATTGTTGAAACAAAGCCTATATCAAAAGACGTTAATTTTAAGGTTTTGGAGGTTGTTAAATAATGTTGGCACCAAGGTCAATTTTAAATGCTGCAGACAATAGTGGAGCCAAGAAATTGGTTGTTATAGGTATTGGTAAAGGCACCGGAAAAAGATTTGCTAATGTTGGTGATATTGTGACTTGCGCCGTACGAGGAGCTATTCCCAATAGCCAAGTAAAGGATCATGAGATAGTTAAAGCATTAATAGTCAGAACAAAAAAAGAAGTTGGAAGAAAAGATGGCTCATATGTAAGATTCTCTGACAATGCGGCAGTAGTTATTGATAACAACAATTTACCTAGGGCAACTAGAGTATTTGGACCAATTGCCGGTGAAATTAAAAAGAAAGGATTTTCCAAAATAGCGTCGCTCGCAAAGGAGGTCATTTAGAATGTTTAAATTTAAAATTGGTGATGAAGTATTGATAACAGCAGGTCGGGAAAAAGGTAAAAAAAGCAAAATAGAAAAAGTTTTGCCCAAAGAAAATAAAGTTGTGGTTGGGGGAGTTAATGTTTACAAAAGGCACAAAAAAGTTTCAAGAACGCAACCAGCGGGTATATATGAAATTACAAGACCGATAACAGTTGCCAGTGTTGCCTTGATTTGTCCTAAATGTGGTAAAACAACGAGGATAGGTTTTGAAAAAGATGGTAAAACAAAAAATAGAATATGTAAAAAATGTAAAAGTCGAATAAATTTTAAACAATAGTATGAATAATATTTATAAGCAATATAAGGAAGAAATCTTGCCGGCTCTTAAAAAAGAGTTTCAAATTACAAACGATTTGGCAGCACCCAAGATTAAAAAAATCGTTATAAACGTTGGTGCCAGTGAAGCACTTTCCACCAAAGATGTTCTAGATAAAATTAAAGAACAAGTTGCGCAAATTTCAGGACAAATGCCGAGGGTAACGGCAGCTAAAAAATCAATATCAACCTTTAAATTAAAAAAGGGAGACATTATAGGGGTTATGGTGACTTTAAGAGGCAAAAAAGCTTGGGATTTTATGGAAAAGTTTGTGTCAATCGTAGCTCCTAGAATGAGAGATTTTAGAGGTTTGGAAAAAGGTAAGTTCGATCACATGGGTAATTATAATCTTGGAATTACGGAACAAATTTTGTTTCCACAAATCGACTATTCTAAAGTTGACAAAATAAGAGGCATGGAGATCACGTTTGTTATTTCAAATGGGAGCCCGGGAAAATCTCTAAAGTTTTTTGAACTGCTGGGCCTACCTTTTAAAAATTAATATGGCTAAAACATCAAAAATTGTAAAAAACGATAAAAAGCAAAAGTTTGAAAATCGGCACAGGAACCGATGCAAATTGTGTGGGCGCCCAAGAGGATACCTTAGAAAATTTGCAATTTGTAGGCTTTGTTTTAGGGATCTTGTTCACAAAGGAGAAATTCCGGGAGTTAAAAAATCCTCCTGGTAAAAAATAATATGGACCCGATTGCAGACATGCTAGTCATAATAAAAAACGGATACCTTGCCAATAAGGAGCAAGTGTCTGTTCCGCATTCAAAGTTTAGATTTCAGGTTGCAAAAGTCATTTCAAAAGCAGGATTTGTTGGAAATGTTTCAAAATCTGAAAATAGTTTGGTTATAGATCTAATTTACAAAGATGACAAAAAACCAAGAATTACCGAAATTAAAAAAATCTCAAAACTTGGCCTGAGGACATACATCAAAAGTAAGAATATCAGGCTTATTAAAGGAGGCCGTGGTGCAAGCATTATTTCAACATCGGCAGGGGTTATGACAGGAGCAGAAGCAAAGAAAAAGAACTTAGGTGGAGAGATAATCTGCCAAATCTGGTAAATTTTATGTCAAAAATAGGAAAACTACCAATTACTGTTCCGCAAGGCGTTGATGTCAGTGTAGTCGATCGCGAAATTAGCGTCCGGGGCCCCAAAGGTGAACTAAAATTTATGTTTCGACCTGAAGTGAAAGTTAAAATAGACGGCGATCAGGTAAAAATCGAACGCAAATCCGAGACAAAAATCGCCAAGTCCCTTCACGGCTTAACAAGGAGTGTGCTGGCAAATATGGTTAAAGGTGTAGCAGACGGCCATCAGAAAGTTCTTGAACTCGTTGGGGTAGGATACAGAGCCGCAAAACAAGGGGAAGATTTAATACTAAATGTTGGATATTCTCATCCGGTTGTGATTCAACCAACGTCAGGAATTCAGATAGAGACGAAAGAAAATAAAATTATTGTTTCCGGTGCGGACAAAGTGATGGTAGGCGAAATAGCAGCGAAAATTAGAAGAGTTAGGCCCCCTGAGCCTTATAAAGGTAAAGGAATTAAGTATCAAGGGGAATTTATACGTCGGAAAGCCGGCAAGGCCGTAAAAGCTGCTGGAGGTGGAGCATGATAGGCAAAAGCCGGAAAAGACTTACAAGACACACGAGAATAAGAAGAAAAATTAATGGTACCAACGATATACCTAGACTTACGGTTTTCAGGTCAGGAAAATACATCTATGCTCAAATTATCAGTGACGAAAATGCAAAAACCCTGGCATCTTCGTCAGATTTAAAAATGAAAAAGAATAATATTCAAAAGGAAGAAAACAAATCAACAGTTAAAATACAAGCAGCTTTTGCTGTCGGCCAGGATATTGCTACTAAAGCCTCGGCGAAAAAAATAAAAAAAGTAGTTTTCGATCGCGGCGGATATAAATTCCACGGTCGCATTAAGGCACTGGCCGACGGTGCCAGGAAAGGGGGTCTGGTTTTTTAATGGCAAGAGAAGATAGATATCCACAGGAAATAAAAGAGTTCGACGAAAGAGTGATTCAGGTAAATAGGGTTTCTAAAAAAACAAAAGGCGGAAATCAAATGAGCTTTTCTGTCCTGGTTGTAGTTGGCGACAAAAAAGGACGTGTGGGGGTTGGTCTTGGGAAATCAAAAGATGTGGCGTCTGCAATACGAAAGGGTGTCAATCTGGCAAAAAAACATCTGATAACAGTCCCAATCAAAAACGGTACGATCCCTCACGACGTCTATATTAAACGCGGTGCCGCAAAGATTTTACTGAAACCCGCCCCGGAAGGATCTGGAGTCATAGCTGGTGGAGCCGTAAGGGCAGTTGTTGAAGCAGCAGGAATCAGAAATATCTCAAGTAAAGTACTTGGAACAAAAAACCAGGCATCAAACGTTTATGCAACACTAGCGGCAATGGGGAGTTTCTTGAAATGAAAATGGAGAATTTAGTCAAGTTCAAAACTAAAAGCGCTAAAAGAATAGGTAGGGGCCAGGGCTCGGGAAAGGGTAAAACCTCCAGTCGAGGCACTAAAGGCCAGAATGCCAGAAGTAAACTACCCATAACGCACTCCCATTACGAGGGCGGCCAAAGGCCGTTAATGAAGAGACTCCCATATAGGCGGGGCAAAGGGAATCCTAAGATTTCAAAAAAACCTATCGCTGTCAATATCGACTCGCTCAATATGTTTCCCAAAAATGAGATTGTAACTATCGACTCGCTAATTAAATTTAAAGTGGTAGAGAAAAACGATGCAAAACATTATGGAGTAAAAGTTCTTGGTAACGGAGATTTAAAAAATCCACTAACCATAAATGTTAAGGTTTCAAAAAGTGCCGCAGAAAAAATCAAAAAGGCAGGTGGAAAAATATTAACGGAAAACCAAAAGTAAAGTGAAATATTTAAATTTACTGCTCAAAATTTTTAAAGTAAAAGACTTAAGAAAGAAAATTATTTTCACCGCCTTCATTTTTTTGTTATTCAGAATTTTTGCCCAAGTACCGGTTCCTGGTGTCGATATCCTTTCGCTTAAACGTTTATTTGCACAAAGCCAGCTCTTGTCACTACTTGATATTTTCTCCGGCGGCACCTTGGCAAACTTTTCCGTAATGTCCCTTGGTTTAAACCCTTACATTAACGCAAGCATCATCATGCAGCTGTTGCAGATGGTTTTTCCAAAACTTGAGGAACTTGCAAAAGAAGGGGA
>CAYTEJ010000027.1:1524-3456 GCA_964436835.1 uncultured Gammaproteobacteria bacterium | reverse complement strand
TTTGACAGTTCCACTTGCAGCTGTACAAGCATTCGGGATTTATATACTGCTTCGAAATGCCAATATTTTGACAACTATAAATCCGCTCACGCTCATGTCCTTAGTTATCACAATTACAGCTGGAACTGTTCTATTAATGTGGTTTGGTGAATTAATTTCGGAAAGGGGAATTGGCAATGGTATCTCGATGATAATTTTTGCGGGAATAGCTGGGCGACTACCTATTACTCTGTTTCAGCAATTGTCTGTTTTCGATCCATCACAATTTAGAAACATCATAATCTTTGCAGTTATGGCCTTAGTAGTAGTAGTCTCTATCGTAATTGTTACAGAAGCCCAAAGGCCGATTAAAGTACATTATTCAAGGCGGGAGGCACAAGGCGCTCAAACCAGCGTATCCAGCTTTATCCCGTTCAGGGTAAATCAAGCAGGTGTCATACCGATTATTTTTGCGGTTTCATTGATTCTACTTCCCACAACATTTGGAAGATTTTTTGAAAGGTCGCCTAATATTTTTCTTGCTAATATAGCTCAGGAAATGCAAAGAATGTTTACTCCCGGTGGTAACATTTACAGCATAGTTTATTTCCTGCTTGTCATTATTTTTACTTATTTTTACACCACAGTAGCTTTTAACACAAAGCAAATTTCCGAAATGCTGATGAAGCAGGGAGGTTTTTTGCCGGGTATCAGGCCGGGTAATCCAACTAAAAAGTATCTCGATTATATATCACTAAGAATTACTCTTTTCGGAGCAATATTTTTGGGTATCATCGCAGTTTTACCGTCAATCGGCCAGAGATTAACAGGGATGGACAACCTGCTTATAGGCGGCACCGGAATTTTAATCGTTGTTGCCGTCATTTTGGAAACAACAAAACAAATTGAGTCGCAGCTGGTTATGAGCGATTACGACATGTTTTTGAAAAAGAGAGGTTAAGTTTATGAAATTTATATTTCTTGGTATCCAGGGATCTGGGAAATCAACGCAAGCAAAGTTGCTTGCCGAAAAATTGGGCCTTCCATATATTGAGATGGGCCAACTTTTCCGTGATAAAAAAGCTGACGACGATGAAGACGCCCATAAAATACGTCAAACGATAGATCAAGGCAAATTGGTTCCAGATGAGTTGGCAAAACGCACACTAAAAAAAAGACTTGCAAGTCAAGACTGCAGGAAAGGTTATGTACTAGATGGCTATCCTAGAAATGAAGCGCAACTAACAGCACTTGATGAAGATATCGACAAAGTGTTTAACGTAAAAATTTCTGATTCAGAAGCAATAAGACGCTTGATGCTTCGGGGGAGATACGATGACAATCGAGAATCTCTGCAAAAAAGAATGGGCTGGCACCATAAGGAAACAGAGCCAATAATATCTAAATTTAAAGACATGGGAATCCTTGAAGAAGTTGATGGCGAAAGGTCCATTGAAGAGATACATCAAGATATAAAAGAGAAAGTTTCAAACTATGAAAAACAGTTGGATCAAAACTGAAAAAGAAATAGATCTTATGAAAAAATCGGGATTAATCGCATCAAAAGCGTTAAAAAAAGTTCGGGAAAATATAAAGCCGGGAGTAAGCTGCAAATATCTTGATGATGTAGCTCGCCGAGAAATAGAGTTGCTCGGAGCTAAGCCTTCCTTTATGACGGTTGAAGACTACAAATATACAATTTGTACCACCATAAATGAACAGGTAGTACATGGTATTCCAACGGACAGGATTCTAACAAGCGGTGACATAATCGGGATCGACATTGGGGCGTTGTACAAAGGGTTCCATAGCGATTTGGCTATCACCGTTCCCGTTGGCAAAATTTCGCGCCAGACCCAAAATTTTCTCTCACATGGTGAAAATACGCTAAAAAAAGCTATCACCAAAGCAGTGCCCGGCAATAGGATTGGTGACATATCTTCAACTATTCAG
>CAYTEJ010000027.1:0-1514 GCA_964436835.1 uncultured Gammaproteobacteria bacterium | reverse complement strand
TTGAAACCGCCGGTTACTCAATAGTAAAAGAGCTAACAGGTCATGGAGTAGGAAGAATGCTTCATGAGGAGCCTTTCATACCTGGTTTCGGAAAACCCAATACAGGCCCAACTATTACCGAAAACATGACTCTTGCAATCGAAGTAATTTATACTGCCGGTTCTGGTGAAATTGGTCTAGAAAAAGACAACTGGACAATCGCGGCAGCGGACGGGTCTCTTGGTGGGTTATTTGAACAGACTGTCTTAACAAGCAAATCTGGTCCTATTGTGTTGACGCCGTACATATAAATTATGTAAAATAACCGTTCAGACCGATGTCGAAACCTGGAGTTATAGAAATTGAGGGAGAAGTCACAGAAGCATTGCCAAACACAATGTTTCGGGTCAAGGTTGCTCAAGGTCAACTGCCAAATATTGAAGGTGACACTATGGTGCTTTGCCATCTTTCGGGTAAGATGAGAATTCACTATGTTAGGATCTTGCCAGGGGATAAGGTAAGAATAGAAGTTACTCCTTATGATTTAAATAAAGGAAGGATAATTTATAGATTGGGGTAAAAAATGAAGGTTCAAGCAAGCGTTAGAAAAAGATGCGTAAATTGCAAAATTGTAAAAAGAAAAGGCAGGTTATATGTAATTTGCATAAATCCTCGCCACAAACAAAGACAAGGATAATTTTATGGCAAGAATAGCAGGAGTAGATTTACCAAATGAAAAAAGAATTGAGGCTTCACTGCCATACATTTTTGGCATCGGGCCAACATTGGCTAGAAAGATTATTTTAGTCTGTAACGTCGACCCCGAAAAAAGGACAAAAAATTTAACTGAAGACGAGGTTAATAAACTCCAGAAAGAAATAGAAAATTATAAAGTAGAGGGTGATCTAAGAAGAGAAATTCAAGGCAATATTAAAAGATTGCAAGAAATTGGAACTTATAGGGGCACGCGTCATACTAAAAATTTGCCCGCTCGAGGCCAAAGAACAAGGGTTAACGCCAGGACCAAAAGAGGAAAGCGAATCACAATTGGTACTGTCAGAAAAGACGTTGTAGCAAAGATGGGAAGTAGTCAATCATAAAGAAAACATGACAAAAGTAACAAAGAAAACAAAAAAAAGTACGGCAAAACAAGTAAGCCACGCAAGAGCTTACGTCACGGCAACATTTAACAATACATTGGTAACCTTAACAGATGCAAATGGACAAACTATAGCGTGGGGCTCGGCAGGGGCATCAAATTTCAAAGGAGCAAGAAAATCAACACCATATGCTGCTACAACAGTAGTAGAGGGAGTTGCCAAAAAAGCAAAAGAGATGGGGGTTCAAAGCGTAGAAATTTATGTTAAAGGACCGGGCCCCGGCCGCGACAGCTCTATAAGAGCTTTTAAGGCGGCAGGTTTAAATATTACTATGATTGCTGATGTTACCCCAATTCCGCACAACGGGCCGCGTGCCCAAAAAAGGAGAAGAGTATAAATGGCAAGATATACAGGACCGAAACCAAAACTATGCAA
>CAYTEJ010000026.1:0-12890 GCA_964436835.1 uncultured Gammaproteobacteria bacterium | reverse complement strand
GCTCGACCGGATTCGAACCGGCGATCTCCTCCGTGACAGGGAGGCGTGATAGGCCGACTTCACTACGAGCCCAAGCAAACCATCAAAGTTTACACGTTAACCTAACATAGTGTCAATCGTATTTTGCTGGGAAATTATATAATAAATTTGTGAGGTTCATAACAAACAAGGAAATTGCCAAATTGCTCCGAGCAATCAGTGCAGCATACAGTGCCACTGGAGGGGATAGGTTCAAGATTATTGCCTACGACAATGCCGCTGACAGTGTTGAACACGCAACAAGCGAGTTAAAGGATCTTTGGGAAGAAAATAAGTTGGATTCCGTTCCAGGACTTGGTAAAAGCATACAATCCCATCTTGACGAGCTATTTAAAACTGGAAATGTCAAACATTTTGACGAAGTTATGAAAAATTTGCCTCCAGGCATGTTTGAGCTCTTAAACGTTGGTGGATTAGGCCCGAAAAGCGCTTATAAACTGGCAAAAGAGCTACAGGTAAAAAACGTAAAAGATCTGGAAAAAGCCGCCAAAAAAGGCAAAATTAGAAATCTTGCGGGGTTTGGCCCAAAAAGTGAGCAGGATATCCTTTCTGCAATCGAAGAATTAAATTTAAAACCCCAAACCCGCTACACGCTGCCTTTTGCATACGGAGTTGCCGATAATGTCCTAAGCTATTTGCGCCAGCATAAGGACTGTGACCGGGCAGAGCCATTGGGGTCACTGCGCAGGATGGTTGCAACAGTAGGGGATATAGATATTGCAGTTGCCTCCGAAAACCCAAAAGAAATTATTGAGCATTTTAAAAAAATTCCCCAGATCAAAAGAATTCTTGACGCAGGTGAAAGAAAATCTTCTGTGCTGCTTTTCAACGGAATACAGGTGGACCTTTTAGTGCAGCCAACACATGCATTTGGTGCCTTGCTGCAGCACTTTACAGGTTCAAAAAACCACAACGTTCACCTTCGTGAAATCGCCCTTAAAAACAAAATGTCGGTATCAGACTACGGGATCACTATAAAAGGCAAACTTCACGAATATGAAAACGAACATCAATTTTACCGTGCTTTGAATATGGATTACATAGAACCTGAAATACGCGAAGACACAGGTGAAATAGAAGCGGCAACAAAAGGCACTCTTCCAAAACTTGTAAAAGTAGAGGATATCAAAGGGGACATCCATTTGCATTCTAGCTTTGCAATAGAACCAAGCCACGACTTAGGGCAAAATTTATTTGAAGAGATTATAGAAAAGGCAAAGAGTCTAAATTATGAATATATTGGTCTTTCGGATCACTCACCGGGGTTTTCAACGCACTCAAAACAACAAATAGTTGATCTAATTAAGCAGCGAACAGATAAAATTGAACAATTAAAAAACTCAACTAAGCAAATAGGAATACTAAATTTACTCGAAATAGATATATTGGCAAATGGAGAACTTTCTGTACCCGATAAAGGTTTTGCGCTTCTGGACGGCGCAATTGCGGGCATTCACTCAAGCCATGGCCAGAATAGGGAAATGATAACAAAAAGAATTCTTAAGGCCTGCCACTCTCCATACGTGCAGGTTATTGCTCATCCTTCAAATAGACTCTTAATGGAAAGAGAATCATCAGACGTAAATTGGCCGGAAGTCTTTAACGCTTGCGTAAAAACGAAAACTATGCTCGAAATAAATGCTTGGCCGAACAGGTTGGATTTACCGGATAGTTTGGTAAAACAGGCAATTTCAGCCGGTGTGAAATTAATTATCAATACGGATTCGCACGACATAGCCCACATGGACAACATGAAATACGGGGTTTCGGTTGCAAGGCGCGGATGGGCAACAGAAGAAAATATAGCCAATACTCTTCCTTGGGTTGAATTTAAGAAAATGTTTGGGGTATGATACAACAAGTATGAATGGCACATACATAATTTTGGCAGTCATAGCTCTTGTAGGGATTTACATCTGGTCCTTATACAACGGCCTAAGGGTTGCAAGTATTAGGGTAAAGGAAGCCTGGTCGGGTATCGACGTTCAGCTTAAAAGGAGGTCCTCACTAATCCCGAATTTGATGGAAGCCGTAAAAGGCTACGCAAAACACGAAAAAGAAGTTTTTGAAAACGTTACAAAAGCAAGAGCAGCGCTAATGAGTGCAAAAAGTCCTAAAGAAGCATTAGCAGCAGACAATCAACTGACAGGAGCCTTAAAAACGCTTTTTGCAGTAGCAGAAGCATACCCTAATCTGAAAGCATCGGAAAATTTTAAGGAACTCCAGGAAGAACTCTCAGATACCGAAACAAAAGTTGCCGCAGCACGCCAGTTCTATAATGCCAACGTTATGGATTACAACACCAAGATCAAAGTTTTCCCCAATGTTGTTATAGCAAACATGCTTGGCTTTAAAGAGGAACTGTTTTTCGAAGCCGAAGAAGAAGCTAAAGCCGATGTAAAAGTGAAATTTTAATTAATGAATTCCCCCAAAATATTTGCAGGCTCTTCCAACTTACCCTTAGCACAACTCGTTTCTCAAAAATCAAAAATACCGCTCGGCAGAATAGACTTGGGTATTTTTATAGACACCGAAATTGATGTTTGGGTGGAAGAGGACGTAAATAACTCAAGCGTCTTTATAATCCAGTCAAATTCGGTTCCCGTAAACGATAACATAATCGAATTATCCCTTATTGCAGACGCCCTGAAACGTTCAGGTGCTCATAAAATTACAGCGATTATTCCTTACCTTGGTTATTCAAGAAAAGAAAAACAAACAAGACGCGGTGAGCCAATTTCTGCAAAAGTTATAGCAGATCTAATAATTGCAAGCGGAGTAAACAAGGTTATTTGTCTTGACCTTCACGCCGACGCAATTGTCGGCTTTTTTAACGTACCGGTAATTTACCTTTCCGCCCTGGAAATTTTGGCAGACGCTCTTAAAAAAGAGCAGTTTAAAAACCCTCTTGTGGTTGCACCGGACGTAGGCGGTGTTAAAAGGGCTAGAAATTTTGCAGCAATTCTAAATGCACCGCTTGCGGTTATTGAAAAGCACAGACAAGCAAATGTAAGAGACCACATGGAAGTACTTTCAATATCAGGTGAAGTTTCTGGTGATACTGCGATTATCATCGATGACGTAATCTCAACCGGAGGAACAATCATAGAAAGCGCAAACTCCCTCAAGAAAAAAGGCGTAAAGAAGATTATTGTATGTGCAACGCACGGCGTATTTGCAGGCGATGCCATTAAAAATCTTGAAGCAAGTCAAATCGACAAAATTTTTGTAACCGACAGTATTAAAAATGACCACAAAAGCAAAAAAATTGAAACAGTTTCTGTATCAGGTATTATTGCAGACTGTCTCAAAGAAGAGCTTCGGTGAAATTTATCGATAAATTCAAAAAAATCCAACAAAAAAATAATAGTTTGCTTTGCGTGGGGTTAGACCCCGATCCACAAAAGCTTGAAAACTCAAAAAATCAATTTGACTTTAACAAAGAAATAATAGATCAAGTATCTCCGTTCATTTGTTGTTTTAAACCCCAAATAGCTTTTTATGCAGCAGCTGGCGAAAAAGGTATTAGTGATTTAAAAAAAACCATCGACTACATCCACAGAAAATATGCTGAAATTCCTGTGCTTCTGGATGCAAAAAGGGGTGATGTCGGCCATACGAGCGAAATATACGCAAAAGAGGCCTTTGATTTTTACGAAGCCGATGCGGTTACTGTTAATCCTTATTGTGGTTTTGATTCCTTAGAGCCCTTTTTCAAAAGGGAAGATAGGGGAATCTTCGTAATTTGCAGAACCTCAAATCAAGGAGCAGCCGATTTTCAGGACCTAAAAATAGGAGAAAATCCGCTGTATGTGGAAGTTGCCCAAAAAATAATCACCTGGAACGAAAAATATCCAAACGTCTTTTTGGAAATAGGCGCAACATGGCCGGAGGAAATCGGAATACTTAGAAAACTCGCACCAGATATGCCCTTTTTAATAGCGGGTATTGGAGCACAAGGTGGGGACCTAAAATCAACACTCGAAAACGGCTTAACAGCAGACAATGACGGCTTGATTATCAGCAGTTCCAGGGGCATAATTTACGCCCAGGACCCAAAGCAGGCTGCTCAGGACTTAAAAAATGAAATCAACAAATACAGAAAATAAAACAGCCCAAAAAGTAGCAGGTATCCTTTTGGACATCGGTGCCGTTTTGTTTTCCAGAAACAAGCCGTTTAAATTCGACTCGGGAATTTTAAGTCCTGTCTACACTGATAATCGCCTGGTTATTTCGCATCCCAAATCGCGTGATCAAATAGTTAATTACCTTGTCGAGGAAGTAAGGAAAATAGGCATTCCGGATGTTGTTGCCGGAACTGCAACAGCAGGAATTCCCCACGCTGCTTTCATCGCCCAAAAATTAAATATTCCAATGGTTTATGTTCGTTCACAACCAAAAGAACACGGGCGCGGCAATCAGGTTGAAGGTCAAATTAAACGCGGGCAAAAGGCAATTGTTATAGAAGATTTGGTTTCTACGGCAGGGTCTTCCGTTAGGGTTATCGAAGCGCTTAGAAAATTAGGGGCAAAAGTAACCGATGAGCTCGCAATTTTTACATACCAAATGGAAGAGTCCAAAGAAAATCTTAAAAAAGCCAAAGTTAAACTCCATGCACTTTCCAATCTCGAAACCGCAGCAAAGGTTGCAGCCAAAAAAGGCTATTTAAAAAAAGATCAGGTATCAACAATTCTTAATTGGGCAAAAGACCCCAGGGCTTGGGGTAAGAAAATGAGGTTTGAATAGTCCGCGCTCTAGGTTAAAATAAGCCATATGCTTAAAGACCCATTCTACGACCCTACTTTATCCTACGAAGAAAATTATGATGAGGGCCCATTTGGTGCTTTTGCCGACGGGAAAACATACGAACAAAAAGGCGAACCCCAAAACGATTTTCTGGGGCATAAAGTCTATCTTCCATTTGGAATTCCTGCAGGACCCCTCTTAAACAGTAAATTTATAAAATCAGCATTCGAAAAAGGTTTTGACGTTTGTGTCTATAAAACAGTTCGCGCAGATATATTTCCTTGCCATCCTCTTCCAAACATCCTATCCGTGCATTTTGCACAAAAAGATTTAACTATCAAAAGGCTGGAGGAGCCAATAACAGCAGACGAAAACTATCAGGATCCGATTTCTATTACCAATTCCTTTGGCGTTCCTTCCAGAAAACCGGAAATTTGGCAGGAAGACGCACAAAAGGCCATAAACTACTCAAAAAAAGGCCAGGTTATGGTCTTAAGTTTTATGGGAACGGTTAAAAAAGACCAGACTCAAAATGAATTCATCAGCGACTTTATTTTGGCAGCGAAACTGGCAAACGAAACTGGTGCAAAAATTCTCGAAGCAAATTTATCCTGTCCTAATATCGGCAATGAAGGCCTAGTCTGTTACAACCTCGAAGTTACCGAAAAAGTTACCAAAGGTATTAGGAAAGTTATCGGGAACACTCCTTTGATTCTGAAAATTGGATATTACCAAAACAATAAAGATCTGGAAAAATTAGCAGAAATTGCCAATGAATACGCAAACGATGTAGCAGGAATAAACACTCTTCAGGCGGTTGTTGTCGATCATGAAGGTAAACAAGCACTGCCCGGACCTAATCGCCTGAAAAGCGGAGTCTGCGGTTTTGGTATTAAATGGGCCGGGGTCGAAACGGTGAAAAAACTAAAAGAAATAAAAGACAAAAATAATTATTCTTACAGTATCACTGGAGTCGGGGGAGTACTAAACGGCAGTGATTATCGGGATTATAAACAGGCAGGTGCGGATTGCATTATGAGTGCAACCGGGGCAATGTGGAACCCGTATTTAGCACAAGAAATTAAAAGTAAACTATAAAACCCCTCTAGATCTTCGTAATTTTTTCAGCAGGACATATCCAAACTTGTATAGTTCGGTCACGAATTGGGTTTTTACCACTGCCATCTCGCCCGTCAAATTCGAATGCAGCAACTTGCTGGTATTTCCCAAGCTCCAACTTTCCGGCAAGTATCGGAACCACTACGCTTGAGTGAGAAAACTCAAGAGCCCTAATATGGGCAGCAGCATTATAATCCTCGTCGATTTCATTACAATATGGGTTGTCCTGGCAGCGGTGCCTGTAGTCGGTGGTCGGGTGTTTGTAGTCTTTTGATACTCTTGTAGATCTTCTGTCCTCGGGAATCGAATGCAAGGTGTGGTGCAAAATATCCTCAAGAAGGTTTGGCTCTGCAATCTCATTAACAACAATCCCAAGTGTTGTGTGCTTTGTATTAACAAAAACAAAACCCTGCTGGACCTTAGATTTTTTAATAGCGGAGTTGATGTCCCCGGTTATATCCAAAAAATAAGTATGTTTTGTGGATTTAAACTTCAACTCTTTAAGAAAAGCTTTCATAGGAACATTAAAAATTATTTTACCACAGCTAGCGTTTTGGCCTAACTCAGCATAGAAAAAAGTGAGCACAAAAGTTATAATTCTCCCGTATGACTGCTTACACCGAAATATCTGCAAACCGCACCAAAACATGGCTTATCATGCTTTTGTTTGCTTTCTTTATAACCTTTATTGTTTTCATATTCACTCACGCCTTAGGTCTGCAGGGTCCGTCGGCTCTTAGCTTTTCGGGTATAGCATTAATTATTGCCGGCATTATCAACTTCATTTCTTACTACAACAGCGACAAAATAGTTATGGCAATTTCCAAAGCAAAGCAAATCCAGAAAAAGGACAACCCCACGCTTTTTAGGACAGTTGAGAATTTATGCATCGCCTCCGGTGTCCCTATGCCTAAAATTTACATAATAGACGACACTGCTCCAAATGCTTTTGCAACAGGCCGTGATCCCCAGCATGCTGCAATTGCCTTTACAACCGGAATCTTGTCAAAACTCAGCAACTTGGAATTGGAAGGTGTCGCAGCTCACGAACTTTCACATGTTGGCAATTACGACACAAGGCTAATGACCATAGTTTCTATTTTAGTCGGCACGGTGGCACTCCTTGCAGATTTCTTTCTGAGAATCTCATTTTATTCAAGAGGTGATAGAGACGACGACAGGGGAGGAAATGCAATTTTTATGGTTCTGGGGCTTGTAATGGCAATCTTAGCCCCCATTATAGCGACACTAATACAACTGGCTATTTCCAGAAAACGCGAATATTTAGCAGATGCCTCCGGCGCACTTTTAACGCGTAATCCCGATTCTCTTGCCGACGCACTTTTAAAAATTTCTGCAGACAAAGAACCTTTGGAGGTCGCAAATAAGGCAACAGCCCATCTTTACATTGCCAACCCCTTTAAAGACGCCCACAAAGGAGTAAGCCTCTTTGCCAATTTGTTTAACACACACCCGCTGATTGCCGAAAGAGTAAAAGCCCTTCGCGCAATGCAATAATGTATGCCAAACTCAAAAGTCAAAAATCAAAACGTAAAAATTGACATCGACAAGGTGGCAAAGCTCGCAAACCTTTCGCTGGATGAGCAAGAAAAGAAAGTGTTTACCCCACAACTTTCTGAGACTATCGACTATATAGAAAAGCTGGAAGAGATAAATACAAGTGTCGTTGAACCTACAAGCCAAGTAACGGATCTTGAGAACGTTACAAGGGATGATGTTGCCGAGCCCTCCCTTACCAAGGAGGACGCGCTAAAAAACGCCAACTCAACTTACAATGATTTCATCTTGACTGAAGCGATACTTGAAGAACAGTAGTTTTTAATAATATGACACCAACCCAATTTAATGTCCGGGAATCGCAAAAAGCATTATGCGAGAAGAAAATATCTTCCCTGGAACTTACAAAGGCATGTCTTGAGAGAATCGAGAAAATAGAGCCTCAAATAGCTGCTTTTATAAGTGTCTGCAAAAAAGAAGCTCTAAATCAGGCAAAAAAGGCGGATACCTTGATTTCCCAAGGGGAAACGAAACCCCTACTGGGACTGCCGATAAGCCTAAAGGATAATTTCAATACACAGGGTATTGAAACAACTGCGGCAAGCGATGTTCTTTCAGGCTATATTCCTCCATACGATGCGACCGTAGTTAATCTATTAAAAGAAGCCGGCGCTGTTATTATCGGCAAAACAAATATGGATGCTTGGGCTCACGGCTCATCAACAGAAACTTCTGATTTTGGTGCAACTAAAAATCCTTGGGATAAAAAAAGACTTCCGGGCGGCTCATCCGGAGGATCTGCAGCAAGTGTAGCCGCTGATGAAGTAATCGCGTCAATCGGCTCGGAAACTGCCGGGTCAATTCGCCAACCTGCTGCCTGGTGCGGCGTTGTGGGCCTTAAGCCAACCTATGGCAGGGTAAGCCGCTACGGGGTAATCGCTATGGCCTCATCTTTAGATAGCCCAGGTCCTGTAACAAAAACTGTAGAGGATAGCGCACTAATTTTAAATATACTTGCAGGAAAGGATAAGTTCGATGCGACTACTTCACCTACAAAACCTGAAAATTATCTTGGCCGTCTCGGCGAGAAGCTTTCAGGAATAAAAATCGGCATATCAAATGACTACTTCAAGCAGGCACAAGACGACGTAAACAAAAGGGTGCAAGAAGCACTGAAGGTTTTTGAAAAATTGGGTGCAAGCGTAAAAGAAATTAAACTTTTTGACCCCCAATACGCAATATCGGTTTATACGATAATCCAGAGGGCAGAAGTGTCCTCAAACCTTGCCAGGTATGATGGAATAAGATTCGGACAAAAAAGAGGGAATTTTCACGAAGAGGCAAAAAGGCGAATTATGCTCGGAACTTATGTCCTTTCGGCCGGGTATTACGACCAGTACTACAACAAAGCCCAAAAAGTACGCACCATTATAGTCGAAGATTTTAAACGTGCATTTAAAGACGTTGACCTTATTGTGGGGCCTACAAGCCCGTCGACAGCTCTTCCACTTGGTGCAAGTAAAGGCCACCCAATGTTTGGGGAAATGGCGGATGTTTTGGTTGAACCCTCATCAATAGCAGGTCTGCCCGGCATTAACATACCTTGCGGTTTTTCAACCGAAGGATTACCCATCGGAATGCAGATAATCGGTCCCCAATTCTCAGAGAGCTTGATATTAAATGCTGCCCACATGTTTGAACAAAATACATCTTTTCACAAGTCCAAACCAAATATATGAAATACAA
Source organism: uncultured Gammaproteobacteria bacterium (assembly GCA_964436835.1). Lineage (GTDB taxonomy): Bacteria > Patescibacteriota > Microgenomatia > Curtissbacterales > GWA2-41-24 > JAKAJD01. Next base: position 3,722 of record CAYTEJ010000026.1, on the reverse strand, counting down.
ACCCGTCATCGGCCTAGAAGTACACATCGAGCTTTACACCAAATCCAAAATGTTTTGCTCGTGCTCTGCCGATTATTTTGGCAAAAAACCAAATACTCATGTTTGCCCGGTTTGTCTGGGGCTACCCGGAGCTTTGCCTGTTCCAAACAAGCAGGCTATCGATTGGTGCGTCGCAATTGGTCTTGCTCTAAACTGCAAAATACCGCTATTTTCCAAATTCGACCGTAAAAATTATTTTTATCCGGATCTGCCCAAAGGCTATCAAATAAGCCAATACGATAAGCCTTTCTGTTTGGGCGGCAATGTAATACTGGAAAGCGGCAAAAAAATAAGAATCACCAGAGCCCACATGGAAGAGGACACGGCCAAACTGACCCACGCCAAGGTAGACGGCAAAAACGTTTCCCTAATCGATTTCAACAGGTCCGGAGTTCCGCTTGTTGAAATTGTCACGGAGCCGGATTTTGAAAATGCCACGGAAGTAGTCGAGTACTTAAAACTGCTTCAGCAAACGGCAAGGTATTTGGAGGTTTCCGGCGCGGATATGGAAAAAGGGGATATGAGGCTTGAACCCAATATCTCGCTTAGAAAACCTGACGAAAAAGGTTTACCCAAATACAAAGTTGAAGTAAAAAATATTAACTCTTTCCGCTTTGTTGAAAGGGCAATTAGCTTCGAAATTAAAAGACAGAGCGATCTGCTAGACGAAGGCAAAACCCCGGATCAAGAAACACGGGGATGGAATGAACAGAAGCAGGCTACCATATCGCAAAGGAGCAAAGAAGAAGCTCATGACTACCGTTATTTTCCTGAACCCGATATACCCCCTATTCGCTGGAGCCAAGACCAAATTGCAAAACTTAATAAAACGCTGCCCGAGTTGCCGCAAGCAAAACTCAAAAGATTTCAAAAGGAATACGCACTCTCATCTTACGACGCCCAAATTTTAACCCGGGAAAAGCCTGTAGCAGACTATTTTGAAGAAGCAGTATCTATTGGCAAAAAACATAAAGTTACGGCTAAACAGATAGCAAACATAATAATAAACAAAAAACCCGATTTAACCTTGATCCTTCCGGCCAACTTAATACAAAATGTCCTGGATCAGACAAACATCCAAAACATCTCAACTGATAAATTAGCTAAAGCCCTAAAAGAATTAATAGAACAAAATCCAAAGGTGGTAAGTGACTATAAAACTGGCAACGTTAACGCCATACAAGTTTTGATCGGGAAAGCCATGAAAGACCTTAAGGGTACTGCAAACGCCAATGATATAAAAAGCGTTCTGGAGAGCCTGCTCAAATAGTACTCGACTTCTGCTAAAATGTAGTTTGCCAATATGTCCAAATTTGTTCACTTACACGTCCACACGGAATTCTCCCTTCTAGATGGTCTTTCAAAAATTCCAAAGCTGGTAACGCAGGCAAAAATAATGGGAATGAGCCACTTGGCAATTACCGATCACGGGTCGATGTACGGCGCTATCAAGTTTTATAAGGAATGCAAAGCCCAAGGGGTCAACCCAATTATAGGTTGTGAGATGTATATAGCAAAACGCTCCTTAACGGACAAAGAGGCCGGAAAAGATAGCGATTATTACCATCTGACGGTTTTGGCAAGTGATTATGAAGGTTATATCAATTTGATGAAGCTGGTTACGATAGCGCATCTTGAAGGTTTTTATTACAGGCCAAGAATAGACAAAGAGACACTTGCAAAACATGCAAAAGGCCTAATTGCGCTTTCAGGTTGCAATTCCTCCGATATCTCCAAAGCAGTGGTTGAAGGAGATTTTAAATCAGCAAAGAAATTAGCAGAGGGTTATATAAATATTTTTGGCAAGGATAATTTTTATCTTGAAGTCCAGAGGCATTCATTCGGGAAATATATGACAGCGTATGAACCGGGAACATACATTCATAATGAACTATTAAGAATGCATACCGAAGAGCAAAAAATCATAGAAGGTGGTAAAAAGCTATCAAAAGAAACGGGTCTTGGCCTTGTGGCAACCAATGACATTCATTATGTTCTGCCACAGGATGCAAACGCCCAGGATGCAATAGTCTGCATCCAAACCGGTAAAAATATCCAAGATGAAAAAAGGCTCAGGATGATTGATTCGCCAACTTTCTACCTAAAAAGCGACGATGAAATGAGGGAGATGTTCAGCGATATACCTGATGCAATTGAAAATACTCTAAAAATTGCCGACAAAGTCAAAATAGAACTGGCACTTGGAAAAGTGGCTTTCCCTAAGTATACGGTGCCTACTGGTGAAACCGCTGATGATTATTTGAAGGATTTATGTAATAAGCGAATAAAGACAAAAGTTGCCAAAGTTACTCCCGAAATCCAAAAAAGGTTAGACTATGAACTTTCGGTAATTTCAAAAAAAGGTTACTCTGCCTACTTTTTGGTAGTCTCCGACTTTGTTAATTGGTCTCGTGAAAAAGCAATTATTTCAACGACCCGCGGTTCTGCCTCGGGCAGCCTTGTTTCTTTTGCACTTGGAATAACTGCCGTAAATCCGCTTGATTTTAAACTGCCTTTCGAAAGATTTCTAAACCTTTACAGGCCAACACTACCGGATATAGATGTTGATTTTGAAGATAAAAGACGTGACGAGGTAATTCAGTACGTCCGTGAAAAGTATGGCCACGAAAAGGTTGCACAAATCGGTACCTTTGGAACAATGATGGCAAGGGCAGCAGTCCGGGACGTTTCGAGAGTTTTGGGCTGGCCGTATTCTAAGGCAGACAGGATAGCAAAAATGATCCCCTTAGGAGCTCAGGGCTTCCCGATGTCACTTGATCTTGCCAAAAGGCAAAATAAGGAGCTTGGAAATTTGTACAACGAAGATAGTGAAGTTAAAGAACTCCTGGATTTAGCGGAAAAAGTTGAGGGTAACGCCAGACACGTATCAGTACATGCTGCAGGTGTCGTTATTGGCCCGGACGATCTCACAAATTACTCGCCACTCCAGCGGGAAACAACGGGTGAAAAAATTATCACCCAATATGATATGCATGATGTAGAAGATGCCGGACTCGTGAAAATGGATTTTTTGGGCATTAGAAACCTTTCAATTCTCGGGGAAGCTGTGAAAATTGTCGGAAATACAAAGGCAACAAAAGTTAACCTATCGACCCTTCCTCTTGACGACAAAAAGGCATTTACACTGCTTGCAAAGGGTGAGACGATGGGCCTTTTTCAGCTTGGGGGGTCAGGCATGACAAGATATTTGAAGGAACTTAGACCGACAACAATTTTCGATATCATGGCAATGATTTCCCTTTTTAGGCCCGGGCCCATGAACTCAATTCCTGAATTTATAGAAAGGAAGAACGATCCTAAGAAAATGAAGTATTTCGACCCGCGCATGAAAGATTATCTTGACCTTTCATATGGAGTTATCGTCTACCAGGATGACGTTTTGTTAACGGCCATAAATATAGCAGGCTACACATGGGAAGAGGCAGATAATTTTCGAAAAGCTATGGGTAAAAAAATTCCGGCAGAAATGAGCAAACAGCGTGAAAAATTCATAAACGGAGCCGTTAAAAATGGTATGTCTGGCGAAAAGGCAGAGGAACTGTTTAAACTTATAGAACCGTTTGCAGCTTACGGATTTAACAAGGCCCACGCGGCCTCTTACGCGATTATAGCCTATCAAACAGCCTATATGAAGGCAAACTACCCGGTTGAGTTTATGACGG
>CAYTEJ010000025.1:12010-12911 GCA_964436835.1 uncultured Gammaproteobacteria bacterium | reverse complement strand
CCTAGAGAAGGTGAACATGCAGGTCAATATTATAGTATTGACCGAAGCCAAGTTCAGTCCAAACCAAACACGCCAGATAATCAGTCCTTGCCGGAGCCCAGTAATTCTTAAATGGCCACACAAGACTCTATTTACCCTGAACTTACAATCACCAAAATTAAAAACCCCAGTCGCGCATGGGCAATCCCCATTCTTGGAGGTCTTGCCAAAATTATCATATTAATACCCGTTTTTATTGAAATTGCCATATTGTTTTTATACGTTTTCATTTTGCAAATCATTAATTCCTTCAATGTCCTTTTTTCAAAAAAATACTGGCCGTATTGTTTTGAAATGACGGTTGGAGTTTATAATTTGGTTGCCAAAACAACCTTTTTCTTTTACGGCCTTTCCGATAAATACCCCGGATTCGACCTTAAGTTAAACGGCGATTTCGGCCTAAAATACCAAATTCCTAAAAGCCCCGGCGTCTTTTTTGCTATTCCTATTCTTGGTGTAATAGCCAGAGGAATTTTGATTATCCCTTATGCAATCTACAGTCAGGTAATTGGAAACGGTGCCAAAGTGGGAGTTGTCGCCTCGTCTATCCCTGTCTTTTTCAATGGCCGTTATCCGGACAGCACTTTTGAACTGGCGCGCGATTCCACCAGGCTTACACTTTCCCAGATGGCTTACTTTGCCGGAATTTCCGACAAATACCCAAGCTTTAAAATAGATATGAATCGCCAGACCATTAAAATAGCCCTTATCATAATTGGCACCTTAATGCTGCTTTCGCAGTGGAAGGCTAATCACAAGCCAAAAGTCCAAGATGATTATCTAAAAAACTACTCTCCTTACATGCGGCAGTATCAAAACCAGGTACCTCCGGCTTACCAATACCGCTGACTATGACTTGACC
>CAYTEJ010000025.1:8166-12000 GCA_964436835.1 uncultured Gammaproteobacteria bacterium | reverse complement strand
CGTATATCTTTTATCAAGTAAAACAACTGGGAAATGGTATACCGGATCAACTAAAGACTTGAGAAAAAGAATTTCACAGCATAACAATGGTTTGAATAAATCAACTAAACACGGAATTCCTTGGAAGGTGATTTATTTTGAGGTGAGTTTAAGTAAAGAAGATGCCAGAGCTAGAGAGAAATATCTTAAATCAGGTATGGGAAAAAGATATCTAAGAAACAGATTGAAATTCTTTTTCTCCCAAAACCTCTAACGGGGTTGACAACAATTAGCACTCGTGGTACATTGTCTGCTAATAAGCCATTATTCGTATTAATTCGCAGCAATCAATTCGTGTTTATTTGCGTCAAATGATTGATCTAACCGAAAGACAAAAAAACCTACTAAGGGCTGTTATTGAAAAATACATCGAAACGGCCGAACCAATCGGTTCCGAAACTATCGAAAAAGAAGCCCGCCTTGGCGTTTCGCCTGCAACTATTAGAAACGAAATGGTCAGGCTGACAGGCCTTGGTTATTTGCGCCAGCCGCACACATCGGCAGGCAGGATTCCAACCTCAATGGGTATGAAATTTTACGTCGACCAGCTGATGGAAGAAAAATCCCTTTCCCTAAAAGACGAGGTTGCCATCAAAGAAGAATTTAGGGACCAATCGGAACCTTTCAACCGACTTCTTAAACATATTTCCCAAAGTCTTGCAAACCAGACCCGTTCTCTTGCAGTCGCAACCGACGAGGATGGCGATATTTACGCATCCGGTATGGCCAACATTCTGGATATGCCCGAATTTTACGATATCGACATCACCCGCACCGTCCTTTCAATGGTCGACAAATTCGAAACGTTAAAACAGGTACTTGATCAGATGCGTGGCGAAGAACAAATAAGGATCTTGTTTGGCGATGAACTTGGTATTCCCTACCTTGAACCATGCGGTTTTGTTGTTACCCGTTACCAAATGGGAAACCATAGGGGCATTTTGGGAATAATTGGCCCATCTCGTCAAAATTATCCAACTGTTATTCCGACCATCAGATATTTTTCGCAGTTACTTTCAGAACTTACGAGATAAACAAAAGGAGCAATATGGCTAAGAAAAAAGACATACAGAAAAAAGACCAAAAACACCAGGAACTTGAGGAAAGGCTAAAAAGGACCATGGCCGACTACCAAAACCTGGAAAGGCGAATCGAAGAAGAAAGAAAACTACTTTCCAAGCTTTCGGCAATGCTTCTTGTAGAAAAGCTTTTGCCTGTTTTGGACAATCTGGAAAATGCCCAAAGCCACTTAAAGGATGAAGGTTTGGAAATGGTAATTAAGCAATTCAAAGAAATTCTGACACAAGAAGGTGTAGAAGAAATTGAAGCAGCTGGCCAACAGTTTGATCCAAACGAACACGAGGCAGTCGAGGCACAGGCAGGGGAAAATGACAACATTGTTGCCCGCGTTGTCGCTAAAGGTTATAAAATAGAAGATAAGGTTATCCGTCCGGCAAAAGTTGTTGTCACAAAGTCCGGCACGCCAAGCCAAATAGAACAAGAACGCGAAGAAGAAAAATTTCAAATGGAGGATCAATAAACTAGTATGTCTAAAGTAATTGGTATAGATTTAGGTACAACCAATTCGGCAGTAGCAGTCGTTGAAGCCGGCAAGCCGAAGGTAATCCACAGTGCCGAAGGCCGCAATACTATACCTTCAGTTGTTGACCCGACCAAACACATCGTCGGTGATGTTGCCAAGCGCCAGATGGTCGTCAACCCCAAAACCACCATTTTCTCGGTCAAGCGCTTAATGGGCAGAAAGTTTAAAGATGCCGAAGTCCAGAAAGATGCAAAGTGGCTCCCCTACGACGTCAAAAGCGGCCGCGAAGGTATGGCCATTGTCAACGTTGAAGGCAAAGATTACACTCCGCAAGAAATTTCGGCGATGGTTCTTGGCAAAATCAAGGCAGATGCCGAAGCCTATCTCGGCGAAAAAGTCGAAAAGGCGGTTATTACTGTTCCCGCCTATTTTGACGATTCTCAAAGACAGGCAACCAAACAAGCAGGCGAAATTGCCGGTCTTAAAGTTGAGCGCATCATCAACGAACCGACGGCAGCAGCTTTGGCCTACGGTCTTGATAAATCACATGCCCACACCATTGCCGTTTACGATTTAGGCGGCGGCACTTTCGATATATCAGTTCTAGAGCTTGGTGAAGGCGTTTTCGAAGTAAAAGCCACCAACGGTGATACCCACCTTGGCGGAGATGATTTCGATTCCAAAATCGTTGATTTTCTAAAGGGTGAATTCGAAAAAGAATCAGGCATGAATATCACAGACGACCGCCCGGCGCTCCAAAGGCTTCGCGATGCTGCCGAAAAAGCCAAAATTGAGCTTTCCTCAACTCAGGAAACCGAAATTTCAATTCCGTACTTAACGGCCGACAAATCCGGCCCAAAGCATTTGCAGCTTAAGCTTTCCCGCGCCAAATTAGAATCCATTGTTGGCGATTTAGTCGACAAAACATTTGGCCCGGTTGAAAAATGCCTCAAGGACGCTAAGGTAACGGCCAAAGATGTCGACGAAGTAATTTTGGTAGGCGGTATGACCAGAATGCCGCAAGTTTCTAAAAAGGTCCAGGAATTCTTTGGCAAAGAACCGCACAAAGGCTTAAATCCGGACGAAGTTGTTGCTATCGGCGCGGCAGTTCAGGGCGGAGTTTTAACCGGCGAAATGAAGGAAATGGTCCTTTTGGATGTTACGCCTCTTACCTTGGGTATCGAAACCTTAGGCAGTGTCTCAACCCCACTCATTCCGCGAAACACAACGGTTCCGACATCAAAAACTGAAATTTTTTCAACCGCTTCCGACAACCAGACTTCCGTTGAAATCAACGTCCTTCAGGGTGAAAGGCCGATGGCTGCCGACAACAAATCACTCGGCCGCTTCGTTTTAGACGGTATTCCGCCCGCACCCCGCGGTGTACCGCAGGTAGAAGTAACCTTCGACCTGGACGCTTCCGGAATCTTAAACGTCAAAGCCAAAGATAAAGCAACCGGAAAGGAACAGACTATAAAAATTACAGGCTCAACGGGCCTGACCGACGAGGAAATAAAGCGCATGACCCGTGAGGCCGAAGAGCACGCCAAGGAAGACGAAGAGAAAAAAGGCGAAATTGAAACCAGAAACCAGGCAGACTCTCTAATTTATCAGGCCGAAAAATCCCTAAAAGATGCCGGCGACAAAGTCCCAGAAGATGTTAAGAGTGAAGTTGAAGAAAAAATTAAGGCCCTTCGCGAAATCCAATCAACCGGCGCAGTCGATGAGGTAAAAGCCAAAACAGAAGAACTTTCATCCACCCTTTCCAAAATAGGTGAGTCGATGTATCAGCAAAAGGGATCAGAAGGAACAAAGGAGCCGGAAGAGACAAAAGAAGAAACAAACGGCGAAAGCCAAAAAGCAGATGGAGAAACAGCCGGTGACAAAGTCGAGGAAGGCGAAGTAGTTAAGGAATAATTGTGGCCAAATTAAAAACCGACATTTTTGTCCTCTGCGACTATGCCTCCGTTTCCCAGGAACAAAAACTTTCAATAATCGGCATTTTCGACCAGTTTTTTGTTGCCAACCTGCCGACGGCTTGGCCCAAAATGTATCTGGTTGCGGTTGTTGCAGGTGAAGCAGGCAAAGAATATCCGCTTACCTTAAAACTCGTCGCTCCTCAAAAAACTGAAAACAACAATTTCCCGGATAAGGAATTCAAAATCACTCTGGGTCAAAATGGTAAAGCCAATGTTATGACCGAACTGGTCAATTTTCCGCTTGCTGCTGCCGGTACCTATAAAGTCCAGCTT
>CAYTEJ010000025.1:1191-8156 GCA_964436835.1 uncultured Gammaproteobacteria bacterium | reverse complement strand
TGGAATTTAAGGTCAACAAAACCACGGCAACTTACGAACCGAATAAAGTAAACTAACGAAAGGTATCAAAAGTATCAAATGGGTCAAAAGCATCAAAAGTCAAAAGTTGCCTTCACTAACATTTGATACCCCTGATACCTTTGTGACATTTGAAACTTTTATAATATAACCATGGCAAATAAGAGGGACTTAGCCCCGCAGTTGGTAAAATTTTGTTATCATTTGCAAAATAAAATTTTAATAACGAGGAGCGCAGGCTTTTTGAATTTATGAAAAAAGACTATTATGAAGTACTCGGTGTTTCCAAAAACGCCTCAACTGACGAGCTAAAAAAGGCTTACCGTACCATGGCCAGAAAGCACCATCCGGATGTAGATAAAGCTCCCGGTGCCGAGGAAAAATTTAAGGAAATAAACGAAGCCTACCAAGTTCTTTCCGATCCCCAAAAGAAGCAAGCCTATGACCAGTTCGGCCACAGCGCTTTTGAGCCCGGCGGCGGCTTTGGCGGCGCGCAAGGTGGCAATCCGTTTGCAGGTGGTAATCCTTTTGGTGGCCAGGGCGGTTTCCGTACTTACTCATGGTCATCCGGCGATGGCAACCAGGGCCAGGATTTCGGCGGTTTTGCCGACCCTTTTGATGTTTTCGAAACATTTTTCGGCAGCCAGTCACCGTTTGGCAGGCAAGCGCGGCTTCCCCGTTATGCCATAAAGCTTACTTTTGAAGAAGCCATAAACGGCGTCCAGAAAGAAATATCTTTAGACGGCAAAAAGCAAAAGATCAAAATCCCCGCCGGAGTCGACGACGGTTCCGAAATCCGTTTTTCAAGCTATATTTTGGTTTGCCAGGTTTCCCAAAGCTCAAAATTTAAAAGAAGGGGATATGACATTGTTACCGAAAAGGAAATTACTTACAGTCAGGCCGCCTTAGGCACGGTTGCCGAAATAGAAACCGTCGAAGGCCCGGTTAAAATCAGGATTCCCGCCGGTACCCAACCAGGCACCCAAATCCGCCTCAAAGGCAAAGGCGTCAAACACGTCAACGGCCACGGCCAAGGCGACCATTACGTGATTATTAGGCTGCAAATACCAACGAGGTTATCAAGAGACCAGAAAAAACTATTAGAAGAATTGGAGAGTTTATCCTGAGTTTATCGAAGGACCTGCACATCCCCACCAAACTCTCCCGAGACCAAAAAAGATTATTGGAAGAATTAGAAAATTCCTGATTGTAACATCTCAATCAACGCCTAATTTTAGCCTCAATTTCTAGCCACATATTGATTTTATTGGAAAAATACGATATATTGTAGTTCATATGCCATTTAATCCAATATATCCGCACGACTTAGCCTTGCTGCCCCCAAAAGTCAATTTGGATAATAAGACACTAACAGACCTAATAATAAAGGCTAGAGCTGAATTGGGTGAACTTAAAGGGTATACGTTTTCTATGCCGAACCCCACATTATTACTGTCGCCGGCAATTATTAAAGAATCATTAGCTAGCTCAGAAATTGAAAATATCAATACTACAATTATTAGAGTAATGGAAAATCAACTATTTCCGGAAGACGAACAAAGACCGCCGGATAAGGAGGTTTTAAGGTATAGGGATTCAGTACTCAACGGGTTTGAAAGTTTAAAGAAATTTTCACTTTCAACAAGAACAATTCTGGATATCCAAAAAGTTCTTGTGCCATCTTATCCAGCTGGATATAGACACGCTCAAAATGGAATCCAAAATAGTTCAACAAAACAAATAATATATACTCCGCCGGTTGCAACCAAAATACCTGAATTGATGGGTAATCTTGAGGTGTTTATGAACAATAAAAGTGACGAGATTGATCCATTAATTAAATGTGCAATTTCGCATTACCAGTTCGAAGCGATCCATCCTTTTTCAGATGGAAACGGTAGAACAGGGAGAATTTTGATGGTTCTATATTTAGTAAATTCAGAAATACTTACTTTTCCAACGCTTTTTATAAGTGGATACATAAATTCTAATAGAAGCGATTACTACCGACTTTTACTTGAAGTAACAACAAAGGGAAATTGGGAAGAATATTTGTTATTTATGATGAAAGGTTTTTATTTGCAAGCAAAAGAAACAAAACAATTATTGTTTGAAATTATGGGCTCATTTTTCAAATTAAAAGATAAATTAAAAGCAGAACATAAAATAATATATTCTGCAGATTTGGTTGAAGCACTAATTTCTTATCCGGTAATAACGCCAGTTAAATTATCAAACGAATTAGATATTGGTTGGGATACTGCAAGTAAATATCTGAAGCGACTTTCTGGAGCAGGCATACTTTCAGACAAAAAGATTGGTAAATACCATCTTTTTGTAAATAAAGAATTAATCAGTATTATACATAAATAACTCCACTTCCCCTGCAGCAGATTAAATTTTTGCTATACTTTTTGAATGAAAAGTAAAGATGTAATTAATCTTATACGCTTGCTTGAAAGTAACGGAATTTCCGTTTGGCTCGATGGTGGTTGGGGCGTCGATGCACTTCTTGGTAAACAGACCCGCAAACATGAAGATGTTGATATTGTTCTTCAAGAAAAGGATGTGCCTAAACTCCGGAATCTTTTGGAAGAAAAAGGTTATAAGGATGTTCCGCGAGATGACACAAGGCCATCAAATTTTGTTTTAGGAGATACTTCAGGGAATCTAATAGATGTTCATGCTTTTCATTTTAATAAAAATGGAAACGGAATATATGGCGAAAAGGGAGAAGTTTATCCTAAAGAATCCCTAAAAGGTAAAGGCAATATTGAAGGCCGTACCGTTAAATGTATAACAGCTGAGCAAATACTTAAATTTCATACAGGTTATAAACCAGACGAAAATGATATAAAAGACGTAACAGCTCTTTGCGAGCACTTCGACCTTGAGTTGTCGGAAGAATATAGAAATAAATAAGTATCTTTAGCCTTCACAAATTTAATTTTTGCTATAATTCTCTCGTGAAATTTCAGAAAGCGCTTTTTATCGGCATGAACCAATCGTCTTTAGAGCCAAAATACTGGAAACGTTTGGACTCTTTGATTGCAAAAAAAGCTTTTGTCGAAAAAGACACCCCCGAATTAGAAAAAGAAATAAAAACCGCGGATTGTGTACTATTAAAATTTGCAACCCCGCTAACTAAAGACCTGATAGACAAAGCCCCAAACCTAAAATATATCGGCCAGTTTTCAACAGCTTTTGGCAGGGTAGATATTGATTACGCAAAGAAAAAAGGGATTCCGGTTACTAACCTTGCCGGGTTTAGCACAGAATCCGTTGCCGAATTCACAATTGCTGCAATCCTAGAAGCAATACGCGGTTTGGAAGTGGGTAAACAAAGAGGGAAAAAACTTAATGTTGACGAAAGTGGAATCAAAGTTTGGGAAATAAAAGGTAAAAACTTCGGCATTCTAGGTCTAGGTAAAATCGGTAGGCGAGTTGGAGAAATTGCAAGCGGTTTTGGCGCAAATGTAATTTACTGGTCCAGAAATAAGAAAAAAGATTTGGGGTTTAAATATCAGGAATTAGACCAAATTCTCAAAAATTCTGACTTTCTTTCTATAAATCTTGCCCAAAACACACAGACAGAAAAGATTTTAAACAAAAAAAGATTTAGCCAAATTAAGCCAGGCTGCGTTGTTATCAACACTTGCCCGATGGAATTAATCGATCTTGATGGGTTAATTTCAAGGCTTGCTAAAAAAGATATTGTTTTTATTCTCGACCATTCGGACGAAATGGCAAAAGAAGATTTAAAAAAACTCTCAAAGTTTGAAAACTGCATCATTTATCCGCCAATGGCTTATATTTCCGAAGAAGCAAAAGTAAACCGCCAGGAAATGTTTGTTTCCAATATCGAAAATTTCCTCAAAGGCAAACCAGCAAACATTGTAAATTAATTTCCCGCGGATTTGACTTTTGCTATAATTTTCTAACATAAAAAAACGTAGCAAACTTCCATGACGAAAAATAAATCAGATTCCAAACTTTGCACCATTTATGTTGCCCGACACGGAGAAACAGAATGGAATGTTAAGGGACTAATCCAGGGACATTCCGATTCTAATTTAACAAAAAACGGCATAAAGCAGGCAAAAATTTTAGGCAAAGAACTCAAGGATATTAAGTTTGACGCCGTTTATTCTTCCGATCTATGGCGTGCCAAAAGAACTGCCGAAATTGTAACCCTCGAGCGCAAATTAGCCGTCGTTACCCAAAAAGCTCTCCGCGAAAGGAATTTCGGCGGACTTGAAGGGAAGACAAGGGAAAATCTAAAAATACTCAGCGAATTAAAAAGAAAAAATGTGCCTTATGAGTCAATCGGGATTGAGGCAGACGAAAAGGTTGTTGCGAGAGCCATTACTTTGCTTCGTGAAATTGCCGTTGCGTATATTGGCAAAAATGTGCTTGTTGTCTCCCACGGAGGTCTCCTCAGGGCTCTGCTTATACATTTAGGTTTTGCCATAGATGACCAGTTGCCGCCCGGCAGTGTCGGCAACACCGCTTACGTTAAATTAAAATCAGACGGCGTAGATTTTTTTATCGAAGAGGTCAAAAGAGTTGATAAACGCATACAGAATGAAGCCGCATGATCATTTCGACTAAAATAAATTATTTCCAACTTTCCCATATTTGTTGCCATATTATGTTTGACAGAAAAATCTTGAAACGTTAAAATCCTCAAAATGCCGGAAAGAACAGGCGCACATATAAATGTTGCTGAGCTTAGTCCAAAACTTGTTTGCGGCCAGGAAATCCTTGTAAGGACAAGAACAATAAGGTTGCAGAGACCGGGAAACGTTGACGAGAATGGCCGCAGGTATATTGACCAAGTTCATGATTACTATCTGGCCGTACTTAGTGGGGTTAACGTGGTGGTAACCAGAAAAGGGCTAAAAACACCTCCACGGCTTGAGTTTGAAACAAGGGGTTTTGCGCGAATCCGTGCAAGCTGGGAATTCTTAAGGGAACCCATGTACCTCCCCGAACATCCCCTAACTGTTCTGCAGACATCGGCAGTAACTCTGGGAACAGAAGCAATAAATGAATGGGCAAACAGGTCAGCCTACGATGAGGAAATGTGTGATCATTTGCACAAACTTTTAAATGGTGAAAAAATTCCACAATCAGTCATCGCTTTGATGCAAAACACACCGAACCCGTTGAATGTTGGTTCCAGAAGTTAAGTTTTTTCTAATATGAGCCCCGAAGCACCAAGACAACTGGACTATGTGATTATTAGGCCACATTGTCGTGATGATCAAGATGCATTACAACGATTACATCTAGGAAATTGGCCAAAAACTTCTTCCGGTAAAAATTCAAAGTCTGACGACCTTATTCCCAAACCGGGAGAAACAGTTTTTGTTGCAGAAAAAGGTAATGGTGAAATGGTGGGGAGTATCTACTATTATCCCAGACTTGTCGATGTTGACATTCACGGCTTGGTTGTTAAAAAAGCATACAGGAAACAGGGTATAGCTGCAGAACTACTTAAAGTGGCAGAAGAGCAAGCAGGCAGGGATGGGTTTCCCAGAATTACAATCGAGGCAGATAGCAAAAAATTAATAAGATATTATGAACGTTTAGGATTTAGTCTCATTTCAAATAGCAAAAAAAGATTAGTAAAAGACATCGGTGCTAAGTAATCCGCGGATTGACAACCGGGTTTCAAATATCTATATTTTGACTGTGACGGAATTTGCGCAGAGCAGTGCAACACATCTTGTCGCCCAAAATTGGGCCAAATTGGAACCCCCAAAAAGAATGGGTTTATTAAAAGAACTTGCGCCACTGTTCCCTGTTACATACAGCAGGTTCGAAGAAGCACAATTTCGTCACCTTTCTCTTCAACCTAGTTCGGACTCGTTACCCATAAGTGTCCAAGGCCATCTTTTTATGGCAGTGACCTCGGGAGGATTTTCCAAAGATCAGGTAATAACAGTATTAGAAGATGCGATGAATTCTTTCCAGGGTTAAATCAGACTCTAAAAAACAGTTTTTTAAAATTGTGCCCCATAGTTTGACATCAACAGCTAAAAGTATTAGAATTAATTAATTCAATTGACTCCGAACCTATTTTGGGGAAAATTGAATTTTTATTTTTTAATGACATTGGAAAAATGACAGAAGCAGTTCGGTCACTTACGCCACAGATCGCGGATCCGGAATCTCCGCAAGGCCAACATTCGTGCATTAGGGTTCATTTCGAATTTCCTTCTCCTGAATGTCAGCGTTACTGGGACGAAGTCGTCCAAACACAAGGTGTAATAACTTCTTATGATCCAAAGGACGACACTTATGTAGTACCCTTGCCCTTCCCGCTGGACGTTTTAAAAGCCTTAAATGGCACAGTTGTAGAATCTCAGAATCCTGCAAAGTAAATCTGCCGCTTATAGTTTAATGCTGATATAATTTTTTCAAATGGCATCTTTAAATAACCTGGAAGAAAGAGTTTCCAGAATCGAAAAACGGAACAACAAGGTAGAACTCGACAAAACCTGGGAAACAAGCATTACCAGGCGTACCCTTTTGTTCTTGTTTACATATCTTGCAATCGGTTTTTATCTAAGCGCAATTGGTATTGTAAACCCCTGGCTGAATGCCATTGTTCCCTCAATCAGCTTCCTGCTTTCTACATTAACCTTGCCGTTTTTCAAAAAAATTTGGGAAAAATATATCCACAAAGCTTAACCCTAAAGATAATTTTTATTGGAGAGAAATAGCCTATTCTCCTTCAAGTTTTAGGCCGCAGTTCTGCATTGCAGAACGGGGACCGCATGGCACTGTATACATAAGCGAGCAGATTCTCCCAAATTCCAAAAGCATGTATCCGCTCTCACCATTAATCCGTGGCCTGATAGCCCACGGTATTCTGTGAGCGAATATAAAACAGCCAATTATGTTGCAGAAGATGAGATACATCGGTAACACCTCGGTGT
>CAYTEJ010000025.1:0-1181 GCA_964436835.1 uncultured Gammaproteobacteria bacterium | reverse complement strand
AATTTAACACATGTTTACGGAAACTGTTGAATATAAGCTACATTTGATTTTTTTTATTATAAATGCAGAAGATGAGATACATCGGTAACACTTCCGAGGTAGAATTCCTACCTGGGAGGTGATTACAGATGAAAACAGTTGAAAAGAAGACAAGATATTATATAACTCCACATGACAAGCCGGTATCTGACAAATGGACACTTATCAGAAACCTGGGGAAGAAAACACTAAGCCCTCAAGCACAGCTTAAGCTCGAGTGGATCATTTTCTACTACACACACGGCAAGAAGAACGCCACGTTAACAGCTCAAACGTTTGGTATATCCAGAAAGACATTCCATAAGTGGCAAGGAAGGTTTGATGAGACAAATCTGAAGACTCTTGAAGAGTATTCTAAAGCACCTCTTAATGTCAGAACACGGGATATTAGTCCCTGGGAAGAAGGACGCATTATCAAACTAAGACTAGCTCACATCAGGTGGGGAAAGATGAAACTGCAAAGGTTGTATGTCCGCGAGCACAGCGAGTATATCTCTTCTTGGAAGATTCAGAAGGTCATTGAGTCAAGGAACCTTTATTATGACAAGCAAAAGGCAGAAAAGGCAAGGAAAAAGAGGCTAAAAGGGCAACCTAAAAACAGGATCACAAAGTTACCAATATCAAAAGACATTAACTATCTCTGGCATGTTGATACCGTTATTCTAACCATGACAGCAGGAGGCTACAGGTATCTGCTCACGGCAATTGACCAAGTATCCAAACTTGCTTATGCCAGACTCTATACAACCCACCACTCAAAATATGCCAAGGATTTTCTGATGCGCCTTGAGTACTTAACAGACAAAAGCGTTATCAATATCCATCATGACAACGGTAGTGAGTTTGCCCGTGATTTTACAGCTGCATGCAAAGCCCTTGGCCTGCCCCAGTGGTACTCCAGAGTAAGAACACCCAAAGACAATGCCGTACTTGAGCGGTTCAACAGGACCATACAGGAAGACTTTGTCGATACGTGGGACGTTGACCCGGAAAACGTTGACCACTTTAACCAGAAATTAACCGACTGGCTTATTGAATACAATGATATCAGGCCTCACGAAACCCTTGCATACCAAACACCACTTGAGTATATTGATACACACAAACCCGCAGGAGTGTTACCGATGTCCCCATCTTATACA
>CAYTEJ010000024.1:0-13105 GCA_964436835.1 uncultured Gammaproteobacteria bacterium | reverse complement strand
AGGCTATACTCCACCAATAGGTACGTTCCCACGCGTTACTCACCCTTCCGCCACTGCCAGCCCTTTTCAAATTTTATCGAAACTATTTTTAATTCTCCGTTTTAAAAAGCCTAGTGCACTACCATGTTTTTTCAATTGAAGCTCTCTTTCAATCGCATCGGTTCGATCTAGATACGCTTCATAATATATAAGCTTCCATGGAATACCATATCGTGTTGATTTTGTTTGCTGATTGTTGTGTTCTTTAAATCTTTTTTTTAAATCAGCTGTAACACCTACATATGGCTTATTCCATTTTTGGCTTTTTAAAACATAAACGTAATACACAAATGTATAGTATCAAATAAAAACCAAAAAGGGCTGGCCGTTCGACTTGCATGCCTAAGGCACGCCGCCAGCGTTTATCCTGAGCCAGGATCAAACTCTCAAATAAAAAAGTTTCACCTTTAAACTCTTAGGAAATTACTAAATTTGGGTACCACTTTTAAGAATTTAATCTCAATTAAATTCGCAATCCACCTAAATTCGCCCCTCGAGCCGCGCTACGAATAGTAGGTAAGGCGAGAGGTAAGAATTGGAGGACTACCTTAATTTAGTTCGAACTCATAATTGTGGTATGTGTTGCTATTCAAGTGTTAAAGAGCTATAAAAAACCTCGAACTTAAAACAGTTCAAGGTTAAACTTCCTGTTTCAAGTTTTCCTGCGGCTTTCCAAGCCACAACTACACTACCTATATAATATATATGAAATAATGCAGCGAAAAGAATTCTAACTTTCTCGACAACTATTGTCAACAGCTTATGAATCCATTCTTCAAATTTTTTTGACTTTAAAGCAATTTAAAGATAAAATACGCAATTAAGAATGACTGTTGAACAAGGCTCGTCAAGTTATATTCCAAAAGAACAACAACCACCTGTCCAACCGGAAGTAGTCTACCAAAGACATCCAGAAGAAGGGGCAATCAGAAGCCTAAAGAGGATTAAACATATCGGTCCGCTTATGGCTGTAATGCTTGCTGCCAATCTAGGATTAGTCGGTGCTGCCAAGACAACCGATTCGCGTGAACCAGAGGTACGACCACAAGCAATGACAGACTCGATCCAAAACGGCGGTTATGAGACACAAGATCCCGTTGACCCCAGCAAGCCACAGCACTGGAATAAAGGCGGTACTCAAGACCCTATTTATAACTTTCAAGACGGGATTTTTTATGAAGGTTTAAGTTCGGTGGGGGCTCAATATTATGGCACTGGCGGTTTGTGCAGTATGGACACTAACAGTTGGACTTCAGACGATTTCCCAGTTGACAAAAATAAAACCTACACTGAGAACTTTCAATCGGAATTTATTCCGGGTCCAAACCACCCCAATGTGAATGTTGGCCCTATCACGCGGGTCTACTGGAAGGACTCACTGGGAAATGCAGTTGGCACTCCTGATGCTTTTCAGCCAACATATACAGTCGGAGCCGGAAGCTGGGAGAACTTTACCAGAGTTTACGGGCCCGATGGAGTTGCTATCCCAACCAGTGCAACTCAGGCATCGATAACCATTGGCATAAACGGGATATCTTTTGAACAAGGATGCGACACGTTCGGAACAGTAAATTATGACAAATTATCATTTACCAGCGAAGCCCAATCTGTGGGAGGAATCGCGCAGGAGGTAAACACAGATACATTGCCTGCTAACTCTACTTCTTCAGGCAGTAGCAATTCTAAGGAGATCTATGCCATGCTCGCAGGCACCGTAATCGGAACTTTGGCACTAGGAGCAGCCGGAGTAAAAATCCGTTCAACCGTAAAAGAACAACGCAAATAGCTTTCTATCCTGACTTCCAACACACAATAATTCCAGTCACTTGACAACTCCTGCCACTTGGTTATACGCTTAAATTAATGCTACCTGTCCGACAAATAAAGAAGCGTGGTTTCACGCTAATCGAACTGCTGGTTGTAATTTCCATTATCGGTATTCTTGCCGCTTTCATCGTCGCCTCCTTCTCATCCGCACAACAAAAAGCACGGGATTCAAGAAGAAAAGCAGATCTTGATGCCCTTAAAAAGGCGTTGGAACTGGCCAAAAACGATATCAGCGGAAATTATTATCCCGGCTGTAACCCTGCAGCCGCTACTTGTGCACCATCCGTAACTTTACCGCTCTTGGCAACCGCCTACATTAAAGCTGTTCCTACTGACCCAAGCGGCTCCGCAATAAACTACATCTATACCCCAACACCTGCTAGTTGTACCTCAGCAACCTGCGCAAATTATTCACTCACCGCTTGTATCGAAAACGCAAACGATTCCCAAAAAGACGCCGCTGTCAATGCAGGATGTACAGCAACAACCAACGTGAGTTACACTATTTCTAATCCATGATTAAAAAACGTGGTTTTACTTTAATAGAACTTCTGGTCGTAATTTCCATTATCGGTATTCTTGCCCCTTTCATTGTTGCCTCCTTTACCAGTGCCCAGCAAAAAGCCCGTGATGCCCGCAGAAAAGCAGACGTCGATGCCCTTACAAAAGCTCTGGAACTTGCCAAATCAGACAGCACTGGAAGTAGATACTATCCAGCTGCAATTTCTGTGGCTACACTTGTTACCCCAGGCTATATTAAGGCAATACCTGTAGACCCAAGAGCATTAACCTGTGTAACCGCTTCAGGGTCAGCTTACTGCTATACACCCACCCCAGCTTCCTGTACTGCTTCAACATGCACCGACTATACAATTACGGTTTGCCTGGAAAACAACAACGACCCTCAAGGGGTGGCTAGACCAGCATCAGGCGATGGTGTTAATTGTTCCGGAACCAAGGTTTATAAGGAAACAAACTCCTAAGTATTTCTTGTACAAATTCTAAAAATCATTTATTGTATTGTTAATGGCCGAAGAAAACATTCCACCAACTGATCAGATTGAAAACAAACCCAATCTGCAAACAGACGTCCAGGAAACATCGGTACCGGAGCCATTACCAGCTCCTCAAACGGAGCCACAGCCAAGCATTCCGGGAAATTCAGGCAAAGAAAGCAAAAAGGGGCTGATCAAAAAAGTTGTTGTTATGTTGGTCTTGCTTTTAATAGTCGCCGGTTTAATCACAGCCGGCATGCGCTTTTATAAGTCTTGGCAAATAAAACAGCGGGATTCCCAAAGAAAATCAGACATTCAGGCATTACAAAAAGCCCTGGAAACTTATAAGACCAAAACCCGAAACCAAAAAGCCTACCCGGCTGCAATTACCGATAGCACAATGGTCAAATCAAAAGTTATGGACAAACTTCCCGCTGATCCCTTAAATAAAGACCAATACACATACCATTACCAAAGTCTGCCTGCAATCTGCGTTGCCGACACTTGCACCAGTTACATCTTGTTTAGCTGTCTTGAAAACAAAAACGACACGCAGGGTATAGACCCAATTTCCCCTTGTACAACAAAAAGCTATAAAGTCGCTAGTCCGCAATAAAACCCGTTAAATTGCCCTAAAGAGCACTATTGCCAATGACACCATGACATTGAGGCTAATGTTTACTCCAAACATCGGAATCTCAACAATTTCGTCTACTATCTCAAGCACCTCTTTCGATACCCCATCCGTCTCATGGCCAACCACAAAAGCTATTGGGAGTTTATGGTTTACCCCGATTTTAGAGGGGTTCATCGTTAATTGTTCATAGTTTAAACTGCGGTAGTCTACCGCTTTCGGATGCTGCTCTATTGCAACTATTTTAAGTTTTGGGTTTTGAGCTTTGAGCTTTTTTATAGCAGCCTTTGCTGTTTTAAAATATCTCCAGGCGACCCACTTTTCGCATCCCACAGCAGCTTTGGCAATTCTACTGTTTGGCGGAGTCTCACTTCCCCCGCATAAACACACTTCTCGGGCCCCCACAGCGTCTGCAAGGCGAAATATAGAGCCGATGTTGTATGTGTCCAGTACATTATCACAAACGATATAAACACCTCGTCTTTTAATCTTTTTAATATCCGCTTGCCCGGGTTTACTAGCCCTAAGTTGTTTTGCATCTAGCCTAAGGTTAGATGACAAATTACGGATTCTAGATGTTTGGTTCTTTATGTTCTTAATTTCTATCATCTATAGTCTATAACCTAATATCTACTTCACCGTCACAGACTTAGCAAGATTTCGGGGTTTGTCTGGGTCTAGCCCCTTTCCTATCGCAACATAATATGCCAAGAGCTGAATTGGAATCGAATCTAAAATAACCGACCCTACACCAACATCGTCAACCTTCAGATGAAAATCAAAAACCTCATTATTTTTCGGCGAAACACCGATAATATAACCGCCTCTGGCCTTAATTTCTATCGCATTGGAAATAGTTTCATCATATGTCTCATCGTTTGGTGCAAAAACAATACAAGGCGTTCCCTTTTCGATTAAAGCGATAACCCCGTGTTTCAGCTCGCCTCCCGCAAACCCTTCGGAATGGATATAGGAAACCTCCTTTAGTTTGAGCGTTGCCTCAAGTGCCGTCGGGTAAGAAAGTCCCCTGCCGATTATATATACATCCTGGCAATTTTTAATCTTTCTGGCTAACTCTTTCACCTTACTAACATAACTTGGTAAAAGTATTTTCGATGCTCCGATACCTGCCTTTTCAATAACTTTTCTACCCTCTTCTTTTTTGCCGGAAACGGCATAGGCCAAAAAGACCAGATTAGCAACCATGGCGGTGTAGCTTTTAGTAGCACAAACTGCCCGCTCTATTCCTGCTTCCAAAAGAAGCTTGGAATCGGCAATCCTCCAAAGTGTTGAACCTAAAACATTGGTTAATGCAACTATTTTTGCCTTACGCTCCTTGGCCTTTGTAACCGGCTGTATTACATCGATTGTCTCCCCGCTTTGGGAAATTGCTACGACAAGTGAATTTTTATTGAGGTAATCCTCCATATAGTTAAATTCCGAACCGACAGAAAAATTAACATGGGCTTTGGCAATTCTCGAAAATAAATATGTCCCGGAAAGTGCAGCGTAAGAAGCCGAGCCGCAGCCAAGGAAAAACGTACCTTTTGCACCGGAAACAAGCTTGGCAATATCCAAAATTTGCTTACCATTGGCAGCAATTGCTGCCAAAACTTCCGGCTGGTCATAGATTTCTTTAAGCATGAAATGCTCAAAATCCCCCTTAACAACATCGACTGCTTTCCAATCAATTCCGGAAACTGTTTTCTTTACCCTATCACCGCTTTTGGCGTTAAATATTTCAACATCCGAGGCGCTAATCTTGGCAAGCTGGCCGTCCTCTACAAATATCATTTTTCTGGTAAAAGGCAATAGTGCCGAAGGATCCGAAGCAAGAAAGTTTTCGCCACGGCCAAGACCAATAACCAAAGGTGTTCCGCTTTTAACAAGATAAATTGCACCCTCGCTGTCCACAAAAACCAAAGCATTCAAACCTTTTATCTTCGAAAATACCGTTCTTATTGCCTCTTTTAAACTTGATTTTTTAGATTCTTCCTCAACCAAATGCGCCACAACCTCCGTATCCGTTTGCGAAATAAACTTGTGGATTTTTCCAAGCCCTTTTTTGAGCTCCTGAAAATTCTCGACTATCCCGTTGTGGATCAAAGCAATTTGGCTATTACAGTCAATATGCGGGTGGGCATTCGCCTCCGTAACACCGCCGTGAGTAGCCCAGCGGGTGTGCCCCAAGGCAACATTAGATTTTAGGTTTGAGATTTTAGATGAAAGATTAGAATTTCCGATTTTCCCGACATGTTTCTCCAAAAACAACTTTTGGGCTTCGTCTTGCACTTTCGACTTTAACGCCACTATTCCCCAAGAGTCATACCCGCGGTATTCCAACCTTTTCAGTCCTTCAAAAACAATTTCGGGAGCGTCGCTGCGCTTTCCCGCGTAACCGAAAATTCCACACACGTTTTTAGTAGCTAGTCACAGGTAACTGGTACCTAGTCCTTTCTTCTGAGGGATTGTATCAGACGGAAGAGTTGTTTTCCATTAATTGTATATTCATCGAGTAAAGCACGATATTTATTTTGGCTTATTAAATTTACTTCTCTCATAAACTCAAGGTTAAATATCATTTCTTCATTGGAACCTGCTGCATCACTCAACAAATTCACCCTGTCCTTATTTGATTTGGCTCTAGCAAAAGCCTCAGCAATATCTGAAGGTATTGATCTGGATGCTCTTCTTATTTGATCACTTAAATCAAACTGAAATTGTTTTGGTAGTGTCAAGGATAATTTGTGTATCTCAATCGCCAACCTAAACGATCTTTTATAGACTTCCAAATCTTTATAACTCATTAATTTACTAGCTACCAGTAACCAGCTACTTGTTACCAACAAGCCTCTTCTTCAGCTCCTCAACCATTGCAACCGGAGTAGGGTCGACCTGATTCTTTTCAGAAAGATAATAAGCGGCAAAATCCGCTAAATAAATGGAATTAAAAAGTTTTTCAAAAACTGTTGCGCCGCCGAGTTCCAAAGTAATTGATTCCACCCCAACCTCTTTCAAAATTCCTGCAGTCACCTCGTACCTTTTATGGTTTCTGGGGTCATCCGCAGGGTCTTTGAGCATAATCGCAAAATAACTTTTTCCCAAATGCGTCAGCCCCACCATCAAATTATGGTTCAACTCCGAAAAGAAATTAAAAAATGCCGGATTTTTGGCATGCTCGTTAAACTTAATTGTCCAAACCCGCGCCAATTCTTTGTACATTTGGTTTGCCCAAACAAGTGGTGTTTTACCGGCAATATTTGAAGCCAATTCTTTCCCTTTTGATTCGTATTCCCCCATCTTAAAAGAAAATATCTCCGAACTTTTTAAAATTTCATCCGAAAAATCTACAGTCAGTTTCGCGTTTACAAGCACTTTAAGCATTGCTCCTACGAAGTAACCTGACCCCATTCTTGGCTGGAAATTCACACTTGGCATCGGCAATTTTACAAACGGCACATTTTTTGATTTGCAGATCTCCTCCAGTTGACCACCGGCAGCAATTCCAACCGTAGGCAGTTTTTCATCGATCAATTGATTCAAAACAGAAATCGCTTCTTCTGTGTTTCCGGAATAAGAACAGACAATGTTGAGTGCCGCCTCAAAACTGTCAGGCGTAATGTTGTAAGTGTAATTCTGCATGAATCTTATGGGCAGCTGACCCGAAGCGTATCTTTTATCGGCAATTAAAATTCGCACAAATGAAGCCGGAAAAGCCGAACCTCCTTCACCAAAAAAGACAACCCGCTCAAATCGACCTTCAACCTTCACATCCTTTGCAACATCAAACCCAACTTCAAACTGCTTCGGGGCATCTAAAATTGCCTGTCTAAAATTGGATTTATCAAATTTGTGTGGACCACTGACCATAATTTATTAGGCTGTCTTTGCTTCTTCAGCCGGAACTGAGTTATCTAATGACTTTTTTAATTCTTCAACATCTCCAATAATTCCCACCAACCGAACTAAATTATCAAACTCTCTAGGGGTGGCTGTGCTAAAAGATGGAATATCATTTCTATCCATAAAATCTGCAATGCTGTTTACATGCCGATCCGAAAAAAGGCGTTCAGGTGCCCCCATAAATCAACAATAATTGTATTGGAGTATTCCGTCAAGCTACTGCCCGAACCTTCGTTGTCTGCTAGAATAATCAGCCAGGGCACGCTTCAGCTCTACCATCGAAAAATCAGGGAAAAATAGCTTGGAAAAGAAAAATTCGGTATACGTGGTCTGCCATGGCATAATACCGGAGGTACGCTTTTCTCCCGAAGTTCTGATTAAAAGATCCGGATCCGGCACATCCGCCGTATCCAAATTTTTTGTTATCATTTCCTCTGTTAACTGCGAAGCTTTTACCCCTCGCTTTAAAACCTTTTTAACCGCCCTCACTATTTCGTCGTGTCCACCGTAATCAATACAAATGTTTAAGAAATATTTGTTGTTTGAAGCAGTTGCCTTCTCCACTTTTTCCAAAACTTCACGCAATTTTGCCGGAACCCGGTCCCTTCTCCCAAGCCACTTAAATCTAACTTCCTCTTTGACCAGCTCTTGTAAGTGTTTTTTGAAAAAAACTGTATAAATACGCATTAGATAACCAACTTCCCTCTTTGATCTTTGCCAATTCTCCGTTGAGAATCCCCAAAGGGTCAAAACACGAACTCCTAAGTTGCGCGAGCCTCGAACCACCTGCATAGCAGCATCCAAACCCTTTTTGTGGCCGTCAATAGGCGCGAGGCCATGCTTTTTAGCCCAACGGCGGTTCCCGTCGGGGATAATTACAACATGTTGTGGAACAATCTTCTTATGCGCTTCAGTCATTCGAATCTAAAGGTAAGGATATCAAAATTAGATACCCCTTTCAACTTATCACCTTTCTCTTGATACAACATAATCTGCTACTTGGCTCAGTATTTGTTGCAATTTAGGATCTCTTGTCAGCTTACTAATTTCCTTCTTCGCAACCACCATAAGTCTTTTGTTTTCGTCCTCACACCAAGTTAAAGCCCCGCACTTCCTAACAATATCTCTAATTTTATTAAGTTCTTTGTCTCCCGATTTAGGATTTCCCCATATCTTGTTTATTTCCGCTAAATCCTTTGGGGTAACCAGCTGCTTTGCTTTGTGAATAATAAGCGTGTTTTTACCCTCACGCATGTCAGAAAGCACAGATTTACCAAGCATTTTTTCATCTCCAAAAATGCCCAGTAAATCATCAAACAATTGATAGCCAATACCAACAGCTTTTCCGTAAGATTCAATTGCGGCTACTTTGCTTTTAGTGAATTTTGTGACGTTGAGCCCCATTAACATTGGCCCGATAACACTATATTTGGCAGAATTTAAGTAAATGAATTGCATTAAAATATCAAAATCAAAATTTCTATACTCGTTTTCTATATCCAATGCTTGGCCGTATGCAGTCTCAAGAAGGATATCCGCAAAAAGCTTTTGGGAACTCACTTTGTACTCGTTATTAAATGAACTGCTGGCAATAATTTCGAATGCACAGATGCACGCAATGTCACCTAAAATAATTCCAATGCTTTCACCATAATGCTTACCAAACCTTTTTTCATAAATTTTGTGGATCGTCGGCTTACCTCTCCTAAGATCAGAACGATCCATAATATCGTCGTGAATTAAAACAAAATCTTGCGCAACCTCAAAAGCTAGTGCAATGGGCAATATTTTTGAGATATCTTTTCCTCCCCCTATCTGGTAACCCAACCAGACTAAATATGCCCTTAAGCGCTTCCCGCCTTTGGAAAAATTCGTAAGCTTTTCGTATAAATCAACAGTTTCCTTGGAGTATTTGGATACGGATTGCGTTTTTTTCCTAAAATAGTCTGATTCATAAGGTTCGTACTTAAACAAAAACTTCGCCAGGTCACTAAAGTACAAATTTTGATTATATCGGCTTTTTTGGGGCATTTATTTTTGTGAGGCAACCCTGTGTTTCTCTACCCAATCAATACCTTTTTCGCTCCGCCTGGCAATAGAAACCAAATCATCAGGAAGTGGGAACTTTATTTCTTCTTTCATAACATTTAAGTTTTCAAAAACCACATTCGGATAACCCTCTTTGATGAAATCAACCATCCTGTCCACCAAATATTCCGGCGCAGAAGCTCCGGATGTGATTCCTAATGTCTTAACACCGTCAAACCATTTAGGATCGATCATTGTCTCATCATCAACTAAAAACGCCTTAGCTCCCTCATCCCCTGAAACATCCCTAAGCCTTTGGGAATTGGAGCTGGTATCCGATCCAATGACCAAAACCAGATCGCTACGCTTGGCAAGCTCCCTTGCCGATGCCTGACGGTTTGTAGTGGCATAACAAATATCCGATGACGGCGGTGTCACTATGTTTGGAAACCTCTCTTTGAGCGCTTTTATAGTCTCTGCAATGTCCGAAACAGAAAGTGTCGTCTGGTTTAAATGGACAAGTTTTTCTTCCTGCGGCGCCTTTATTCCTGCAACTTCTTCAGCCTTCTCAATCAATGTATAAGTACCCTCGGGAATTTCACCAAATACACCAATCGGCTCGGGATGGCCACGGTGTCCGACATAAATAATAAAATAGCCTTCATTTGTATAACGCCTGGCTTCAAGGTGGACTTTTGTAACCAGCGGACACGTAGCATCAATCACATTATGGCCTAATCTTTTTGCCTCTTCTTTAAGCTTCGGATCCGTGCCGTGCGCGCTAAAGACCAGAACAGATTTGGGGGGCACCTCGCCTAAATCTTCCACAAACACAGCACCCTTTTTCTCAAGATCAGAAACTACGTGCACATTATGGACAATCGCATGTTTTACATAAACAGGAGGCCCAAAAATTTCAAGTGAAGCCTCAACAACATCTATTGCCCTATCCACTCCGGCACAAAATCCCCTTGGTCTGGCCAGAATGATTTTTTTAATCATATATGAAGCTTTTTAACCTCCGATTTATACCCTTTTTCGACCAAAAGTTTTTTTATCTCATCGACAAAAGCGGGTAAAAGCTCTGCTTCTTTATATGTTGAAACCAATTTCCCTTTTTTGAAAATTGCGCCCTGGCCTCTTCCACCACAAACACCGATATCCGCAAAACTTGCTTCCCCCGGCCCGTTTACAACACAACCCATCACCGCAACTTTAAGAGGCGCGTCTAAAACAGAAACAATCGATTCCACTTTTTTAGCAAGTTCGATTAGGTTAATTTCCGTTCGTCCACAGGTCGGACAGGCAATAATATTTACCCCTTTTTTCTTTTTCTCCAGCGATTACAGAATCTCCCAACCAACTTTAACCTGCTCAACAGGATCATCTGCTATTGAAACCCGAATCGTATCACCGATTCCTTCGGAAAGTATTGCGCCTATCCCTACAGCCGATTTTACAGTTCCCGCCCAAAGTGTCCCGGCTTCGGTTATTCCAACATGCAAAGGATAATTAAAGCGTTTGGCAAAAAGCATATATGCTTCTCTGGCAATCACAGGGTTGTCCCCTTTTAGGGAAACCACAATATCGTGGAATTTTAAATCTTCCAGGATCTTTACGTGTCTTGTTGCAGATTCAACCATCACCCGCGGCACACCGTACTTTCCGTAATTCGCAAAAAGGTCTTTTTCCAGAGACCCCATGTTAACCCCGATCCGAATCGAAATACCTTTCTTTTTGCAGGCTAAAACCACTTCCTTCACCCTGTCTACCCCGCCAATATTGCCCGGATTAATACGCACCTTATCCACACCTTGCTTAATTGCCTCAAGTGCCAACTGATACTGGAAATGGATATCAACAACAAGAGGAATCTTAATTTGCCGTTTGATTGGACCTAGTGCTTTTGCACTGTCCATGTCCGGCGCAGTTACCCTTATTATTTCGCATCCGGCCTTCTCTAACTCTTTAATCTGGGCAACGGTGGCCACCACGTCGGGCGTTTTTGTTTGGGTCATCGACTGTACCCTAACAGGGTTTCCACCACCAATTGTCAACTTCCCTATCTTTACCGGCCTTGTTTTGTCTCTTGTAAACATCATTTTAAAAAACTAACTTTGAAACCAAAATTTGGCGATATTTCTTGCTCCCGGCAAGCCGCTTTAGAGCTAAATCAGCTTCCTTTTGGGTATTAAAAAATCCAACAACCGAAAGCCCTGCACCAGCCATGAGTTTACCAGATGCACCCAAATCTGCCAAATCCTGCTTTATTTCTGAAATTATCGGAAAATATTCGGCAACCGAGCTTTCAAAA
Source organism: uncultured Gammaproteobacteria bacterium (assembly GCA_964436835.1). Classification (GTDB taxonomy): domain Bacteria; phylum Patescibacteriota; class Microgenomatia; order Curtissbacterales; family GWA2-41-24; genus JAKAJD01. The sequence goes on along the minus strand of CAYTEJ010000024.1, from coordinate 1,365 downwards.
TCATTAAGTAAATTCGCCGTAATATTTGCTTTGTCCTTATTTACAAGCGTCTGTTTTAGTTTTTTGAACTTATTGAAGTTCTTGCCAATTTTTTCCCTGTCCAAATGTTCATAAATCCAGCCTGTTGAAGGTTTTTCGTCAAATGGCACAACAACAACCGTCCAAAAGGGCAAGTCAGATTGAATGTGCCCTATTTTATAAGTCCTGCCAACGCTTGAAATCTCCGATAAACCGCCGTAGAGGCTATAGTAAAAATCCTTACCCAATTTCTTTGAAAATTCTAAAAGATCATTTTCTGAAACTTTAATACCCCAAAGTTCACAGAATCCGAAAATCGCCGCTGCCCCATCACTGCTACCTCCTCCAAAACCCGCTTTTGTCGGAATTCGTTTTTTTAAGGTTATCTTTGCCCCAAGTTGCCTGTTACCACTCAACTCTTTTAACAAAATACCGGCTTGATAAATGAAATTATCCTCGTTTGTCGGAACATCAGGGTTATCACAGATAATTTCAATTCCACCCCTTGCCTTCTCAAACAAAAGTTCATCGCAAATATCCAGTTGGCAATCTAAATAGGAAACAGGGAAAAAGCCGTCTTTGGACTTCTTCGGGTCTATATGAATGCCTAAGTCTAACTTGGCAAACGCTTTTTTTACTACTTTTTGGGGCACAATAGTACTTGGGCTATGGATTGAATTCCCAATCCCCGGCCAAATGCCGTCAGCCCTTCTCCTGATGTAAACGTAATTCCAACCTGCTCATCGACAATTTCCAAGAGCTTGGCAATTTTGCTTTTCATTTTTTTAATTACTTCAAGCTCAATATAAGGCTTCTTTGCCTCTACCGATATGGAAACATTTAAAACTTTAAAATCCTTTCCGGAAACAACCCCAAATATGCGCGCCAAATATTTTTGGCTGTCTGTTATGCCACGGTTACACATTTCATCAGACCAAGTTGAAAGCGAATCCCCGCCAACAGCCGAAGAAAGTGCATTACAAAGACTGTGCAAGATAACATCAGCATCGGATTTACCTTCAAGCCCTCCAGTCTTAGATACTTCTAATCCACCCAAAACCAAAAACCGACCCGGCCTTTTGGAAAACGGGTGCGAATCTACTCCAATACCAACTCTAAAATCGGTGTTCATAATTTTTTTGCAAATGTTTTAAGGATTTGGCCTGCAACTGTCAAATCTTCAACAAAAGTTATTTTCATATTAACATTTGAGCAAGGCACAATCTTCGGTCTCACCCCTGCTCTTTCCAAAAGCTGGGCGTCGTCTGTACCGATAAATTTTTGGCTTTTGGCTTTTGTAAACGCCTTCCATAAGTTTGAAAAGGTTGCAACCTGTGGTGTTTGTGC
>CAYTEJ010000023.1:12843-13372 GCA_964436835.1 uncultured Gammaproteobacteria bacterium | reverse complement strand
TTTTACCACTTTGCAAAGAATAAAAAAATAAAAATGGATAGGATGATCCTAGCGTTTGTGGAATAGTCTAGAAAATTATATGTGAGGTATAGGGATTAAAGTCATTTTTCTAAGGTATTAATTAAGTCGAAATTACCAATAATTTCAAAATATAAGCATTTTTTGCAAATACCAAACTAAAATCCCAGCGCAAAACGCAATAAAAGCAGGCAGTGATGCAATTTTTAAATATGCGCCGAAAGTGAGTTCTTTAACTATTGTCATTGCAACAATTCCAGGAGCCGAACCAATCAAAAGAAGCGAACCGCCTGTACCGACTGTCAAAGCCAAAAGTGCCCAGAGACTTGGGTCTGTAGTTCTCACTATATCTATTGCGGCTGCGGTTAGCGGAATATTGTCAAAGACAGCAGACAAACCACCGATAAATATATTACCTATGATAATTCTGCCAACAGACGGTACTTCGGTAAATATCAGGTGAGATATATCACTTAAAACTCCTAAATGACGAAGGGCACTAATGGCAAGA
>CAYTEJ010000023.1:2797-12833 GCA_964436835.1 uncultured Gammaproteobacteria bacterium | reverse complement strand
AAGAAATACAAACTGGCAATATCCGTCTTTTGGAAAAACTTTTCAATTGACATCGAAAGGCTAGTATTATTTGGCATCCTGAGTTTGGCCAAATCAACTACCAACCAAATAATACCCAGTCCAAATAACAGACCCAAGTAAGGAGGCAAATGCATAAGGGTCATTAAAAGTGGCAGCAAGAATGATAAAAGGCATAAACTGATAATAATCCATTGTGTTTTCCCAAGTTTTATTGCATTTTCAATTTTGTCTTTAGTATCAACGGTAATTGATTTACTGATAAGTAGTGTGCTTACCACAAAAACTGCAAGTGACGGGGAAAAAGCCTGCGAAATTATAGTTTGTGGTGTAAATTTATTTGCCAACCAAAGCATAGTAGTTGTCACGTCCCCAATAGGAGAAAATGCACCACCAGCATTGGCAACAATCACAATTGCCGAGGCTGATCTCAGAAGATTTTTACCACTAAAGAATCTGCCTGCGATTTGCAGAAAAACTATAGTCGTAGTTAAATTGTCAAGAAATGACGAGAATATAAAAGCAAGCAGGGTAATAATAAAAAATTGCGCCTTGTCTTTGAGGTGTAACCTAACAAGTTTTGTATAGATATAGTCAAACAAACCGTAATGAGTAAGGATTTCCACAAGTGTCATTGCTGAAAGAAGGAAAATTACCAGACCAAAGATTTCCCCGGCAGATTCACTAAGAGAGATTCCAATATCACCCAAACCATTAGTTGCCACCAGCAACCATAAAATCACAGCAATAATCAGGCTGATGGAAGTTTTACTTATCTTTAGGAAATGTTCTTGAGAGATGGCAATATAACCAACAAGAAAAATAACAACACTTAAAATCTTTATCATACTTTTTTATTAACCATTCCTTTAGCGAGTTCATTATATAATTTCTCTCGTTGATGAGGTTTTGAGGGAAACAGGTTGAACTGTAATTATATCAAACTATATCACCAGTAGAAGTTTTGAGACACCCCTCTTATAGTGTCCCATTTGTCTCACTTTGATTTTACTCAGTATAAACATTTAGCCTGGAGATGAGACACTGCCGTGTCGGTACTATATGATCGAAAGGGTCTGTACCATACTGCTCAGCATGAGTCAGTAAATTCACATTTTGAAATGGTTGCTTTTATTCGAACTTTTAGCTTCATTGGAGTATAATTCCGCGATAATGACAGAATGTATGTTACGGTTCTTTAACAATAATTGTTGAAATTGTCTTTAGCCTTTTATCATAAGTATAAAGTGTCATGTTGCCCAGTTCTGCAACCGCAGCTAAATAGGCATCTATATATGAAACTGCATTCCCTTCCCAGATGGTTAGCGCCCTGTTTATTAGAAATGAATTGCACTCAATAGTATCAACGTGGATTAATGCCCTTATTTTTTCCGTAACTTCTTCTTTTCCTATGGAATAATATGAAACTAACACCCAGATTATTTCCGCAACGACCGTGTCCAGCAGAATGTTTTTATTGCTCTTATCCCTTAATAAATGTTCTACCCGGGAAACTTTTTGAGGATCATCATTTGCAAGAAACCGTATGATTAAATTTGTGTCAATTAAGTTTTTTGCCATACTTAATTACAATTGCATCCTCAACTGCTTTTTCCATTGCCTCAATGTTAAATGGTTTATTAGTTTTTATTGACCCTTTCAGGCTAAAGAAGTCTGCAACGGGTTTAATTGAAACTTCTTGATTGTTTTTAAGTTCAAAGACAATTTTAGAATTTGCCTTAATTCCCAATAGCTTTCTGATTTGCACAGGAATTGTTGCCTGGCCTTTTTGTGTAACGGAAGTGGTAAATTGCATATTATTACTTTATCACAAATATAATACTTAGTCAATATTGTAATACTTTAGCACTAATCAGTTAAAAAAATTCCTAAACGAAGATACTAATATGCTCTAAATCCCGAAGTTTAATTAAGTTTCGGGATTTAGCGGAAAACTCGTTGATTTTTTAAATAAATAGGTATATTGTTTATCTGTGCATAGGGAGTGGGTGATTTAAAGGGCAGAAAAGTCAACAAAGTAGTTAGATAAAGTTCTTGAAGATTTTTTTAAGCAATTGCCACCATTACCTGCAAATGCAGTAGACGCTATTTTCAAAATTACTCCGTGGCTTGCTTTAATTTTCGGGATTTTGGGCGTCTTGGGCGCTATTTCCGCATTTAGTTTATTTTCAGTACTTACGCCTTTTGCAATGATGGGTGGAGGCAATGGTTGGGGTCTTGGAATTGTAGCAAGCATTGGATGGCTCGTTTCGAGTGTCATGATGCTTCTTGCGTTTCCGGGTCTTAAGGCAGGCAAAATGGGTGGTTGGAATCTATTATTTTGGAGCGAGCTGGTAAACATCGTTACATCTGTTATAGGTATTTCGATAGGAAGTGTTATTGGCGCAGCAATTGCCCTTTACTTGATTTATCAAATAAAGCCAAAATACAAATAATATTTTGTGCTGTTTTTAGAAACTTTGATAAGATATCCTCTTTATGGTGAGGTTGTTGTGTTTTAGTGTCTTCACGAACGGTCTTGATAATAATTTAGTACAATTAAGCTAACGCCCCATGCCTGTTTTGATAATTATCCCTATTGTTATAGTAAGCCTTGTTTCAATTGTGTTTTATTCAAAGCCCAATAAAAGTCCCCAGCCTTCACCGGAACCGGTTGTTTCCCTGGCTTCGCCTTCTCCCTCTGCGAACACCGCCAATGCTGCGGCTTCGCCATCTTCGACTCCTTCTCCAACACCTACTTTGCAGATAGAGCAGAAAATCGAATCAAAGTTAGCTCCAACTCCTACCCCTACTCCTGTTCCTGTTCCGGCTGCACCTGCAGGAAGCAGTACGAGTTCCGGTTCCAATTATACGGTTGCAACATTTGACATCGGCTCAACTACTATTGTTACCGATAGCGCCAACGACGACGACTGCTCAAACGATTGTCCTGTAAAACCACTTGCCCAGTATATTTCCGAAAACGGGGGCAGGGCAGGTATAAACGGCACTTACTTTTGCCCTCCAGATTATGCTTCGTGCGGCGGCAAAGTAAACACTTACGACTTCCCTGTTTGGAACAACCGCAAAAAGAGATGGATGAGGGCAGATACACTTTTTTGGAACGGGCGAGGTATGATGGTTTTTCGGTCCGGGTCTGTACAGTTTTTCCCCTGTGCTGCGTGCGTGGGTGCGCCTTCCGATATAACGGGCGGGATAGTCAATTACCCATCCCTTTTGGCCGGCGGTAATACAGTTTTGGACGAAGGGTCTTTGACTGATAACCTGAGAGTTACAAAAGGCACAAGATCCGGTATCGGTTTTGGGGGTGGGAAAATTTTTCTTGTAGTTGCCAGAAGCGCCAATATGGGCGACATGGTAAATATATTTAAAGCCCTTGGGGCAACCGATGCGCTTAATCTAGATGGCGGGGGCTCCAGTGCGCTGTTTAATGGAGGCTATAGGGCAGGCCCGGGCAGAAGTTTGCCGAATGCAGTAATTGTAAAATAGCTAGCGTTTCTTTTTGAAAAGCTTAGGAAGCACGTAGCGGTCCAGACCGATTAGTCCGGCAACGCGCCAGGCTAGGATCAAAGGTATTTCTAAAAGGAGCATCACCGGGTTTGTGCTGACCGTACCGGAAAGCAGGTAGTTCATATTCATGAAACCGCCAAAAAATGCGGCAAGTCCCGTAAAAAGGCCTAAAATGAGACCAATTCCGACAAATAATTCACCCCAGGCGACTGTATATGAAAAGGCGACGGTGTGATCGAGAGCAAAATTTTTGATAAATGCGGCATACCAGCCTTGCACGCTTGGGTGTGCACCGGAAGTTTTAGCAAGGGCGCCGGTTAAAAACCCTTGCACGGCAGTACCGGCTTGGCTACCGGTCCAAACAGGATCATTTATTTTTTCCCATCCTGCCCCCAACCATTGCCAGCCAACATAAAGCCTGACAATAAGCCAAAAAAATGCCGTGCGGCTATCTTTAAACAGGAACTTAGAAACTGCTAATTCGGGCAGAATCCTCACTAATTTATTTATAGCACAGCTTGGGGCTGAAATCTATTTAGATGGAGATTCGCTTGTACTCGGAGATGCTGCTTCTTTTTGCAAGATACAAGGTTCTAGCTTCGTTTTCTCGTCAGCTGTAAGCGACGATGCATTGCCTTCTGATACTAATTTTTGGATGCTGTCTGCTGAAAGGGCCTTCTCTACGCAATCAACATTAACCAGACCAACACCGGGTATTAATGTTTGTGAAGGTGCCTGGGCACTTACGGATTCTGGTGTGGACTGCGGGGCGGAAAAAAGACCTGCAAAGGCTCCCTGCCTTACGCTTTGGACAATAACCACAAGCACAAAGGACCCTATTAAAATCCAGATAATAAAAAAGATCGTGCCAAGTGTAAGAGTAATACCCTTAAGGCTTAGTCTTGATTTTTTTTGTTCAACATTAATTTTTGCAGTTTCTGTCTTTGGTTGAACTTTAGTTGCTTTTTTGGCTGGCATTTTTGGTTTTGTGTAGAATAAACAAATTCACAGATTAAATCAACAGGCAATATTAAGTAAGTTTTAGGCCGAGAATTTGCGACGCTTTAAGAATTGCCAGCTTTTTTTCTGCTGACAGTTTTCCAGTTGCTGACTTTTTAAGAATTTTTATTGCTTTTGGGGTGTTGAAATCGTCATCGAGCGCATTTAGGAAATCCAGGAGGAAACGGTTAAGGGCAGGCCTTTGTCTGGACGTGTCTATGTTAAGGCCTGCCCTTTGTTCGGGGGTGTGACCTTTTATTGATTGTTTTAGTGTTTTGACTGTTTCCTCTGCTTTTTCGAATTCGCCTTCTTCGTAATTCCAGGGTGTGCGGTAATGGTGTGACAGTAGAAGAATGCGGATTGTGTCCGGGGAGTGTTTTTTTAATAGTCCTGAAACGTAAACAATGTTACCCAGGCTTTTGCTCATTTTTTTACCACTACAATAAAGCATGGCAATGTGCATCCAAAGATCGACAAATTTTTTACCAGTGTAATTTTCGCTTTGGGCAATTTCGGCTTCGTGGTGGGGAAAAATTAAATCGGCTCCCCCTCCGTGAATTGTTACGCTTTTACCAAGATAACGCATGGACATGGCTGAACACTCGATGTGCCAACCGGGCCGACCTTTACCCCATGGAGATTCCCAAAATGGTTCATCTGGTTTTTGGGCTTGCCAAAGGATAAAGTCCAAGGGATCATTTTTATTTGGATCCAAGGGAAAGTTGCCGCGCTCGTTGGCAATTTCCAGCATTGCGGGATAACCGTATTTTGAGAGTTTGCCAAAACTTTTGTCCTTGGAGACTGAAAAATAGACTGAGCCGTTTTTAATATAAGCAAGTTTTTTATCGACAAGTTTCTTAATAATTTTTATCATCTGGTTAATGTTTTCTGTTGCCTTAGGATAAAAATCGGGGTGAATAACATTTAGGTTGTCCATATGCTTAATGTGGTTTTTAGTTTGGATCTCCCCCATTTGCTTCCAGGTGAAACCGGCAGCTTTTGACCTTATAAGCATGTCATCGTCTATGTCTGTTACATTTTGGACATATGTCACGGCAGCACCTAAAAACCTTAAATAGCGGATTAAGGCGTCATAGGTGACGAACAGAAAAGCATGGCCCAAATGTGTTGGACCGTCCGGAGTAATTCCGCATACGTAAATTCCAATTTTATCTTTGAGGTTAATGTCTTCCTTTTTTTGGGAAAATGTATTGTAAAGTTTCACGTTATTTTGTTTTAATAAGGAATATTCTTCTTTGGGCAGGTTTTTCATCCTGCCTAAAATCGTGCGGGCATCTTTTAGTTGTGATTTATGGGCAAGCATTGCCTTTCTTTTTTGCGGCCAGTAATTTGTAACATCGATTATCTTGTCCACTTCCGACCTTTTGTAACCGGGTGGAAAGTAAATAAAATAATTGGTCATTTTGGCTGCCGCTTTTTCGTCAATGCAGTAATACATTAAAGTTTTTACAAAAGGCAATTTGCTAAAAACATAGCTTGTAACCATTGAGACGGTTATATGGTCGATATGGCCGGAAACACCTCTTGGTTCAACCGTTATTAATATTTCAGGCTTTATGAGTTTTAGTTTTTGTTCTATTTTAGAGGCAAGCTTGTGGTAGATGGAATTAGAAAGGGTGCCGTCGGAAAAACCCAAAAAGAAAACGTTTTTGACGCCTAAAATTTTGGCGGAGTCCCGAAGCTCTTGGGCACGAGTTGCGGCAAGGTTTGACGAGGGGCCCATTCCCAATTCCCCTTTTGTTGCACATAGAACGTAGACGTCGTTGTCTTGCGCTAATTTGGCAATGGTTCCCGACGGGCCAAACGACTCATCGTCCGGATGGGCAAAAACTGCAACAACAGTTTTTCTATTCGTAGAAAAGCTCTGCTTATTCGTAGAAAAGATTTGCTTATTCGTAGAAAAGATTTGCTTATTCGTAGAAAAGATTTGCTTATTTTTTGAGTTTCTTTGCAGCATCATTTAGTCTTTCTAGGGCATTGTCTTTCCCTAGTATTTCCATAGAAGCAAATATAGGCGGGGTCACCAGCTCTCCCGATAGAGCAATTCCAATACTTCTGTAAACTTGAGCTTTTGTTAATTTTTCTTTTTCCATAATTTTTACAACGCATTGAGATATTTTTTCTTCATTCCATGTGTCAATATTTTCTAAACCTGTTACTAAATCTTGAAAAATATTTTCGGGAATTGAAATATCCGCGACGTGATTTTTTAAATCCGGCTTTTCAATAAAGAATTTCGCTATCTTGGGAAAATCAGTGATTTTGTTTAATCTGTCTTTTGTAATCGGTAATACTTTGTGTATGAGTTTTTGGTCAAACGTTGGATTTATGTCGTTTATTGTTCTTGCAATATCATTGTCCGGCATCTTTCTTATCCACTGGCCATTGAACCAGTCGAGCTTTTCGATATTGAAAATTGGACTGTTTTTGTTGATCCTGTCAAGGGAAAATTCACGGCAAAGTTCTTTAAGCGAAAATATTTCCTGATTTCCCTTGGGTGACCAACCCAAAAGCGCCAAAAAATTAACGATGGCTTCCGGTAAATAACCTTCATCGATATATTCTAGAACCGATTTTGCGCCTTCACGCTTCGATAGTTTTTTGTGGTCTGCGCCTAAAATTGGCGGTAAGTGAACGAACTCAGGATGTTGCCAACCAAATGCTTTGTAAAGCAGAATGTGTTTTGGGGTCGACGAAATCCATTCATCCCCGCGCATGACATGGGTGATTTCCATCTCGTGATCGTCAACGACAGATGCAAAATGGTAAGTAGGATAACCGTCGGACTTTATAATTACAAAATCCTCAATAACGTTTGTTGGAAATGAAACCGTGCCATGGACAGCATCTTGCCAGGTAATATTTGCTTCTTTTGTTTGGATTTTAAAACGCCAGGCGCCTTCGTCTTGGTAAACTTGGCCGCCTTTTTTTAAAACCTCAAGATGTTTTTGGTAAATTGAGAGCCTCTTTGACTGGACAATAACGTCACCATCCCAATCAATGGAAAGGGCTTTCAAGCTTTCTTTTATTTTTTCAACCGCTCCGGGTATAATCCTTGCTTGGTCGGTGTCTTCAATCCGGAGATAAAATTTACCATTATTGTTTTGGCTTTTGGCAAAAAGGTAGTTGAAAAGGGCCGTTCTGATATTGCCTATATGGGGTATTCCGGTTGGAGAGGGACCGTATCTGACTCTTGGTTCTTTCATTTAAATTGACCTGGCTTTGGGCTCAGGGTAAAATTGTATCACCGACTATAATTATACTCAATTAACTTAATGGCCAATTTAACTGCCACTGCCCAATTTTCCAGAAAAGCATTTATGGTTCTTATGATGGTTCTAGGGTTGGTACTGGCCGGATTTTTAATAATCACTTTCAGTGCCCCAATCCGTGATTCCCTTTTCCCTACCCAAGCAGTTGCGGTTGCAGCCTTTGGTAAACTACCGCCGGTAAACTTAAGTGAAGGGGTCACAGCGCCGGCTGGTGTTAATTACACAATAGAGACCGTTAGCGGTAATTTACCGAGTTTACCAACAATAGTGAACGTCTTTGCTATTCAGTCTCCTCTGCCGTCATTTGGAGACCTTGACCGTGCCAAGAGGATGGCATCAAATGCAGGTTTTGGCGACCAGACAATAAATAATGTCGGGGGTAAGGCGATTTTTACAAACACAAAGCAGGTGATGTCACTTACCATTGATACCGCAACCGGGAATTTCGTAGTTTCGAGTGATTATTTTAACAATCAAAAAGTCCTTTCAACTAATCCGAAACCCGAGAATATTTCAATTACTGCTGCAAGAAAATTTATTTCTAATTTTAATTTCGCCGAAAGCGATTTTCCAAGTAAAAATGTAGAAACTATTAACTACAAAGTGGACGGAAACAAGCTTTCGGAAGCATTATCTGTTGCAGCTTCGAATCTTATGCAAGTCAATTTCGGTCGTGCAGACTTGAACGAGTTTCCGGTAATCTCCTCTAATTTCAAAAATCCAAATTTATGGGTTTTGATTTCCGCCGATGGTGCTGTCGCAGCGAAAAACTCAACCCAAAATATTTTGAAATACAAGTTTTCAACCTATCCTTTGATGGGCGTCTCCAAGGCTTTAGACCAGTTAAAGGCAGGAAAGGGTGCATTAAACAAAGAGCTTAAGGGCACAAATTTCCCAATTCGCAGTGTAAAATTAGGATACCTTGAGACAGGTCGTCCCCAAAATTATCTCGAGCCTGTCTATATTTTTAATAGCGACGAGGGATTGCTTGCATATGTTGGGGCGGTTGATGAAACCTGGATTAACAGCATGCCGACGACAAACACTAGCACAAGTAAGTTTTAGTTTACTTGCCGCCGCCAGCCCACTGGTAATTTTGAAAAGCCCATTCAATTAAATTCTTTGAATCACCGAACCGGTCCTGTGATCCGAGTACTGAGACTAAAATTGAATTCCCGCTTCTGGTTGTTTTGGTTATTAAGTTTTCGAGGGCACCGTCGGTTTCGCCGGTCTTGACTCCCTCCACCCCCGGAACAACTCCTAAGAGTTTATTAACATTTTCAAGATAGTACGTTCTCGTTCCGGTAATGTCCGTCACAACAGTGCTTTTTATTTTGACAATCCTTGCAATCATCGGGTTTGCTACAGCAACCCGCGCCAGTAGCGCCAAGTCACTGGCGGTCGTGTATTGGAGTTCATTGTCGTATCCTGCCGGATTAACGAAATGGGTATTTGCCATACCCAGATCTTTTGCTTTCTGGTTCATAGCAGCAATATACTGGTCATAGGAATCACCACAATTATGGGCAAGAACGAATGCCGCATCGTTGCCGGAGGGAATTAAAAGGCCATAAAGTAAATTTTCAACAGTAACCTTGTCACCAACCTGAAGTCCCATTTGCGAACCTTCACCTTCAACACTTTGTACCTGGATTATGTCGCCCGGAGAGCACTTTTCTAGAGCAACTAGAGCGGTCATAAGTTTTGTAGTGGACGCGGGTAAATGGCGAAGGTTTGGGCTCTTTTCATACATCGTAATCCCGGTTTTATTGTCAACTACAGTTGCGGAAATTGCAGAAATCGGCGGAGCCTCAACGAAACCTGATTTTGGCACCGGGTACGGCTCATTGGCAGCTATAGTTGAACTATCGACTTGACTTGCCACGCTACTGGCGACGTCTAAATTTAACCCCGCTTTAGGTAAGGATAGGATAGCCACTGCCGAAAGTACTATTAATATAACTACAAAGTATCTGGAAATCACAGTTTTTTGAGTTTCAACTCTTTTAATGTCTTTTCGTCTACTGTAGATGGTGCGTCCATAACAGATGTCTGGCCGGAGGACGAGGTTGGAAAAGCAATTACTTCTCTAACGCTTGATTCGCCTAAAGCAGTCATTAAGAACCTGTCTATACCAGGCGCTATTCCACCATGAGGTGGAACCCCATATTCAAACGCTTCCAGCATATGACTGA
>CAYTEJ010000023.1:0-2787 GCA_964436835.1 uncultured Gammaproteobacteria bacterium | reverse complement strand
CTTTTTGCTCGACGGAAAAGCCAATTAAACTAAAGATTTTTTCCTGAATTTCCCTTTTGTGAATCCTAATACTTCCCCCGCCGACTTCAAAACCATTGCAAACCAAATCGTGCTGCAGGCCTCTCACTTTTGTCGGATTACTATCCAGAAGTGGAATGTCGTCGGGGTGTGGAGCTGTAAACATATGATGAGAAGGTGCAAATTTTGCAGAACCGGAACCATGGTAGAAATCCTCTTTAGACTGCTCGGTAAATAGCGGGAAATCAACAACAAAAGCAAATGCCAGCGTGTTTGGGTCCTTATCTTTCCTTAGATCAAATTTGTCCGCACCATATTTTTTTATTGCGTCTTTATGGGAAATCCTTGGGAAAGGATATTGGAAGACCTTTTTCTTGAGAACTTTTTCGGTGATTTCCTTAAATAACTCCTCTGTCAGTTTTAGAATATCCTCCTGATTAACAAATGACATTTCGATATCAAGTTGGGTAAATTCCCCGTACGCGCGGTCGGCACGCGGGTCTTCGTCACGGAAACATCTTGCAATTTGAAAATAACGCTCAATGCCAGCAACCATTAAAAGCTGCTTATACTGCTGGGGTGATTGGGGCAAAGCATAAAATTTTCCGGGTTGAAGACGCGACGGGACAAGAAAATCCCGGGCACCTTCGGGTGTTGCTTTAGTCAAAATTGGTGTTTCGATTTCCGTGAAGTTCCGGCTGGTTAAAAACTGGCGCATATGGGAAATTACCTGGTGGCGGTAATGCAGGTTTTTTTGTATCCTCTCACGTCTTATGTCGAGGTAGCGATATTTAAGGCGCAGTCCTTCTTCTATATCTCTGCCATCAGTTTCTATAGGAAAAGGCAGGGTTTTGGCCTTATTTAATATTTCAAGCGATTCTATTTCTATTTCTATTTCACCCGTAGGCAGGTTCGGATTGGTTAAGTTTTGGGGGCGTTTTTTGATAGTACCTTCGATTTTGATGACATCTTCCGTTGAAACACCAAAATCTTTTTTAGCAACAGTTTGGATTACACCGGAAATATCGCGAAGATCGATAAAAGTTATTTTTCCATGATCCCGAACTACGTTTACCCAACCATAAAGAATAGCTTTTTGGCCAACTTTATCATTGCACTCAACTGCCAGCGTGCGATTCATAGGGTAAATTTTAAACTATACACGCTTGACAAGCAAAGGGTTGAGCTTTTACAATTTTCACAATGGAATTGAATTTTGTTAAATTTAACCTCATTACGGTAGGTCTCTTGCTTGGCAAGAGGCTGCGGGAGGTGTTGGCTTAAACTAAAGCCAAGTTTGAAAAACATACCTCCCAAACGGGAGGTTTTTTTGTTGGGAGAATATATGCCAATTAAAGAAGCATTCGTTGATTATCAATCGCTTATTGAAACTGTTGATGGGCAATTAGTGGGACGCGTGATTCTGGATGTTCAAGGGGGATCTGTTGGGAAAACACCGCAGGCACAAGCTATAGAAGCTAGACTAACCGGTGATTCTTATTTCCAGCGAAGCATTGCGAACAAGTTAAACAATAATAGTTCAAGCTTGAGGGGCGAAACTACAGGTGTAGAAAGAGGCGCTTCAGCTTATTTCACCTGGAATCCTGAAAATAGAACTGTCATTGTCGAGTGGGGAGAAATTGGCCCTAAAAACGAGGCTAAATTACATGATTATCTAAATAATATGATTGATTACCATGATAGGCATAAGAAAGGTATGGTCGTTAAGTCTGGTCACTTGTCTCGCTTCCCGTCTTGTGGAACTGTTATTTGTCTTCTTGATACAACATACGAAGCCAAGCCAATAATTGATACGTTAAACGCGCACGGTTTTGTTGTCATTGATTCAGTCGGTGGTGTCCAAAACCAATCAACACGCGTTGACGCTGATATGAGGAGGGCGGGCTAAACAAATGACAGAGCGGGGTGAATCAGGGTGCCGAATTGATAGGATATCCAGAATCGAAACCGCTAGATTACATGCACAAAAACGCATTGAGTACGGCCCGATTTGGCCGGATGTGGGTGTTAAACTGATCGAAAAAAGGCGCATAGAAGGAAATTTATGTCAAATCGATGTTGCCTAAAAATAAACACTTATAAAAAGGAGGTGAAAATAAATGGAACGTGATGATGGAGCTCAAAAGTTAAGGAGGCAAGACCCGAGGCCATGGGTTGGTGTGGGTGCTTCGCACCATGACGAGTCAGCCGATGAGGGAAATGGTGAGCACACTGCTTTTCGTAGATTGACTAGCATTGCTCCGGGTGATACTCAACCGGATTTTGAATTGAGACCAACTGAAGGTGATCCTGTCACCGGTAGTCATCTTGAAGGTCAACCCCACATGGGTGGCGATTAATTTTTGACTATTGCCAAGTCTTTAATTTTTAGCTGCAAACCGCCATTGTAGGTATCTTTGGCGAGAGTATAAACAACATCAACTCTATAGCCCGGTCTGATGTTCGTTCTTGACTCGCCGAGATTAAAGCCGATTGCCGAGATTCCATTTAGTAAAAGTTTTAAATGTTTATTCTCCTGGCCTACTCCCCTGACGTCTTCAACCAACATCCCCTTTGTTAAAAAAAACGGCTCAGGGTTGCCAATCCCGTATGGAGCAAAAGTTTCAGCGGCTTTTAATGTATCGTTATTAATATCCTCGACAGCCAGCAAGCATTCAATTTCCAAAACCGGCGAAAGTATTTCTTCCTTTATAACTTTTTTGGCATAGGTGTTTATGCTGTTTTTAAAAGTTTCAATGTGTTGGGTTT
>CAYTEJ010000022.1:12492-13684 GCA_964436835.1 uncultured Gammaproteobacteria bacterium | reverse complement strand
ACATGGAATACATTTCAAAGAAAGGAAAAGACAAGTACTCCAAACAATTTTTTGATTATGCCCATGTAGAGCAAAAGAATGATATGGATTTTCTTTTAGCATTCAATGTAAAAGTCGATGAAGATCTAGTGAAAAACATTAACGAAGACTATAAAAGTATTCCCAAGCGTTTAAAAGCAAGAAAAAACTGGGCCGGGCAAGACGTTGAAACAACAATTGAGTGGTTTGTTAGCAGAGGGATTATTTTGCAATCAGAGAGGGAAACCATGCTTAAAATTTATATGGCTGGAAATAGGAAGAACCATACCTCTCCTGGGGATATTCTTGATCACACCTTTGCCGACAGGATTGATGAGGCAGCATCAACAGATCTAAATATGGGGTTAATAGTAACTTTAACAGCCACAATAAGCGTGGCAATCAAGTTATGCGAGGAGATAGAAACGTCAAAAGAGGTCAAAGATGAAATTCAGAGCTATTGGGATAAATTGGTTTCACTAAAATAAACTGTGACCCAACGGGGAATCATCTCATTACATTCGATTTAAACTTCCCCCGCTTTGGACCTTGTCCGCATAGCTGATCCGCTTAAATTAGAAAAGTTCAAAAAAGATTAAAGTGTGGCCCTACGGGGAGGGTTCGACAGGCTCACCCTTTTAGTCCCCTTGCACACCTTCGACAATCTCACGGTTTCTGCTGAGATCTTTTAATAAATCCAGATTGCCTTCGATAAGTGCTTTCTTTTTTGCGAAAGACCACTTTTTAAGTTGTGTTTCTCGAGTTGAAGCTCCTAGTCTTGTTTTATATTGTTCTGTATAAATAAGCTTTAAATTAGAAAACTCTTTTGTTGCTATGTTGCTTTTTGATCTGTGAGACTTAATTCGACTTTGCAAATTTGACGATATCCCTATGTAGTAAGTTTTCTGATCGCAAAAAAGAATATAAAGAGTCCACATCGCCTGCTTATTGTAATGTGAAACCCTGAGCTTGTCGAAGGGTGGCCCTACGGGGAGTCGAACCCCGCTTTAGACCTTGAAAGGGTCCCGTCCTAACCGATAGACGATAGGGCCCAAAAATTATATTTTTGGTCCCTGTTGCTCACATTCGTTCGCAATAGGGCCTGGAAATTTTACCACAAAACACACTTAACTCTAAAATCTAGAATCTTAAGTCTAGAGTCTAAAGTTACTTT
>CAYTEJ010000022.1:0-12482 GCA_964436835.1 uncultured Gammaproteobacteria bacterium | reverse complement strand
GATTGGCTCGCACTTCTGGCAATTCTATATCCAAGCCTTGAAAAAGCTAAGCCCACCATTGCCAGAATTACGGCAACAATTACGTTTGGAATATAAAGAATGACCCTGTTTAATACTGTATTTACAGCATCCAACCGCCATGCTTGCAAAGTTGGCACTAAGAAAACAATTATTATTGTCCAGCGCGAAAGCTCGGCAACAATTTCGCTCCATTCGATATCTTTACCTTCGAGCTTAGTGACACCGTATCTTGCCAGAAATTTTTCCAGCTGAATCATCTTCAAAAGCCCGAATACAACACGGTAAACTACTGCGGCAATAACAAGGCCAACGATTAAAATAATCAAACCGCCGATAAAGGCAGGTACAAAATTAATAAAAGCTGCAAGAGATTTTAATATGGCAGAAGACACTGCAGTAGACAAATCATTAACAATCAAAATTCTCACCTCCTTTCCACATTTACTGCTACAATTCTATTTAAGAAGATACCTATGAAAAAAGCAAGTGAAAATTTGGGAATGTGACCCGCACAGGATGAAACGTTTTGCTTTTGCAAAAAGCGAACCTGTAACCAATTCTTTTTTTTGAAGTTTGTGGGTCCGGAGGGACTCGAACCCTCAACCAATCGCTTAAAAGGCGACTGCTCTGCCATTGAGCTACAGACCCAAATTTCAAAAACTAACGCCAGCGTTTCAAAGGCAACTGCTCTACCATTGAGCTAACGGGCAAAACACACTAAAGTGTGTTTGTTATTATATCTAAACCTGCCTTGATCATCAACAACACCGGAAGTAGAATTAATTCACACACCATATGAATTGGATAGACCTTATTATTATTTTAGTCATTTTAGCTTTTGTTATAGAAGGTCAAAGCAGCGGGTTTTTGGGTCAGGCTTTAAATATCGTTGGCTTTGCTTTTTCCTTAATTGTGGCCCTTGCCTTTTATTCCCAACTGGGAAGTTTTCTCACTAAGATTTTTAGCCTGTCACCTATAGCCGCCTCGCCTGTAGCTTTTTTAATCGTTTGGATTGTAACCGAAAGCCTGTTCTTTTCAATCACAAATTTGTTTCTGGCCAAACACTTGTTCAGATTTGAAAACAATAAACTAAACAAGATTCTTGGTTTTTTACCTGCAGTTGCAAACGCCCTGCTTTTCTTGGCCTTTCTCATGCTTCTTTTTGTTTCTCTGCCTCTGCGGCCGGACATTAAAAATGATATTTTTAAATCCAAAATAGGCTCAATTCTAGTTACTCAAGCAACTACTCTTGAACGTCCTCTGGATAAGGTTTTTGGGCCAATTACAAAACAGGGCCTCACATTTTTAACTGTTAACCCGGAAGAAAAAGGGTCAGTCGATTTGCATTTTAAACAGGACCAGGTAACAGTTGACTATACGGGCGAGCAGCAAATGCTAAACCTAGTAAATAACCAGCGAGCCAAAGTCGGTGTTGCGCCACTTGTTTGGGAGGATGCTCTGGCTGTTGTTGCCCGCGAACACAGTGAAGATATGTTTAAAAGAGGTTATTTTTCGCACTATTCTCCTCAAGGCAAGGATGTCGGTGATCGTCTAAACGCAGCAGGCATAGCCTACACTTATGCGGGAGAAAATTTGGCTCTAGCCCCAAATATTCAAAGTGCACATGACGGGCTTATGAATAGTCCGGGTCACAGAAGAAATATTCTGGATCCTGCATTCAATAAAATCGGCATTGGGGCTCTAAATGGGGGAGTTTATGGTGAGATGATAACCCAGGTATTTACAAATTAGGCAGCCATAGGAAGCGGCCAGCTTTTGTCGGTAAATACATTGTCTGCCTCCATCACCCATGTTTGAGGCTGCTGCGCGTGTTTGTAAGGCCTCAGGTTTCCATTTTTATCAACAATAAATAGCTCCGACTGCTTTGCACCATATTTTGTCAGCAGTTGCATTTCAGCTTCCAGAATCCGGTCCCTTACAATATTTGCCTCGTCAAGATAGCCTAATTTAATAAGCCCAAGCGCAATGATGCAGTTGTCATGCGGCCAAATACTCCCAGTATGGTATGACTCGGGGTCATTTTCAGTGTAGTTTGGTGACTCGGAAGATAACGTTCTAATACCATATCCAGTTAACATATCCGGCTGCATCAGCCGGTTGACAACATGAGGTACTTTATTATCGTCTATGATGCCGGTCATAAGCAGATGCCCGACATTTGATGTAATATCTTTTATTTGAGTATTTTCTCCATCCAGCGCCTGAGCAAAAAACTTCTCATCTTCCATCCAGAAATCATTATTAAAGCTTGCCTTCAATCTTATCGCTTTTTCGTTTAACTTTTTTGCATATTCCAAGTCAAGATGTTCATATAATTTGGCAGCTCTCATTAAAGCCAAGTATTGATAACCCTGGACTTCCACCAGTGCAATTGGCTCTTTAACTTTCTCATCGTCTTCGGGGTAATTTATAGAATTACCTGAATCTTTCCAACCTTGGTTAATTAAAGCATTCCTATTTTTGGCTTGGTACCGTATGTACCCGTCACCTTTTATATTCCCATAAGCATCCATCCATTCAATAGCGGCCCGTATATGCGGGTCTAGGTCAAAAAGAAGATCCACATCTTCGGTAAGCCTTAAATATTCACAAGCGGTCATTACAAATAGGGGAGTTGAATCAATCGAGCCGTAATACCTTACACCGTCTTTATCAACAGGCCACTTGTTTGAAGCAAGTTTCTCAAGGACACTGTTATTTGCTGTGTCTGCAAGGGTTTGACCGTCGAAATCCCAAGATCTAAGTTCATGCAAAATTTTTCCGGGTTCCTCGTCTCTCTCCGCATCTATAAGTTTACCCTGGAGCCTGGCCATAGTCTCCAGGCTGTTTCTTACAGGCAAAAGTGTATTGACAATAGCCTCCCTTTCTTCATCAGTAAACTCAGCCGGCTTTTTATATCGGTCGGGATGAATTACGACAGGAAATTCTCTAAGGATTTGCGGTGGTAAGTTTTGTCTTGAAAGTCTAAAAAATCTCTCTTCTGAAGAAAGACATGCGTCTCTTGGAAAAAATCCGCTGAAAGCTTGTGTTTCGCCTGAAGCCCTATAACCTTGCTCGTTTACAACTCCTAGGCAACTTATCTGAGCAGTAGTTGAAATCCGTTCAATTACTTCAGGACTAACCATATTATGGGCTATATTATACCACTTTTGGCCTGTAAATAAACATTATAGGTCAACTACCCTAAATCAAATACGAATTAGTTCGTTAACCTCACTTCATTATTTGCTCAAATTCGTGAAAATGTCAAACAGGGGAGTCGTCACCTAAATAATTACCAAGTCGGTATTTGCGGTCACCGAAAAAGCCCGTTACTTCCGGCATTACGATCGGCATACCCAAAAGTTGTCCCGGGAAAACCGTATAATGCCCGAAACGCCTGTTAATAACATCAACAGACGAGACTAAACGTGCATATTTTCTATCTTCTTTAAAAATAGGCAGCGGCTGCCAGCAGGCCTTTGCAAGCATCCCAAGCGTGACACCACAAAAAATTATGTTTTCCACCTGCCAATTCTCGGCAATCATCTGGCAAACACTAAAAAGTTCCCGCCCGCTATTGATATATCTCGAAAGCGTTCTATGCCCGTACCAAGACTTGGCCTTATCGCCATTTTGTTCCCCTGACCAATACCTTGGTGAAGTTCTCAGAAAAAGTGCTACGTGGCGTCCGCCAAGATCCATTTCCCTGGCTTTTTCAGCTGCTTCCTCGCATAAGTTGCGTACTACTTTATAAATCTCGGCTCGACTATCAAGTACCCTATGCGTTGTGTATGTCCTGCCGACAGATTTAGCTTCCGGTATTTTCTCAATTGGCACGACTGATGAGTTATCTATTCCGCGGGAAATGTTATAAAGATGGCCAGACCAATGCGGGCCGAATTGCTTATATAAATAAGAAAAAGGCTGCGCACGCAATTTTGAAAAATCACTAATCCCCAAATTTATCAAATGGTTGTAAAGACCCCATCCGAGTCCGCAAACGTCCATCAACTTAGACCTCTCCAAAACTTCAAGCATGTTATCCTCGGTTATCCAGAAAAGCCCGTCCGGTTTTATTTGCCCGGACGCCAATTTGGCCAAAAACCTGTTATGGGAAACCCCCACAGAACAAGTCATATAATCACCAATTTCCTCTCTAAGCCGCCTTTTTATCTCAAAGACAATATTAAAGGCATTACCCCCGCCCGCATTGCCTCGCAATTTTTGTCCTAACTCAAACCATGCCAAATGCTCCATGTTGGCATTGCGTGGCGGGCGCGGCCAAAATTTTTCGGTTTCGGTAACATCTATAAAACATTCGTCCAGCGAAAAAACTTCGCAAAGAGGGGAATAAAAAGAACAAATCTCAATAAATTTTCGGCTTATATATTCATATTTACTAAAGTCGGCAGGGATCAAAATAATATCGGGACAAAGTTTTTTGGCATCATATGCACGGCTTCCTGTACCAACCCCGTATTTTTTGGCTTCCACGGAAGCTGCAATAATACAACTTCGGCCACGCGCTTTAACTACACCCACAGGCCTGCCCCTTAAAGCAGGGTTTGCCTGCTGCTCGGCTGTTGCAAAGAAACTGTTTAAGTCGGCATGAAGAATAACACGTTGGTTGTTCATAGTAAAAATCAGGCAATAAGCATCTCAACCATCAACCATGAACTATTAACAACTGACTAATCCTTTTCCATCACTTTTTTTACTTTCCATGAGTAATTTGAACTGTTGTATTCAAGCTGAAAATTAGCAGTTTCTGCGGCGCACACCAAATCCACAAACGTAATATTGCCGATATTCCTTGATGTTTTTAAAATTACCTTTTCAAACTTTATGAAACGCCTGTTCCAGTTCATGGCAACAGGAAAGATATCGCCGTCAAAAAACGCCCAAACACTCACTTTTTCGTTGATTTCGGTTTCCATCTCAAATTAATAATACCCAAAGAAAACCCGAAAATCAAGATAGCATTTATTAAAATATTACTAACTGAGTAGCTTTTGACGGTATTGCCTATACTACCTACGCTGGTGGTTTTCTCGTCGGCTTCATATTTGCAAAAAGCTTTGTTTGGCAAAGTAGGTAATTTAGCTTACAATAGTCTAAAGAGAATGCCCGCCCTGTCATATAAAGAATACCTCGATATCCTCAAAGGCCCTTCTAAAAAAAAGAGAGTTTACAAAACCGCTTTGGCAACTTTCTTTGTAGTTTCATTACTAATAATCGGAGCACTCAGTGCAATGATTTTTTACTACAAAAAGAACATTGAACCGCAAATCACTGCTTCAAACTATCTAGAGTCAGCTTCCATAGGGTTAGTTTCGGCAAAGCAGTCACTAAACGACGTTTTAGAAACTTTCCAGGTAGCGGGAGCAAAAGTTGCCACAGTTGATAACCTGCAGAACTCCCCCAACCCCCAAGAAGCCTACTTTATTGACTTGGCCGACAAACAAAAACTACTGTCAAAGATAGGTTTGGCAAAGCAAAATGTCCAGTTCCAAAGGCAACAGTTGCAAAAAACTCGCGTTTTGCCTGAACTGCAAAATATAACAACCGGTCTAATCAGCTATTACGATCAATCGGAAGCTGTGTTTAACCAAACCGAAAAAGATCACGAATTCTTCAAAAGCGCGCTCATTGCACTTGGGCCGGATTTTTATCTACCGGTGCTGTCAAACGACTCTGTATGGGTAGACGGAGATGTAAATAAGATTAAAAATTATTATACGGATAAAAAACTCAAAGCTCAAGACGCTTTGGCAAACCTTTCAAAGCTTTCCCCCGGGGCCGATTTCAAAGGCTATTACAATGCAGAACTCGCGTATCTGGAGTTGTTTGTTAAAATGTCCACAGACATAACTAACACATTAAATTCCAAAGCGGAAATAAAGCCGGATTTTGCAACAGACGTTGAACGTGCTCATCAACAACTTGTAAACGCCCAAAAAGAAAATCTCGCCATCTCAAGTAATCTACTTGCCGAAAAAAAACATCTTTTGGAGTTAAAAGAAAACTTGAACAAGTTCGCTGCTGTACGTTACCAGGCGAATTCATTGGAAACAAGACTTAAGGATGAAAATTTAAAATATGTTGGCAACAAAAGCTTGGCGCCAAAAATGCAAAAAATACTGCAAAGCTATTTTCACGCGACCTAGTATTTTAGGGGTTTACAAATCACCCACCTAATTTGTTAAAATCAATTAAAGGAGGTTAAATTTATGGATCCTAACGATCAAATCGGTCAAAATCCTATGCCGCAAGGCGACGGTGATGGAGGCCAGCCAATAGCACCTCCGGCTCCGGAACCAACACCTCCGGCTCCGGTAGAGCCGGGTACGGGGGGAATTGAAATTCCACCTATGCCACCCGAAAGCGGTGACCAGGGGAGCCCAGTGCCAAACCCTATTCCTGAAGATAACCCTCAACAATAAGGCTCACTTGGTCTTATAATAGAGACAGGGCAGCTAATGTTCCTTTCATTGGAGGAGCAAATTGACGCTGAAAAAGTTTAAGACAGTTCTAAAAGCTACGAGTTTTGTTGCTGTAGTGGTTTTTTACGGTTTAGGGGCATTCTTCTTGGGTAAACATTCACAAGAAAGCATGTCCGCCCTTGTTAAGGGCGTGCGAACACAGCTAAACGTTGATCGGCAAATGGATAGGCCTCAACCTTTTTCCGATACCCAAAGCGGTGCCGTTATAGGGTCATACGTGAATTTATGTTCAAATACTGCCTACTCATTTCAACTTTCTTACCCTAAAGACTGGTTCACAACCTATAATGACAAATATCAGGAATGTACATTTTTTGCTCCCTTTTCATTTGTTGTACCCACTTATGTCGAGCATGATATCGTTCCAATCCGCGTTGTACCCATTGAGCCAAGCCAGTGGCAGACAACAGTCAAGATGTATGAAAACCCAAATGACTACCAAAATGTTTTAACTGCTAAAAGTACGGAAATTAACGGTAAATCGGTAGAAATTATCGATTCAATATCAACCGGAAACGGTTTTGTTCCAATGGGGTTTGCTAAAAAGAGCTATCTTATTTTTGACGGAAAAGTGCCGCTTGTTATTTACTACCAGCAACAGAACACAGGCGAAGATACTAATTCAATGGAAAAAGTATTAAATGATATCGTAATAAGCCTGAAGTACTTTTGAAACAAAAGAAAAGGCCTCTCTTGCGAGAAGCCCCTTCAAGTTGCCTATCTTGCGATAAGCACCAATTTTATACATCCTGAAAAAATATCTGTCAATATAGCAAAATGAAGCTAAATGTTATACCTACTGCATTGTGAAAATAAAAGCACTACTTATTTAGAATAAACTTTCCGTATCCCCAAAAAATAACAAGTAAAAAAATAGCTAGAAATATCAAAAGCCGAAAAACAAACCGTAAAGACCTATCTTGCTTTCGTAGATTCATTTCTGAAGCTACTTTGACGAAATTGGTTATAGCGTATATGCTTTTATCTAAAGGTATGTTGATCAAGTTCATGTATCTTTATTAATCCTTTTGCCAAAGGACATTTCTATTGGTTTGTCTCATATACTTAAATTGTCTTTTATCGACTCGACAGGCTGTCAATAGTTTCTAGTCTAAACACCAAAATTATTTCAAGGCAAATTTTTGTCCTTAAAACACAAAAAACCCACGCATTGCGTGGGCTAAAGTGCCTCTAATTCGCTATACCTCCGTTCCTAAATAGGCGGTTAGTACTCAATAAAAGTATAAATGAAAATTATCCTGTAGTCAACTTTTGAAGTCAAACTACTTATCTCGTATTTCTTCAAGGATACTCTCAATGTTTTTAAGATAGTCTGCTGAAGCCGAAGTGTATTGCGTAGAGCCGTTTATATCTCTTAAATTGTTTCTTATTTGAGTTAGTACAGAAGCAATAAATATCAGTATTCCTATAAGGATCCAAAACGGAACAGTAATAAACCACGGGATACGTGTTTCACGTTCGTCTACTTTGCTCCAATCTTCATCTTCTACCATAGCGGAATTATATCATTTAGCAGGCTGTACAGCCTGTTTTAGCAAAGTAAGGAAGTCTTTTTTGGACTCTTCACGGCCACCAGCCTTGAGCAAATTCTTTAGTTGTTTATCTTTATTTATTTTATCTTTTTGAGGCATATTTTTTCAAAAAACGTAGATAATATGCGTGATCGCCAGCACCAACAATATTAACTATCGCCTTTTCACCTTTAGGCGTTTTAGGTATCGTATATATAATCCTATGAGCATCAGGTAAATTATATTTTCTAATTTGCCCTATTTTTTTCGCAGAGTGTGGAGTTTCAGACAAATGCTTAATTGCTCTTTCCTGTACGTCGTCACTAAATTGGGCTAAAACTGAATCAAATTCATCTCGCTTGCTTTTGTTCTCGTACTTAATTTCAAAAGACACATCTATTTTGTTAGGAATTTGCTATATTTTGCACTGATGCCAACAACCTTAGCTGGATTCTCTACTAAATAAGCATCAATTTTTTTAACATAACTCACAAAGCCAGGACTTTGAGCAAGTTTTTCTATTACTTCATCAACGGGTTCTACCACAGTTTTTGTAAAGTCTTGATTTACCCATATGAAGGGACTTGGGTCATATGGCATTCTTGTAAAATCTGCAACAGTCGGTGGAGTCATATTTTTATTTCTTTCCTTTCTTATTTTCATCATGTACCTTAATCGTCTTGATTATGGTATCGGCTAATTCTTGACCAACCCTAAGAGGTAATGTAACTCTTGAAACAACTTGTGCCTCTTTTATTTCAACACGGGGGTTTTTATAAACAAATTCTAGAGTAATATCTACGTCAGTAACACTCACTCCAACTATTTGGGCATATGTAGACCCTAAAATAGTACCCGCTTTGACCAGAAGGGGTTCGAGCTGTGTTTTTTTATCTTCTTTTTTAGCCACTTGGCCGTATTATACCAAAATCAATATTTTTTTCTAGTCACCATCCTTTCCTTGTCCTGACGGTATAACTCCCGCAAAATGAAGCTAAATGTTATACTAATAAATCATGAAAATTGTAGGCGGTAAAAAGGTATATACGGTCTCCGAGGTAAATTACATTGCCAAGCAAACATTGGAACAAATGCCTTTCTGGGTAGAAGGTGAAATTTCAGACTTCAGAAAACATCCAAAGCTTAATTTTTTCTATCTTAGGATAAAAGATGATCGCGCCGTGCTTCCATGTATTGCGGATGGGCGATTATTAACCGGTCTTGATGCCGGCCTTGTTGGCCAAAAAGTCTTGGTTTCGGGGAGCCTGACACTTTATGAACCGCTGGCTATTTATCAGTTGCGTCTGGACACCTTTGAACTTATAGGCGAAGGTGTTTTGTCTAAAAAACTTGAAGAGCTGGTTAAAAAACTGAAAGAAGAGGGTTTATTTGACCAAAGGCATAAAAAAGAGCTTCCCCAATTCCCCAAAAAAGTTTGCCTTGTCACCTCGGAAGGTTCGGATGCTGCAAATGATTTTATCACTCACAGCATCAATAAGTATCCGGTTATCAATCTTTATACCGCAGACGTGCGCGTGCAAGGTGCGCACGCGATAGAAGAACTTTTAAAGGTTTTACCTAGGGTTGATCGCATGGGTTTTGACGTTATTGTCATCACCCGCGGCGGCGGGTCGCTGGAAGATTTGGCTGCTTTCAACGATGAGAATGTTGCAAGAGCAATTTTTAAGCTGGCAACACCGGCAGTCGTAGCAATAGGCCATGAAGCAAATGAATCTCTTGCAGAGTGGGTTGCAGACAGGCGCGCATCTACTCCGACAGATGCTGCAAATATTGTCACCGCCGGTTATTCAAGAGTTGAGGAAAATTTAGAGTATTTAAAAAACCGCTTAAAATCTCAGGCAAATTACTATTTTTCAAACAATTTCCAAAAACTTGACCATTATTTCTTTAGGCTCGTACAGGTAAAGAATTCTTTTAAAGATCTGCCTCATAGGTTAAATTCTGCCAAAAGCCTGCTTCAAAAACACGAAAAACTCTTAATAAATGATGGCAAATTAAGGTGTGACCAAATATTAAAGGATCTTATTAAAAAATTTATGTTTATAAGAGATGAAAAAATGCGCCAACTTGACCAGGCAAAAAGATCTCTTGCAATGCTTTCACCTCAAAATACCCTGTCACGTGGATATTCAATAACTTATAGCAGCACTGGCACTATTTTAAGAAACATCGAGGATATTGAGCTTGAAAGTATTATTAGAGTAAAATTGAAAGACGGATCTTTCAAGTCACAAGTAAAATCAAAACAAAAAGATGGCTAAAAAACAAGAAGACCTTAATTTTTCAAAAGCATTAGCTAGACTCGAAGAAATTGTTTCCAGACTGGAAAACCCAAGTATTGACCTCGAAGAGGGTTTAGACCTACTTGAAGAGGGGGTAAGCCTACACAAATTATGCGCAGAAAAATTAACTGAGGCAAACATCAAGATAACTAAAATCCTAAAGAGCGATACTTTGGAAGGAAATTAAATGCCGGACAATAAAATTGGTCAAGTTATACATTATTTTGACAAGATTAATGTTGCCATAGTCAAACTCGACAAAGGGGATTTAAAAATAGGTGATCACGTCAAACTTAAGGACAAAGAAGGTAATGAGTTCGTACAGAAAGTGGAATCAATGCAAATTGAACACGCGTCAATTGATATAGCCAAGGCAGGCGACGAGTTTGGTATCAAGGTTCAAAAAGAAGTTCGGTCTAAATCGGCAGTTTTTAAACTTTAATGTTAACAATACTACACGGTGAAGACACAACTGCCTCATATCTAAGATTACAAGAACTGTTATCCAATTTTACCGACATTCCAAAAATCAGGTTATCATCTGAAAATCCCGAGATGCTTTATCAGGAAATTTTTGGTCAGGATATTCTTAACTCGCAAAAAGTTATTATCGCTCAAGATATATTATCTTCAAAAAAAATAAACACGGAGAGTCTTAAAGACATTCCAACAACAAGCACTGTCTTTTTCTGGGAAAAAAAAGAATTGCCCCCGTCAATACTAAAAAAGATACCGCTACCTGCGGTTATTCAAATTTTCAAGCCAAATCCGGTTCTTTTTAAACTCCTAGACACAATCGGCATAAACCAAAAGCTAAGCCTTGAACTTTTGCAACAACTCTCCGATGCCCGCGGCGGCCTTCCCTGGCATATTGAAAACCGCCTTTTTCTACTTATTTTAATGAAAATGGGGCTGAATTCAGCTCAAGTTGCAGAAATTTGTGGCAGGCCGATACAAGATTGGCAGTGGGGTAAAATACAAAATCAGTCAAGGTACATTAATCTTACAGATTTAAAACGTTTGTTTGCCTCAACTCTTAAGCTTGAGATGATGATAAAAAGCGGACTAGCAAACCATGATGAAAAAAGTTTAATTTCACTCATGTTACTCAAGCACTCTTAAAGCCAAGAATTTGTTACAATAAACTTATAGCTCTGCCCATCCTGCAGTTAGTGGTGTGCTGAGTATGAAACAAATGCAGGATATAGTTTGGTTTTCGCAAATTGATAAAAACGACGTGCCGTTTGTTGGCGGTAAAGGAGCCAATCTTGGTGAAATGCACAAAATTGGAGCCCCTATACCTGAAGGCTTTATCGTAACTTCCCAGGCATATTTTAAAAATATTAAACAATCTGGTACTCTCGACAGGATTCGGGGTATTTTATATAACCTCGACGTAGAAAACCCAACTCTACTGGAGGACAAGGCAAATGCTTGCCAAGAGGAAATTAAAAAAATTACGATCGACCCGGAGCTTGAAAAAAACCTTTACAAATATTACCAGAAACTATCCGGCTCAAAACCAGCTTACGTTGCGGTTCGCTCTTCGGCAACCGCAGAAGACTTGCCGGACGCATCTTTTGCTGGCCAGCAAGCTACTTTTTTAAATGTCCGTGGACAAAAAAACCTACAAGTTGCCCTTCTGGCTTGTTGGGCTTCTCTTTTTGAAGCACGTGCCATATTTTATCGTTTCCAAAAAAACTTTGATCATTTTAAGGTTGGAATTGCCGTTCCCGTTCAAAAGATGGTTGAATCTCAAACATCCGGAATCATGTTTACAATAGATCCTGTTACCAACAATAAAAATACAATCATAATAGAAGCTATTTTTGGCTTAGGAGAATTAATAGTTGGCGGCAGAGAAACACCGGATCACTATGAAGTAAACAAAAAAGATTTTTCTATCACAAAAAAAACAATGTCTGCGCAAGACAAGCAAATGGTTAGAAGGGGTAATAACAATAAATTATTAACAGTAGCGCCTGCTTATAAAAAAGAACAAAAACTGGAGGATAAATATATCGTCGAATTGGCCAAAATCGGCCAAATGCTGGAAAAACACTATTTTTTCCCTCAGGATATCGAATGGGCTTTTGCAGATAATAAGCTGTCTATTGTTC
>CAYTEJ010000021.1:11910-14270 GCA_964436835.1 uncultured Gammaproteobacteria bacterium | reverse complement strand
ATTTTTTCTGTTTGGGTCGTCGAGGACTTTTATCAGTTTGACGATTTTCCCGGTGTAGCCTGTTTCTTCTTTTAATTCGCGAAGGCTTGCTTCCTCTGCAGTTTCACCGCGGTCCAAAAAACCACCAGGCAGGGCGTATTTCCCAGGGTTTGAATATTTTGGGCCGCGTTTGACAAGAAGAATCTTGTTGTCTTTTATGCAAATCGCATCGACCACGACGTGCCTTAAAGATGCTTTATTGCCATTTTCAAAAGTGCAGTTGATCATTATTGAACCCCGAAATATTCTATCTGATAGCTTCCGTTTTTTAAAACCATTGTCGATTTGTGAAGAGTAACACTTCGTTTTTTGCCCAAGAAGAACGTGTTAATCATGGCAAAGTCGCTTGGGATAATTTCTTTTTCGTACTTTTTAAGCTCGGCTCTTGTAAACCATTTAACTTCGCCTTCTCCGTTTTCTTTTGCCCGACCGGAACTGGCCCTTGTTTCGCAGGCCCAGATTGTGAAATGGTCATCGATACCTTTTTGGGTATGAAGCGCTTCGTAAACGACGCCGCGGATTGCAACAAATTTGGCATTTAAGCCCGTTTCTTCTTTGACTTCACGGATAATGGCATCTTTAATGTCTTCCCCCACTTCGACTTTACCGCCGACCATGCTCCATAAACCTTTATATGGCGGATTAATTCGCCTGATAAGCAGGAATTTATTTTTGTAGATTACCGGACTTCCAACAACATTTAATGGCCGCGACATTTTTTACAATTTTAGCACGGAAGAAAGAAAGTTACTCTTCAGAAGGTTTAGGTGTTTCGTTTGCAGAACCGAAGTACTTTTCGCCTGAACTTGGAATATCGTGATTTGCTCTTAAGCTGTGTTCAGTAATTGGATTTATTCTAACATTGCGTGTGCGGCCCAGAGAGGAATAATCAGGCGCCTCTTGTGGGGTTTCAGGTTTGTCTACCATTCTTCGTGCAGTTTCATTACTTGGTAATTGCCTTCCCCTACGGCGCAAGGAATCTACGGCTCTGGAAATAGCTGACCTGAAAGCATTACCTGCTGCGGGTTTTTTATAGAAACCTACTGCGTCTTTAACAGCTTTTGGCCTTTGATGAAATTCCTGCGCGCTTTTTGGAATTTCTGCTCCTTTGTCGCCTGCCATTATTTCCATTATGAATTGGGGGGGGGTGGATGTCAAATCTTCAGAACTGCAAGAAACGCTTCTTGCGGGATATCGACTGAGCCGAAACGGCGCATGCGTTTTTTACCTTTTTTCTGTTTTTCCAAAAGCTTATTTTTACGGGTGACGTCGCCGCCGTATAGCTTGGCGGTTACATCTTTTCGGTAGGCTGCGACTGTTTCGCGGGCGATTATTTTGCCGCCGATGGCAGCTTGAATGGGCACCGGAATATTTTGGCGTGGGATAGCTTCTTTTAATTTCTCAACAAACTTGCGGCCGAATTCCTCGGCATGCTCAGCCGGGATAATTTGCGCCAAGCCTTCAACCGGTTCGTGGTTTACCAGAATGTCGAGTTTGACGAGTTTGGCAGGTCGGTATTCGGTGATTTCAAAATCAAAAGATGCATAGCCGGAAGTCTGGGTTTTTAGCTGGTCATAAAAGCCAATCAGGATTTCGATAAATGGTATTTTTGCTTCTATCTTTTGCGAAGCGCCTATATTTTCCAAACCTTCCTGTACTCCCCTTTTTTCATAAATTAACTGGGAAATGACTCCATAATATTTTTGCGGCGCAAAGATTGTTACTTTGGCATATGGTTCTTTGATATCTTTGGCGGTCGGGTCGAAGTCTGAAGGTTTATTGATGACTTCCCCATTCTGCTCGAAGTTGACTGAGGGTGAGGTAACGATAATATCCAGATCATATTCACGCTCTAGTCTTTCCTGGGTTATTTGGGAATGCAAAAGGCCAAGAAAGCCGAGACGAAAACCCTGGCCAAGGGAGAGTGACGATTCGGGGACAAAAGTAAGCGCGGCGTCGTTAAGTTTTAATTTTTCCAAACCCGTTTTTAGTTTTGGCAAATCATGCGGGTCTGTAGGGTAGAAGGACAGAAAGACAACAGGGTTTGCTTCCTTATAGCCCGCAAGCGGCGGTGCTGAGTTCTTGGGCGAGGTGAGTGTGTCCCCGACTTTAATTTTAGAAAGATCTTTGGAATTGGTAACAATAAAACCGACCTCTCCGCTTTTAATTTCGTCTACGTATATCGGTTTTGGAGAGAGAATCGGCAGCAATACTTTTAATATTCTTATGATTCTAGGTCTAGTCGCCTTAATTTATCAAAAAAAAGAAAAAAAAAGATGGGTAAGTTGGGATTTGACGGTTAATATTCTGGCTATTTTTTC
>CAYTEJ010000021.1:10884-11900 GCA_964436835.1 uncultured Gammaproteobacteria bacterium | reverse complement strand
ACCTGTTTTTACTTGTCCGCCAAACAATCGGACTGTTGCAATAACACCTTTGTAGGGATCAAGGGAAGAATCAAAAATTAATGCTTGAGGATTTTCGACGCGGGCAATTGGCGAAGGAATCCGCTTGGTGATTTCCTTGATAAGATTTTCAACTCCCTCGCCTGTTTTGGCGCTAACTTTTAGGATTTCTTCCTCTTTAAAACCCAAAAGTTTTAGTTCTTCGACGGTTTCCGTGACATTGGCAGCCGGGCTGTCGATTTTATTAACGACAGGAATAATGGCAAGATTTGCGTCCAGTGACAAGTTAAAGTTTGCAAGGGTTTGAGCTTGGATTCCCTGTGTTGCGTCTACAACTAAAACTGCGCCTTCTACGGATGCAAGGGAGCGCGACACTTCATAGCCAAAATCCACATGGCCGGGAGTATCGATGAGGTTGAGATTGTAGATTTTAGATTCTAGATGATAGTTGAGGCGGATAGCTTTGAGTTTGATAGTGATGCCATGTTCACGTTCGAGTTCTAAGCTGTCCAAGAGTTGGGCCTCGTGATTGGCGCCAACCGCCCCGCAAATTTCCATGATGCGGTCGGCAAGAGTTGATTTGCCGTGGTCGATGTGGGCAATAATGGCAAAATTGCGGATATTTTTTGATTCCATAAGGACTCAGTATAGCTAAATACTTTTCCTTAGGCCAGCTTTAAGCACTTATTGATTCGGGGCTTGGGGGTTTTATGCGGGAAGGGAATGTCGCAACCCTTTTGGCAAATTTTGTAAATATTATGAGTTGTTCGACACCAAAAATCCAGGAAAGGAAAATGTAAACGCTTAGGCCGACAGCGCTGGCAATTCAGGTCAAAATTAAAAGACCGACAACCCTGGTTGTATCAAACACAAGCTGGTCTAAAAGCTTCATGGGAACGTACAGGGCAAACGCCGTTACCAGGGAGATTGCGACTATTTTAAATGTAGGCAGAAGCAATTTTTTCCTGTCAAAGCCGCCGATTTTTTTGTCCAGAAAA
>CAYTEJ010000021.1:2114-10874 GCA_964436835.1 uncultured Gammaproteobacteria bacterium | reverse complement strand
AAAATAGAGCATTAAGACAGCTGCCAGGATGCTGTCGATAGATGAGGCAATTGCCAGATAAATTATTGACAGCTTTAAAACAAAGACGAAAATTATGGCAAGAATAATATTTAAAGCTGTTGTAAATACTGTAATCTTTACCGGCGTATAGCTGTCCCTTAACGCATGAAAGGCGCGGATTAAAAGAAGATTAAGAGATGCCGCGGCGATTCCTAATGAAAACGCCAGCAAAGTCCTTGAGGCAAGGACGGTTGTGTCCCATGGCAGGTCCTTTGCACCAAATACCAACCGTACAACGGGAACTCTTAAGATTGCCAGAATAACTGCAGTTGGCAATACCAAAAACAATATCTGGTGAAAGGACTCGATAAAAAGTTTTTTGAATTGCTCGCTTTTATTGTTATTGGCATCAAGTGACAGAAAAACAAAAGCGGCTTGGGCAAGTGACGCTGCAAAAAGTGCCGTCGGGCCTATTTGCAGGACTTGGGCAAAATTCAAAGCAACGATTCCACCAACAGTAGATACCGAAGCCAAAACAACGTTAACAACGGACGACAGACGGGACAAACCAATGGTTATTGATCTGGGCCACATAAGGGTAAGCACTTCCTTAACATCTCTATCTTTAAAGTTGAGGTTAAACCTGAAGCGAAAATTCATCGAGAGAATTAAGGGAACTTGAATTAAAAAGTGAAGGCAGGCGCCGAAAATCATTCCGATTGCAGCAGAATAGATACCAAAGACAGGTGAAAGGAAAATGATTGAGATGATTATTCCAACATTGTAAAAAATAGAAGCAAGCGCGGGTATAACAAACCTTTTGAAAGAATTTAAAACCCCTGAGATGAAAATTGAAATTACAAAAAGCGACTGGGATAGTACCATTATTTGAAGAAGGTGAGATATTTTGGTTTGGGTCGCCGGAAATTTTTCCACAAGCCCAGGGGCAATTATGGCTGCAACCTGATCGGAGAAAAAGAGGAAAACCACTGCAAAAAACAGGAAAAATATGAAGCCTATGGTGATCATTGTTGATGCGAGCGCCCATGCCTGCTTTACTTTTTCCTTTTCCAGGTATTTTGAAAAAACCGGAATAAAAGCTAGAGCGATACTGCCGAAAATAAAGGTGTCGAATACCGAGTCCATCAGTGTGGTTGCCGCAAAGTAGCCATCTAAAAGCTCGATTTGGTTACCGAAATAAGCCGCAAGAAGCCTGTAGCGGATAAGACTTAGGAGTTTGGCAATTACAACCGAGGCGCCAATTACAAAAGCTGCAGAAAGTATGTCATCTTGTGTTTTATTGAAGATGGTTTTGGCACCGTTTTTAAGAAAATACCACATTGATTAAAAACTCAATTCATTAAAAAATTGGGATCCTATTTCATTTTTTTGGAATAATAGTGTAAAATTCTGACAAGTTGATAATTGCCCTATTGCGGTTTTTATCTTAATAGAATGCCAGTAACAAAACAAGCAATAAAAAAAGTCCGACAGGACAAGCGAAAAACTTTAATAAACCTTAAGATAAAACAGGCTTACAAGAAGGCTGTCAGGGATTTTGTGAAGAAACCGACCGAGGCAGGACTTACCGGTGTGTTTAAATCATTGGACAAAGCTGCCAAAGGCAACGTTATTCACAAAAATAGGGCTTCGAGATTGAAATCAAGGCTTTCAAAAAAGCTGCCTAAAGCGGCTTCGAAAAAGCCGTCTACTGTGAAGAAAACCAAAGGAAAGTAAACCGTTTCTCTCTTGACAACAAATGTCAAAACGGATTACTCTTAAATATAGAGTTTCATATGAAGATCGCCTGCTTTAAATCTTCTTTTGGCCGTTTAATTGGATTTTTCACTTCGCTTTTCTTGTGGCTTTCACTTTCCGAAAATGTTTTTGCCCAAACCGCTACGGGTTCTGCAGGCAAGGGTGGAACAAGCGGTGCATTACCAAACGCAGGTTCGACTGAAATTACTTATTTTCTTTTTATCGGCGGTTTAATTTTGTTTGTAGTTGGAACCTTGAAACTGGCTCTTAGCTTCCGGGATTAGTCTCTTTTGAATTTATTCCATTTGAATTCTTATTGGTACTACCAGAATTGGAATCGTAAATTTCGCCTTGAATATAATCCGCAAGGTCGGCCCAATTGGCACCTTTGGGGATAAGCACAAATGCCCCGCCGTAATTTTCGGGTGGGCCAACATCCAGATGGCTGTCATCTTCGCCTGCCGTCAAAACAACCCTTCTTATTGCGGCCGGGTCTATTTTTAAACCTAGTTTGGCAAGAAGAGGAATTTCCTGACTGCCGATATCAGTATCTATTGAGGAACTGAATGTTTTTTCTAGATCTATTAATGTCGCCGGACTCGTTAAAGTTTTAGATGAGATTACTTTGTTCCGAAACGCCAGAATTACTTTCTGTTGCCTGGCACTTCTGGCAAAATCGGACCCTTCCCCGTTCGTACCATGGCGCGAACGGACAAATTTAAGGGCGGTCGCGCCGTCCATATGTGTGGGTCCCTTCTTAAAAGTGAGGGTTTCATAGCGACAAGTGAATGGGTCGTTATCGTCATTAATTTTACTGATGGGCGTTGCGGATCCAGTTGCATCTTTAACAACTTCCTGGTCAGCACCATCTATATTTTGGGTTTCGATAGTTAATCCGCAGAGGTCGTTTTCTTTGCCGGTTATTGGATAACGGGGATCACTAAACGAGTTGTCAACAGTCAAATCCAAACCTCCAACCAAATCAACAGCTTTAACGAAACCGTTAAAATCTATTCTAAATGCATAATGAACGGGTACACCAAAAATGTTGCTTATAGTTTTTTTAGCAAGAGATAAACCCTGGCTGTTTTGGTCCTGGCCATAAGCATAAGCGCTATTTATTTTTGCATTGAGATTTGGAATCCAAAGATCCCTAGGTATTGAAATAAGAGCGACATCCTTGCCTTGTGTGTCAATAGAGGCTAAAACCATCGTGTCAGTTAAGTCCGGGCCGTCATGACCATCGCCACCTATACCAAGTAGCAAAATGTTCGTCCTTCCTTTGTCCGACTTAAGGCCGGTATCCGTTATTAACTGGACAACCGTTTTGGGGCCGTTAAAAATAATTTTTTCCAGTTTTAAGATTTTGATGAAAATAAAAGCCAAAACAGCCAAAACAGAGGCAAAAAAAAGTATTTTTATAATAGAAATGGGCCTTTTGGAAGACCCGTGGCCGATTTCGTGCATTTAATTTTATTTAACTAGTTCCAAAATTTGACAGAAAGTTTGCGGGTCTACGCTTGCTTGACCAATTAACCCTCCGTTTAAATTGTCCATTGAAAAAAAACTTTGGGCATTTTGGGGGTTGATACTGCCACCATAAATTATCGTCACTTGCGTACCCATAATCTCCTGGATTTTTTTGGCGTTTGCCGCCGCTACTTGAGGATCTTCTGGTTTATATTCTCCTCCTCCGCTGATTGCTCCAGGCGGCTCGTAAACAAAAATTATTTCGGATGCATTTTGTTTTATTTCGGTACTCTCCTTTAAGAATGATTCCAGTTGGTTTATTGAATTTATACATAAGAGCGGTTTGAGGTGATTTTTCAAAAGCAATGATATTTTATTGATAATATCGCTATCCGTTTCCTGAAAATATTTTTTCCTTTCTGAATGCCCTATAATTGCAAATTGGCAAATTCCAGCCAGTTGTGCAGCTGCAACTTCTCCTGTGTAGGCGCCAGCTTCAAATTTTGAAATGTCTTGAACACCAAGGTGTATGTTTGCGGAACTATTATTAATTTTTTGAGATGCTGCAGCCAAAAAGGGGTATGAAGGACAAAAAATTATGGTTCCATTAAAATCCTGAGCTTTTTGGCCAACTGTCTCAATCCATTCTGATATTTGGTCCCAAGTTAAATTTGCCTTGAGATTTGCAACCACTAGGGGTAAGGGGTTATTCATATTTCTTAATGACCTTGAGAAAGTTGTCTTTTGAGGTGGCCCCAATAATCCTTTCCTGCTCCATATCGTCCTTGGTGATAATATAGGTAGGGATAGACATTACCTGGTGTTTTGCGGATATATCCTGGTGCTCATCCACGTTAATTTTTTCAAACTCAACCTTGCCTGATAGGTCTTTTTCGATTTCCTCAATAATGGGCTCCATAAACTTGCAAGGCCCGCACCAAGTTGCCCAAAAATCCAAAACTTTAATCATATTGTGATATTATAACTTTCCAGATAAGTACTCGGGAAATTGCTCCGTACAGGCTATTTTAAATGATTGAAGCACTAAAGGACAACCCCTTGAGCTAGACTTAAGAAGTATGGCAGAAGACTTGTTTAGTGAACTTGACCCAAAACAAAAAGAGGCTGTTGAGGCAGTTGACGGGCCGGTTTTGATTTTGGCGGGTGCCGGAAGTGGTAAAACACGTGTTTTGACTTATAAAGTTGCACATCTAATTTCCCAGGGAACCAGCGCAAATTCAATCCTTGCTGTAACTTTCACCAATAAAGCAGGGAACGAGATGAAGGAGAGGATCCAGAAGTTGATAGTTCATGGTCCATCGTTACTGGATAAAAATAACCACGAACCCTTCACAAGTCAGGGTAAACCACTGACTATGAACCAAATACCTTTCGTGGGGACATTTCATGCTTTCTGCGCAAAACTTTTACGGATTGAGGGTAAATATATTGGCTTGCCTTCGGGTTATTTAATTTATGACAGTGATGATTCACTTTCTTTGATTAAAAAAATAATGAAGGCTTCAAACATTGACACAAAGCACTTTAGGCCAAATTCAATTTTAGGTGCTATCTCTTCTGCCAAGGGAGAGCTTTTGGACCCGGATGACTACAAGCAGTTTGCCCACGGATATTTTGGGGAAACAGCGGCAAAAGTTTACATAGATTATCAGCAAGAACTTTCCAAAATCGGGGCTTGTGACTTTGACGATCTGCTTTTTAAAACCGTAAAGTTATTTGAGAAAAATCCAAATATTCTAGATAAGTATTCATCCAGGTTTGAATATGTATTGGTCGACGAATACCAAGACGTTAACACCGCCCAATACGTCCTAACCAAACAGCTGGCATCTGTTCATGGGAATTTGACAGCTGTTGGTGATGCAGCGCAGGCTATTTATTCGTTTAGGGGAGCGGATTTCCGCAATATTTTGAATTTCCAGCGGGACTTTGCCAATGCCCGGGTTTTTAACCTTGAGCAAAACTACCGTTCCACCGGCAATATCCTTTCTGCTGCAAATGCTGTCATTTCCAAGAATAAAGCGCACCCGGTTTTGAATTTGTGGACAAAAAATATAAATGGTGAGCGGATTACAATTTATAATGCCCAAAATGAAATTGACGAAGCAAATTTTGCCGTTGACAGGATTCTGAATTCGGCAGAAGGTTTTGGGTCTTTTGCAGTTTTATACCGTACGAATGCCCAGTCGCGAACGATTGAGGAAGCACTATTGCATAACAACATCCCTTATAGAATTTATGGCGGCGTAAGATTTTACGAGAGAAAAGAGGTTAAAGATGTCCTTGCATATCTTAGGATCATCGAAAATCCGCTGGATGATGTTTCCAGAATGCGAGTTGAAAAACTCGGCAAAGGAAGATTCAAAAAGTTTTTGGAAATGGCCGAAAAACTAAAAACCAAGAAAAAAATGCCAACGCCTGTGGAGCTAATTGATAAAGTATTGGAAAGTACGGATTATATACAACTTTTGGATGATGGGACAGATGCAGGTTTAATGCGCGTTGAAAACGTAAAGGAGCTTAAATCTGTAGCCTCCGAATACGAAAATTTGCAAACACTTTTGGAAAATATTGCACTTATGGAGGGCAAAATTACACCGGAAAAATCGCATGAAGGTAAGGTCGATACCAATGTAGTAACACTAATGACAATTCATGCGGCAAAAGGGTTGGAATTTGACCATGTTTTCATAATCGGCATGGAGGAGGGGCTGTTTCCGCACAGCAGGTCTATGATGGATGTTTCCGAAATTGAAGAGGAACGGCGTCTGGCGTATGTGGGTATGACTAGAGCCCGCGAAAAACTTTACCTGACATATGCCTCGCAGCGGCTTTATTTTGGGACGACTTCTTCTAATTTAGTTTCGCGGTTTGTTGTCGATATACCGGAAGAGCTGATCAGTACTATTTAGTCGGGAAGGGCAATCATGCCTGATATAGGCAATAAAATAGAAACAATTACACTTGCGGGAGGGTGTTTTTGGTGTACGGAGGCAATATTTCAAAGAATTAAGGGTGTGACTTCGGTTACCCCGGGTTACAGTGGAGGCGATGTAGAGAATCCAACTTATGAGCAGGTTTGCTCAGGAACAACAGGTCATGCGGAGGCAATTCAGTTTGAGTTTGACCCTAAGGTGATAGCTCTAAAGACTTTACTTGAGGTATTTTTTAAGCTGCATGATCCGACAACTTTAAACAGGCAAGGTGCAGACGTCGGCACGGAATATAGATCGGCGGTTTTTTACCGGGACGAGAAGCAGAAAAAAATCGCCGAGGAAACCCGTATTGAAATCGAAAAATCGGGAGCTTATAAAAACAAAATTGTGACCGAAATTGTGCATTTCAAAAACTTTTATAAAGCAGAAAATTACCACCAAAATTATTTTGAAAACAACAGGACTGCCCCTTACTGCCAAGTTGTTATTGACCCAAAAATACGAAAACTTTTTAGCGAATTCGGCAAGATTACAAAGGAAAGCTGAAAAATATTCCGCTTCGGGTTAGTATATAAGTTGATGATAGTCCGGGAAGTTGAAGAAACAGAAAAAGCACTTTATAACAGCCACGTTTACCATATTATCCAATCATGGGAATGGGGAGAGTTTCGAAAAAGCACAGGGCTAGACCTTGTGAGACTGGGGCAGTTTAACGGAAACGCCATGGTTGGCGCTTATCAGTTAACTTTGCATCCGGTGCCGATTTTTTCTCAAACTGTAGGATATCTGCCAAAAGGGCCGATGCCGGATCTTGAAATGACAAAGGCGCTTATTGATATCGGTAAGGA
Organism: uncultured Gammaproteobacteria bacterium; assembly: GCA_964436835.1. GTDB lineage: Bacteria > Patescibacteriota > Microgenomatia > Curtissbacterales > GWA2-41-24 > JAKAJD01. Next base: position 3,841 of record CAYTEJ010000021.1, on the reverse strand, counting down.
AAAAAATATCGCTTTCGTCAAAATCGAGCCTAATGTTTTTGCCCGGGAGGACTTAAAGCAAAAAATACTGTCTTTAGGGTACGTCCCTTCGAAAAAGTCGCTATTTACCCGTTACAATTTTTTAATGGATCTTACGAAAACAGAGCAAAACTTGCTTTTAGCAATGCATCCTAAGACCAGATATAACATTGGGGTTGCGCAGAAAAAGGGTGTTGAAGTTTATGAGTCGACAAAAGACGCCGATTTTGAAATTTATTTAAAACTTTACTTTGATACCACCCATAGACAAAAGTATTTTGGCCACACCCCGCAATACCACAGGCTAGTCTGGAAAACTTTGATGCCTGCCGGAATGGCCAGAGTCTTAATTGCCAAATATCAAGGTAAGCCCTTGGTTGCCTGGATGCTTTTTAATTTTAAGGATACGCTTTATTACCCATATGGTGGCTCGTCTAATGAAAACCGCGAAGTAATGGCTTCAAATTTAGTTGCTTGGGAGGCAATACGCTTGGGCAAAAAAATGAACCTAAGAATTTTTGATATGTGGGGAGCACTCGGTCCGGACGCCAGGGAAAGCGATCCGTGGTACGGGTTTCACAAATTCAAGGCAGGTTACGGCCCAACTCATGTTGAATATGCCGGAACCTATGATTTGATTTTAAGGCAAGCACTATACAAAAGCTTAAATTTTGCCGACCGGCTGCGTTGGACATTTCTTAGGGCAACCCGAAGGTAAAATAGTTTAAAATGAAATTAAGGTGCCACAAAACGAAGAGCAAATAAAAACCACTAAAGTTGTTGATCCAGAAAAATTAGCCGATGTGACAGCAGAAAAGGTCGTTGAGCTTCTTGGAAAATCCCCGCCGGTGAGAAGGGTCCGCAATAGCCAGTTACTTTCGCTACTTTTGGGTGCCGCAGGTTTTTCTTTATTCACAATAGGTGTGGGGAAGCTGTTTGCAGACTTGAACGGGTGGGCTTCACTTGTCATAGGTCTCATGATGATGGCAATTACCGGAGCGCTTTTGAAAAATCTGGAAAGATAAGTGGCGTATGACTGATACAAACAACGCAACACTTCGCCACAAACTTGAAGCCCTGATAGTAAAGGAGTTGGAAAGCCAGCTTACTCAAGGCAAAATAACAGGAGACAGGGCAGCGGAAATTGCCGAATTGGTTCTTGCGGCAGTACCCGAAAATATTTCTCACAACGAGCTTTTAAAAGTTATTCCGCAGTTGGATGACAAGGCTTCCGAGCTTGCAAGTGTAGTTTTTGAAATACTTTCCGAGAGAGATGAGCTGCATCGGGCCGAAATGATTGAAAAATTACGTGTTTCGGTAAGGGGGATGGTTAAAAATGGCTAAAGGACCAGCTAGCACAGAGATGCGCGGAGACACACAGGTTGAATTTTCCCGACCGCAACGGCAGCCGGAACAAAAACATAAGGCCCAGGATAAGATCGGGGTGTCTGGTGCTATTGGTGCGTTAAATCAGGACAAGCCCCAAGTCAAAGACCGGACCGATTTGGAAAACCTTGCTGCCGCAGGAAAAAGAATATATAGACGTTTTGGCACAATGGCCCAGTATGGGGAGGCTAAAGCACAAAGGGGCAATCCAGTTAAAGCCGATCGGGATGAGCCGAGTAAGCAAAAATCGAAAGAGGCTGGTGATGAGACAAAAAGAATTTACGAAGAACCAGATCTTGATCCCGTAATACGACAAACAAACG
>CAYTEJ010000021.1:1554-2104 GCA_964436835.1 uncultured Gammaproteobacteria bacterium | reverse complement strand
TTCAAGCTGCATTCACCTCAAACGATCCACTTAACATAAACCAAACTTGGTTTACCACACGCAACAGAATAGGCGCCCAAACTTGGGGTGAGTTTGTTGATAAATATCCAGAAAAAGCTGCAGCTTATGCAGAAAGGCACCCAGGTATCAAAGAGGCTCTGGAAGAAATCAAAAGGGAGGAACAAGCTGGTCAAGCTCAGCAACAAACTCAGACGAGAGAACAGGTTCAAACTGAGAACGACCAACTTTTGGCAGACAGCGTCCGGGTTAGCGAAAATGATCAGGCTCAGACTGCTGAGCAACCCAGCGAAAATAATATACCTGAGGTAACAGCTACCGAAGTAAATGCTGAAACGGAAAAGGGCTTGCTGAGTGCGGAAACTGCTGGAGTCCAAGCCATGCTCCTTCTTGGAGGCGAGACAGAGATAGATAGGGCAAAAATAGAAGCAATTGCCAAAGGCGGGCCGATTAATACCGAAAAAGCTAATAAAGCTTCAATGGGTGAACGTGTTGAGTATTGGAAAGGTGAAAATAGCCCGTTCAAAGGCAT
>CAYTEJ010000021.1:0-1544 GCA_964436835.1 uncultured Gammaproteobacteria bacterium | reverse complement strand
CATTTGAACAACAGCTGGAAAAATGGCGAGGGACGATGCAAGAATTCTTCGATCAATATAAAGGCAAGCCGGAAGCCGAATTTTTTAAAAGGGTCGGTATAGATTTGGAAAACGATGGTGCAGTTATGGAGATTTACAATACATACTTTGTTGACGGCAAGGGTGATGTTGGTTTGTTTGCTTCGAGGATTGCAGAAAATAATACCGCGGAGCAGATACAAGAAAATAAGACTGTTATCCAGTATTTAGAGGGAATGTATGGGGATAAGTCTGCAAAAGTTGCGGAACAGCTCATAATTGGAATAAAAAATGCACAAACAGATGTAGATTCGTTTATTCAGGCTGCCCAGACAGATATTGCTAAAGGCGACGATATGTCTGGAATTGATCTGATTAATTTGTTAAGCGCTAAAAAAGAAGGCCAAGATAATGCTGAATCTGCGCAAGCAGCATCAGCTGAGAGAGATGCTGCAAATTCTAGCGATAAAGCTGGAACAGAAAATGCTTCAGAAGTAATGACGACTGACGTTAATAATAATCAGGAGTTCAAATTAAATAGGAATGAGCGCGCATCTTCCGCGGACACGTGGTCTGGTGATGGTGATTTAAAGATTGACGGCAGTGTCCTTTCTTTTACGCCCCAAGTCAATAGATTGAGAAACCCTTACTCACCAGGCACAACTGAGTATGATTATTTCGAAAAGTACCAAGTCAGATATTTTCAACCGGATAATCCTTCCGATTTCTTTATCAATGAACAGAGAAAACGGGTTGAGAGGGGTGTGGAATTAGCCGTAAATACAGGTACAGAAGGTGAACCCAAAATGGTCTTAACTCCTATGTTTTGGGAAATTATTGAGGCTGATCCGGAATCAGTGTCAGGGCGATGGGGTGACAGATACATAACTTTGGATCAGGGAGAAAATTCTGTGAGGAGTGTTCGGCCGGTTGATTTAAAGATTCATAATTCAGATGGTAAACCTCGAAGGGTTGATCTCAATCTTTCGTGGCAGAAACTTAAAGTTGACAAGCAAACATTAGCTGCGATGCAGGGAAAAGCGCTGCAATATATTGAGGGACAAGCGCAGGCAGGCAAAATGCCTCTTGAAGTATTGGAAACGGCAAGAGGCATCCTTGATTCAAATCACGCGCCGGAGGGTGAGATTAGAAAAAGTGGAGATGGTTCTACTCGAGAAAATCCCAAAATTAGAAATAAAGCGTTACATTTTATTGAACGCTGGCAAAAGAATGGCGATGTAACTACAAATGGCGATCATCTTACCTATCAAGACGCACATCTTAGGAGCAGCGGTGATAAAAGGTCTATACAAATAGCTGTTGCGGACGAAGCAAATCCGGATAGAAAAATTTTGACAAAGCAGGCTTGGGAAATTTTGAAAGTGGTACCCAAAAGTTTTGTAAAGCATGAGTTTGGTACAGATGTTAATTATCCGCCTTCGGATAATATCTCCCATTCACTTACCGATGCGAAATGGAATGGCAAGGAATACACGAGGAATGTTCGCGTATTTAGTGCAGATGTA
>CAYTEJ010000020.1:13161-14587 GCA_964436835.1 uncultured Gammaproteobacteria bacterium | reverse complement strand
TGATGCAACAATTGAAAACCTATTTAAAATTGTGAACAATGATTCTTATCAAGGTGTTATTAAAATTAACACGGAGAAGAAAGGTTTTGAGGATGTAGTCAAAATGATCAAATCGGAGCTTGATTATGATTAAGATTGTCAAAGTAAAAGACAAAGCTGAAGGGCAGATTAAAGCCCACGAAACTCTCAAAAAATTGGTGGATCCTGAAACCCTTTTGGCACTTTCCGGTGGAACTTCTATGGATTATCGGGCAATGATAGTGGATCCAGATGATGTGATTCCAGGCGCAATTTGTGTTGTAGATGAGCGTTATGGTGAACCGTTCAATGTGAACAGTAACGAAAAATTGTTGATGGATGCCGGTGTTAAAGACTTTGCAGATAAGTATTGTATCGAGAGTCGAAAAGTGCTTTGTGGAAAAAGTTTTGAGGAAACGGCCAAATTATATAACGATGCGATTGGCAATTTACTTAAAAAGTTTCCAAAAAGGATAGGGGTGATGGGTGTTGGCTCTAATGTCCACACTGCCGGAGTGTTTCCCGGAAGTCTTGCTGCGAAATCTGTGGATTTGGTTGTTGGGGAAGAAGTTAATGATAAATTCCCAAAAAGAATAACCTTGACTCTGAATGCTCTGGGTAAATTTACTAGTTTTGTTGTTATGATGTTTGGCCAGGAGAAAAAAGAGGCACTTGAAATAATTTTGAACGAGGTAGAAAATGATCTTGATGAATATCCGGCTGTGTTGTATAGAAAAAGTGGGATTAAGACGTATTTGGTGACAGATATTGAATTATAATTAAATTATGAAAATTGGATTTATAGGCCTCGGAAAAATGGGGAATAGGATGGTTTCTAAACTTCTGGAGGGGGGGCATGAGGTTGTGGTTTGGAATAGGACGGAAGAGAAAATTTCAAATTTCAAATTTCAAATTTCAAATGAAAAATGGGAACAAGGTTTAAAAACTGCTGATTCGATAGAAAATTTAGTTGGTCAACTTGATAAACCAAAGGTTGTGTGGTCAATGGTGCCGGCGGGAGAGGCAACGGAGGAAGTTTTGACCGAAATTTCTAAATATGTCGAAAGTGGAGATATTGTTGTAGACGGAGGAAATTCAAAATATTCTGACACGCAAAAATGGTACGAAACTTTTAAAGGCAAAAATATACGGTTTTTGGGGATTGGGGTTTCCGGTGGAGTTATCGCACGAACGGCTGGATATCCAATGATGGCCGGGGGAGACAAAAGCGCTTATGAAGAAATTAAGCCGATTTTGGATTCGCTGGCAAAGCCTGGTGGCGGATATGAATATTTTGGGGAAGGAGGTGCGGGACATTTTGTAAAAATGGTCCATAACGCTATTGAATACGGTTATATGCAATCAATCGGTGAGGGTTTTGGAGTACTGGAAAAAACACCCTACGCAT
>CAYTEJ010000020.1:11913-13151 GCA_964436835.1 uncultured Gammaproteobacteria bacterium | reverse complement strand
CATTGGATCTTGAAAAAGTCAGCCGGCTTTACCAGAAAGGCACGCTTATTTCTGGTTTTATGATGGAAAGAACCATCGAGGCACTTGCAGATGACCCAAAAATGGAAAAAGTTGCAGGAGTTATTGGCAGTGCTTCCGGTGAGACTGTTTGGACTGTTGACTGGGCCAAGAAAAACGATTTGCCTTTGGAAATAATTGAAAGGTCGCTTGAGATAAGAAGGGAATCGGAAACGGACGAAAAAATCCAGACGTCATTTGCAGCAAGGCTGGTTGGGTCGCTGCGCATAGCTTTCGGCGGACACCCCGTTCGGCAAGCTCAGGGTAAACCGGTAAAAAAGGAAGATTAAATCTTGCAGATTGTCAAAAGCGGGGCAAGCCAGGTGCGTTTGTCCTTTTCTATTAAATCTTCGGCCTCTTTCGGGCCCCAGCTTCCGGGTTTGTAAGTTGCCAAGTCTGGCTTACCATTTTGCCAGACTTCTTCAATAGGGTCTATTATTTTCCAGGAATCCGCAACTTGTCCCAGGAACAATGTCTGGTCACCTATCATAATATCCATCAAAAGCCGTTCGTAGGCGTCCGGTTGCGGAGCATCAAAGGAAGTTTTGTAGCAAAATTCCATGTCTACAGGCTCTAAAGCGGTAGTTAAGCCGGGCTTTTTTGCAACCAAACGGATGCCGATTCCTTCGTTTGGCTGAATCTGCAAAGTAATATGGTTAGGCATCGGTCTTTCCCAGAAGTTTTCAAAAAACTTATGGCCACGCTCTTTGAATGAAAAAATGATAGATGATGCTTTTCCTTCCAGACGTTTACCGGTCCTCAGATAAAAAGGGACGCCTTGCCACCTTTTGTTTTCGATTTCCAGTTTAGCCATTGCGAATGTTTCGGTTTGCGATTTAGGATCGATTTTTTCCTCTTCCTTGTATCCTTCGTATTGGCCTCTGACTGTTGAGCCGATTACTTCTGCAGGCGTCATTTTTTTTATGCTTTTGATTATTTCGAGCTTTTTGCTGCGGATATGGGTGTGGTCGAATTTTTCGGGCATTTCCATAGTGACAAGTGACATTAGTTGAAGGAGATGGTTTTGGATAACGTCTCTTAGTGCCCCGGTTTTGTCGTAATATTCGCCACGTTTTTCTACACCAACATATTCGGCCATGGTGATTTGGACATTATCTATATATTGGTTGTTCCAAACAGGTTCGAAAATGCCATTGGCAAACCTAAAAGCCAGCATGTTC
>CAYTEJ010000020.1:7935-11903 GCA_964436835.1 uncultured Gammaproteobacteria bacterium | reverse complement strand
ACGGTCTCCTTACCTAAGAAGTGGTCGATCCTGAAGATTTGCTCTTCAGTGAAATATTTAAACAATTCAGTGTCCAACTCAATCGCTGATTTGAGGTCAAACCCGAACGGTTTTTCGACTACAATACGTGCGTGTTTACCGTGTTTTTGACAACCCCGATTGAGTTTGTTTTCACCTAGATTTTCGACAGCCTTTTTAAAGATAAAAGGGGAAACGGCCATATAAAATATTTGTTGCGGGCAAACATTTGCATTTTCTTCAAAGTCTAAAATTGAGCGTTTTATTTTATCCAAGGCAAGGTTTTCATCATTATCCGAAGGCACATAGTCTATCAATTTTTCGAAATCCTGCCAGGACTTTTCGTCACCCGGGTTGATGCTTTCCTTGAGATTTGTTAAAAAATCGGAAGTTTGATACTTGGCTCTGGCGCTGGCTACGATTTTAAACTTATCAGGTAAGAGGTTATTTTTAAAAAGCTCGAATAAGGATGGAAATATCTTTTTTGTTGAAAGGTCTCCTGTTGCGCCAAAGATTATAAAAACCGAAGCGCTTTTTTTGACTTCTTCAATGTCTATTGATGTGGCCATATATGATACATTGTACACCAAGAATCGCGTGTAAATTGAGTGACGGAACCTATTTAAATGTTACGTATACCGATTGTGAATACTCGGGGGAGTTACCGGAAAGGGTAGGACTGTAGACAGTGATTTGGCCGGTTGGAGTTTCTGGTTGGGTGAACACTACCGATATTGTGAAAGGGCATGCCTGGTAACCAAAGCAAGCTTCTGTTTTTCTGATACCTAGGATTTTGCCCTTGGCGTCTTTAACTTCAAGTATAAGATTGTTGGGAACATTGGCGGTGCCGTTTACAGTTACCGGTGAGGTTATTGGCGCTTGGGTTTGAGGCGTTTGTATTTTTATTCCCGCATCCGCAATTTGGCTTTGGCCTGCGCCTGTTTCCGGTTGTGATTGAGGAAATGTTGAGGTTCCTGCGACAGCGCCCGGTTGTTTGATATTTTCTTCGGTTGATTGGGTTTGGACAACAGGCGAGGCTGATGCTGTTGCAGAAGGGAAATTTGTTTTTGGTGATTGAAGAGGTTGCAAGCTTAGGTTCTGGCTTTTTGAAACCTGCTTTAAGTAGAAATAGTAGAACCCTGCAACTGCTAGTACAAAGATGACGATTAGTAAAATAGCAACCTTGAGATTATTCATAACGCTTTACTCTGGGGCAGAAGGGTATTAATTAAAATCCACGTAATTACGGAGTAATTATATCAGGCTGCGCAAGTGGGTAGTTTAAACTGCTTTAACAGGGAAAACTACCATATGGATGACGATATTAATTAGCCAGAGGATTACGGCACCCACCAAAGCCGGGACAAATCCGTCTATCGTAAAGCCTGTCACGAAGCGGGCAACTAAAAGCAAAAGAAGGGCGTTTATTACAAAGGTGAACAAACCAAGAGTTAGGATGTTAATGGGCAATGTGAGTATTAGGATTATTGGTTTGATGAGTGTATTGATAATTCCCAGAATAACAGCGACTATGAGTGCAGTGGCAAAAGAATTGACGTGAAAGCCTGGAACGTAATTGGCAACGATGACAAGGGCTAGAGCCGAAAGTATCCAGTTAGCAAGAATGCTGGCTGTTCCCATAATATGATTATATGCTTTAACGTTTTTGCTGCCAAGAGCTCTAGTTTTCCTTTTCAAATACCTTGAAATAAACGACAGGGATAAAAAGGAGCATGATGATGCCGGAAAAAAGTAGTCCGGCAATTATTGCGCCCCCAAGCCCTCTCCAAAGAGGATCGGATAATGTTATAGGAATTAATCCGACCACGGTGCAAATTGTTCCAAACAAAATCGGTTCTACCCTCGATGCACAAGCGTCGGAAATTGCATGCTTTAGGTGCATACCGGCCTTTTGATTTTTGTTGATTTTGTCGACAATTAACATTGACTGATATACGGTAATTCCAAAGAGGGCAAGAATTCCGATAACTGTTGGGAATGAGAGTGGCGTTTGTGTGATGGCAAAAACAACAAATACTCCTGAAATTGCAATCGGGATTTTTAACAGTATGATAAAGGCCTTTCTGTATGAGCCGAATTGCAAAACCATTGTTGCCATAATTAGAATTGCAGCAATAACCATTGCCTGAAATATGGAATTTAAGCTTTTCTGGTTTTCTTCATTTACTCCGCCTGTTGTCCAGCTGTAATCTGAAGGCAGGTTAAGACTTTTTGCAAAATTTTCGAGGTTTGCGCTTTCCTTGGGGACGGTAAACCCCTTTTTAAGGGTTGACGAAACAGAAATTGTCCGTTTTTGGTTTTCCCTGGTAATTCTTGTCGGGTTTGCTTCAAGTTTCAGTGCTCCTAAGCCTGATAGGGGGATTTGTCCGGCTTGGGTTGGTATTGTGATTGTTCCCAGATCTTGCGGTGAGCGGATTTTTGAACTGTTCCTGTAAACTATATCGTAAGTTTCGCCATTAAATTTAACATCGCTATCAAGCGTAAAGCCGCTGGCAAAAATTCTTAGCTCGTTGCCTATTGCGCTTTCCGACAAGCCGTACTGGGCCAGTTTACTTTTGTTCGGAACGAAAACTATTTTGCTGGTTCCGGCTGTAATCGATTTTGAAACGTTAGTGTTTTGCGGTTGATTTGTCAGATACACCATTATTTTGTCTGCATATTGGTTTAAAATATTAAAATCCTCCCCGGAAAGTTTTATTTGCAGATCGGCACCGGCCGGAGGACCGCTCGATTGTTCAATGACCGAAATTTTCCCTGGATTGTAGTTTTTGTATTGTTCGCTAACTTCTTCCGCGATCTTAATTGAGTTTTCTTGAGTTAAGACTATCGTAAATAAAATGTTATTGGCACCACCCTGGCGATTGAAAAAATCTGATGTTGATAGCGACTTGCCAATTTCTGCTGTAATAAATTTCGCGTCCGGTATTTTTGTTAATTCGCCAAGCAAGACTTGCGCCTGATTTTGAGATGACTGAAGGCTGGTTCCGGTGGGCAATTCCAGCGTTACATACAATGAATCTGTGTTATTTTTTGGAAAAAATTCATTTTTAATAAGACCGAGAGGAATTAGAAGATAAGAAAAGACGGCAAAAAGAATGACAATTACAAGAGTTTTATTTTGTGCGCTTTTTGAATTTAGTAACCTGTCAAGAAGTCTTTGGTATTTGTGTGCAAGTTTTTGAGAATCAATAATTCCGCTGTTTGCGTAAGTGTGAATGGTTTTCCCGACTTTTTTTACATTAATAATTTTTCCTAAATTTCTGACAAATGATGAGGATAATTCACGTCTTAGTTTAAAGGTGATCAAAAGCAGCAGGATTGTTGCAGTTATATTTATTGGCAGGAGCGGACTGTTTTGGCTGATTCCAAATACAATTGCAATAATTACCAAAAAAATGATGAGGTTTATTAAAATTCTGACCCTATTTGGGATTTGAGGTTTTAGAAAGACGACCATAAGGGGGAGGGTGACTAATATGGCTATTGCTGTTGAGGCGATTAAAGTTGTTGAAACAACGATAGAAATTGATTTTATAAACTCACCAATGATTCCGGTTGCAATGAGGATGGGTAAAAATGCCCAAACCGCAGTTATTGTGGTTGACCAAATAGGAACAACGAAATCGCGAAGCACTAAAAGACCGGTTTGGTTTGGGGTGAACTTATTGGTTCGCCAATAACTGGTGACTGCAGTCACAACAACTATTGCGTCGTCTACCAAAAGTCCAAGTGCAAGGATTAAGGAGAATAAAGATAAGAAGTTTAGTGTGAGGCCAGTAATGTCCATAACCGTGAAGGCGATTAAGAAGGAAAGCGGAATGGCAAAAGCAACTATTAGGGCTTGCCTAATACCCAAAAATACAAAAAGTACAATCATTACCAGGATAATTGTGTCGCGAAAACTTCCTGCAAGGTCATTGAACGAATCG
>CAYTEJ010000020.1:0-7925 GCA_964436835.1 uncultured Gammaproteobacteria bacterium | reverse complement strand
GAATCGTCAACCTCCTTTGCTAAATTCAAAATTGATGTTTGTTGAAATGTACCCTGATAGTTTTTGAATTCAAGGTCAACCACTTTTTTAACATCTTCAACAGATTTGTTGATATTTGCACTGTCGGTTTTGAAGACAGAAAATACTACACCTCTGGTCGGTTTTGTGTTTGTGTTAACAAAATACGTTTTGGCGATATTGGGTTTGGGTACAATTGCGATTTGCGCTATTTGGCCCAACTTTATAACCTGACCGTTTAAGTTTAATTCCAATTTTCTTACATCATCAATGTTTTCAATTGCGGGGTCGATTGTCAGAGAAAACGTCGAATTATCTGTATTTAAAATACCTGCCGGTTGGGCATTAACAGCTGATTGGATGGCAAGGGATAAGGTTTGTGGACTGATATTATACTGCCGCTTTGTATTGGAATTTACAGTTATTTGTACCTCTTCCTGGTCAATACCGGAAACTTGAACTTCTTTGATTGTAGGAATATTTTCTATTTTGTCTTCTAAGTTTTTTGCAAAACTCATAAGACTTGCATCATCACCTGTTGAGGTTATTAAAAAAGTCCAAACCGGTTGGTTTTCGAAGTCCAATTTTTGGACTTTGGGTGTTTGGGCATCTTTCGGCAAATTCGATATCGTATCTACGGCTGATTGTACGTCGTCTTTTGCTTTTGCAGGATCAGTTCCGCTTTCAAATTCAACGGCAATTTGCGAAAAGCTATCAGACGAACTTGAGCTAACGGTTTTAACTTTCTCCAAACCGACGATTTCATCTTCTATGGGAATTGTGATAAGAGACTCAATGTCTTCAGGTCCGGCACCCGGAAGGGCTGTTGTTACGGAGACGATTGGTATTTTTACCTCAGGATTCAGTCTTCGGGGTAAATTTAAAAAGCTGAATACACCTGCTGCTATGATTGCGATTATTAAAAGTAAAACATAGCGGAAATTGACCAAGTATTTTGCGATAAAATGCTCTTCAAGCCTTGGATCGTATTTCAATCCGGTTAGATAAGATCTTACTTTTTCCATAATTTTTTTAAAGAATCTTTGGTTTTACGGGGTCACCCGAAACAATGTTTCGGGAGATTATTACTGTATCGTTTGAATTAAGCCCATTGGTAATTTCAATGAAATTGCCCTGCACTTGACCGAGAGTTACAGTTTTTGCTTCTGCTTTGCCGTTTGCGATAACAAAAACGATTGCCCTGTCCTGCGTTTGATGAACTGAATCGAGTGGAATGTACGGAGTAGAGGCCGAAGTATATGAGTATCCGATTGGAATCTCGACATCGACAAATCCTTTATCGGTTAACAAACTTTGAGCTTCTTTGGGAATCGGGAAGATAATCGCGTAAAGTTGCCCCTGTACTGCTTCTGTTGAAACGTAAATGGGCGTTACTTCAAATTTTTGCTTGTCTACTGTCAGATAACTTAAATCGAGTTTGGAAACAGAACCTGCCGTATTTTGAGGGACATAGGCTACTGCTGTTTGGGATTTCCCAAGGGACGAGATTGTAACAAGCATCGTACCGGGTGTTACCTGCTGGGCTGTCCTGACGTGGACTTTTTCGACAGTGCCAGTAAACGGGCTTGTTGGAAAAAATAAGGATTCGGAAATTTGGGCGAGGCGAACCTGCAAGTTTGCGGCGTCAAGGTTAAGTTTTGAGGTTTTCTCCTGAAGATCCAACTGTTTGAGTGTTAGCTCTTTTTGTAGATCGGAAAGCCGGGCAGGTGCATTATCTTCGTCTGAGGCAAATTCTGTGTTTCTAAGAGCAGATTTTGCCTGGTTGTTGGCGGCTTGAAATTGGCTTTTAAGCTGTTTGGTTTGCAAAATGGCTGCATCGTTTGCACCACCAATATTGGTAGTTTCAAGTTCTGTGAGGTTGCTGTCGAGACTTGTGAGGATAGAGTCATTCAGGGAAATTAATGATTTTGTTTCGTCAATTGATTTTTCACTAATGCTTCTTAGATCGTCTGAATTGGTAGCGGATTCTTGGGTAACTTCCCTTTGTTTTGCGATAATTTCCTGCTGAGCGTCATAGACAACTTTTGCATTTTGTGCCTGCACACCGGCTAGCTGCCCTTGAACGGATGCAGCATTTGCTCCTTGATAATTTGAAGACAGAGAAATGAGAGGCTGGCCCTTCTTAACTTGTTGGCCGTCTACTACGTTAATCTTATTTACAATGCCTGCTGTTTGCGCGCTAATTTGGATTACCCCTTCTTTTTCAACCTGAGCCGGAACCGTAATTTTAGGGGCACTTCCTATAGAATATGTATCCACAGAAATCGGCTCTTTAGCTTTTTCTTCTTCGGCTGTTTTGGGTTTGGTAATAAGGTTACCTAATACGATTAACCCAAGAAGCAGCAGGAGTGTAACTAAAAAACTCTGGACAGGACGATTTTCTATTTTGTGGACTATATATAAATAAATTGATTTTGACTTTACTTTTATCGAGGCAGACCCATTTCTTACTTGGCGAAAAAAGGAAGCCGCACTGCGTGCTTTCTTTTTCATCTGAGGTCAGATTATATTGGTTGGCTTTAGTTTATGTCAACGCTGGCTAAGTCAACCCCTAGTTTTTTAAGACCTAATTTATATATTGGAGGGTATTCGGAGAGAGATGATGAAGCCCAAGAAGCATACCCATACCGCCTGTTGAGATATCGCAGGCTGGCGCTTGACAATTAATTCACTTTGATTTAAAAAAGCTTTCTATGGACAGAAAATTTGAATTGGGTGTTTCTAATCTGAGAGAAGCTGTAAAGAAAGCAGCCCCACTTTTTAGGGACTGGCGGGATTTTCAGTCGGACGTACATGTTATGGACGAGTTGCTTTTGGGAGTAGCTGATGCCCTTTCTAGGGGTACGGGTAGTGCCGAGGATAAGGTAAGAGTTGCGGCAGACGCGCTTTTGGAGCATTTGCCAGGCTGGATTAGGCAAAAGGGTGACGATGAAAATACAGTTGAGATAAGAAAAGAACTAGGTGGGATAACTGCCCACGGTTTGCACATAAGGGCCGCTTCTTGCGCCAAGCTTTGTACTGATGAGTTGATGGGCATGACATACGATGCCAGACATCAGACTGCTCAGAGATTGGCTTTGGCTTGGGGCTGGGCAAGCAGAGTGACAGCGCATGTTCTTGAGCGATCAAGTAATAGCGATCAATAAAGCTTAAATTTCAAGACCTTGTTTTTAGTTTCGAATCCGTATAATAATTACGTTTAATGGCTGATTCAAAAAATGTCTTAGTTTCGGATAAAGTGGTTGACGTCTCCGGCACACCTTTGAATGACAAAAAGGGTGAAGCTGATTTGGTGCTTCAGCTTGAGGGCCTCATAAAAAATCATATTTCCCAGATCGACAAGTTAAGGATCGAGCTTTCGGACCAAAAAGGGATGCTTGCGGACACTTTTGAAAACGACACGACATATAAAGTGCATGCCGAGGCTAGTAAAGTTGCAAATAAAGTCAAATCGGCAACTAAAGCGGAAATTTTAAAAAGGCCCTCGGTTGCGGTAATTGCGGAAAAGGTTAAGTCGATGAGTTCTCAGATGAAAGAGCTACAGGCAGCGCTTTCCGACTATTTGGGTGAATTTAACCGGCTTTCGGGAATGACGGAGATTGAAGGGGAAGACGGGGAACTGCGCGAAATTGTCTACGTTGCTAAGCTTGTTAGGAAAACTAGATAATTTTACTCCAAAAGATTGACGAAAGCTTTATAATTGTTTTTATGCCAGCCACAAAAGAAGCGCCAGTTTTTGGTGAATTTCCAGCCACATACCCATTTGACGCAGTGCAGGCAGATTTCTTGGGTGGCTTTTTAGAGAAGCATTTTAAAAAGATTGATTTTGGCGTACCGTTTGATGAAGATAGCGCAGATTTTAATATCGCTTCTATGGGTTTAGCTATAGGTTTTAGGGCAGGCCAAAATCGCAGGATGGAGGATCTTTGGCAGGAAGGTAGAACTCGAGACGTTGGCTCGTTGAGAAGATTGGGGATGGAGGATGTTGTCCATTATGCACATAACCAAATAATAGATTGGGAGAAAACAGCAGGGCGATGTAAGGAGGGGTCTGACAAGTATATTGAAGCAAATAATGAGGCATACGAGTGGCTGATTGCTGCCCGATTGGCTGAGCATGATGTATTCGGTTCTTTGAGTTTGGCTTTGCCTCGACAAGATGCTACGCGCTGGCCTTATTAATCTACTTCTCCGTGATTCTCCAGAATTTGCTATAATAGACCTATAGCCGCAGACAGGTGCGGTTTTTTAATACCTATGAATATACGTAATGTGGCAATAATTGCTCATGTTGATCATGGCAAAACAACTCTTGTTGATGCGCTTTTGAGGCAGTCGAAAACTAATCTCGGTAAAGACAGCGCGGATGATTTGATTATGGATTCCAATGAGCTGGAACGTGAGCGGGGAATTACCATTTTTTCCAAAAACGCCTCTGTTATCTGGAACCCTTCGACCCATTCGGGAGCCTCAGGGCAAGCAGGCTCAGGGCAAGAGACAAAAATCAACATAATCGATACACCAGGGCATGCCGATTTCGGCGGTGAGGTTGAAAGGGTCCTTTCGATGGCGGATGGGGCTCTACTTTTGGTTGATGCCAAAGAGGGGCCGATGCCGCAAACAAGGTTCGTTTTAAAGCAGGCTTTGTTGCAGAAGCTAAAAATAATTGTTGTAATCAACAAAATAGATAAGCCGGATGCGCGAACCCCATACGTTTTGGATAAAATCCTTGATTTGTTTCTGGAACTTGGAGCAGATGATGAAACGGCGTATTTCCCGACTATTTATGCAAGTGCCAAAGACGGAAAAGCCGGAAAAGAAGCTGATTTGGCACAAATGGTGGATATTTCCCCTGTCTTTGAGGCTATTTTAGAATTTATCCCTGCGCCTGTTGTGGATTCTGCCAAACCTTTGCAAATGCTTGTTACTTCTATTGCCGGAGATTTGCACAAAGGCAGGATTGCGACCGGAAAAATCCACAACGGAAAAATTAGTACCGGCCAGGATGTTGTTCATATCAACCGCGACGGAGAAAAGACAAAATGCAAAATAACATCGTTGTGTACCTACGAAGGTTTGGGCAAAAAAGAGGCGGAGATGGTCGAGGCTGGAGATATAGTCGCCGTTTCGGGAATTGGTGATATTACCATCGGTGAAACAATTGCGGATCCTGCTAACCCTATCGCGCTTCCTATTATAGGCATTGAGGAGCCGACAATCCGGATGCATTTTGCGGTTAACACCTCACCTTTTGCTGGCCGCGAAGGGGAGTTTAAAACCTCCAGACAACTTCGAGAGCGGCTGTTCAGGGAGCTTGAAACAGATGTTGCGCTGAGGGTCGTAGATGGGTCCGGAGGCGACTGGATTGTCTCCGGACGAGGGGAACTTCATCTTGCCATTTTAATCGAAAGGTTGAGGCGTGAGGGTTACGAATTTCAGGTTTCGCGTCCTCAAGTAATCAATAAAGAAGTAGACGGAGTAAAAATGACGCCATTTGAGCGCCTATTTGTGGAAGTTCCTGAGAATTATTCGGGAAGTGTTATGCAAAAGTTGGGTGAGCGGCGTGGAGAGCTTGTTGATATGAAGATTGAAAATGGAATTGCCTATTTGGAATTTATAATCGCGACCCGTGATTTATTCGGATACCGAAGTGAATTTACGGCAGACACAAAAGGTTTAGGGCTTTTGAGCAGCAATTTTTTGGAGTACAGGGAAGATTCGGGAGCTGCAAGAGCAAGAGAGAGGGGTTCTCTGGTTGCCCACGAAAGCGGTGTTACAAACCTTTACGGTTTAACAAACGCCCAGGAGCGGGGAACTTTGTTCATTGGCCCTGCGGTTTCTATTTATAAAGGGCAGGTTGTTGGTCAGCAGTCACGGGCAGGGGATTTAATAGTAAACGTCTGTAAAACCAAGCACCTTTCGAATATGCGTTCAAAAGGAGAAGGCACGGCCGAGCATTTTGATACTCCGAAGAACATGGGTCTTGAAGATGCGCTTGAGTATATCGACGATACCGAATTTGTTGAGGTTACCCCTAAAAATATCAGGATAAGAAAAATAGTTTTGGATATGCTTGAGGAACGCAGGAAGCGTTCGCAAGGTTTGATTTAGGCAAACTCCGGAGTTAAAATTCCCCCGTGAGCATTACAATTGCCGATTTACAAAAAAGAGTGCGTGATTTCCGCGATGCGCGTGGATGGAAAAAATTCCATAAACCAAAAGATTTGGCGATTAGTTTGACCCTCGAGACTGCCGAATTTCTGGAACATTTTAAGTGGAAGACGGATAGCGAGATGCGTGCTTATCTTATGTCTGCCAAAGGGAAAGAGGTTGCAGAAGAACTTTCGGATGTTTTGCATAACGTGCTTTTGATCGCGGAAGAATTCGGGATCGATTTGGAGCGCGAATTCGAAGCCAAAATGAGGAAAAATGAAAGGAAATACCCGGTTGAATGAAAGATCATGATATAGCCCATCCCAAAGAAAGCCGTCAAGACAGATGCTTTGAAGTTTTAAACAAAGAGTGGAATGCAGACACTGTCGATTTGGCATTCAGGCAGTTTGTTTCTAACTTTGCTACGGTTGTTTCAAACGGTTGTGATTTAGACCAAGCAATACCAACATGGAAGCGCGATGAAGACCAGCCGCAGGTTAACGTTCAGGGGGGTAGCTTTCAAAAAAGTGGGAAGAAAGTTGTCGTGCGTTACCAGCGGGTGGATGGTATGAACGGTTCCAACGAGTTTTCGATATTAACGGAATACGGGGAGGGACCACTTCAAAGTGAAATGCTTTATATTTCAAAATCATCAGGAAGAAAGGTATTTTATCAGGTTAACATGACGAGTGATCTTGTTTTGAATGGGGAGGTTTTAGAATATGCACCGATGATACTTACACCAGATTTAGTAAGGGCCGGGTGCGTTAACGCATGGAATATGTATTGCGTTGAGGACGAAGATTTTCAGGAAGAGAATGAGGAAGAAAGGGAAGATTTGATTTTTGATGGTTTGACATACGCTTTTGAAGAGCTTCCGGCATATAACGAAGCTGGTGTGATGAAGTTAGCGCGGACAATTGAGATAATGC
Organism: uncultured Gammaproteobacteria bacterium; assembly: GCA_964436835.1. GTDB lineage: Bacteria > Patescibacteriota > Microgenomatia > Curtissbacterales > GWA2-41-24 > JAKAJD01. The sequence goes on along the minus strand of CAYTEJ010000020.1, from coordinate 801 downwards.
GTAGGGAGGATTTTGGCGGAAATTTGTTAAATAGTGAAATTGAGCAGGTTATTATTGGACACCTAGAGGGTAGTAAGAAAATGCTGGAACGATCTACTTCTCGTGATGAGGCTGTTTTAGCTAGTTTAAAGGGGGATGTTGAATACTGGTCAAGGATGCAAGAGTTACTTAGGAGGATTAGACAGGCCGAAGTTATTTTCAGGCATGGAAGGAAATAGCAGCTTTTGCCTTGAAGCAAGATAAAGGATTATAATTTAGTCAAGTCTGTTTTTATGACCTTAACTTTATGGCAGAACGCGGACTGCCTAGTTCTCAAGAAGCAGTTGAAATAGCCACAGCATACCTTGCTGAGTTTAACGATATCCAAAAAAGATTAAAAATAGCCACTAATATAATAATCGGCGTTTATGATATTTGGGGTGAGATGGGGAAAAAGGGGGTAGAGCCCGAAGAATTTGTCGACTTCATTAGTAAATTTCAATCAGAAGATTTGGAGGAAGAGGGCGAAATTGAGGCTGAAAACGGTTTAGTGCCAGACCGCGATTATACACTTGAAATGGATATTACCAGAAGCCTGAAGATTTCAGAATTTACCGATGCGGCAAGAGCAGAGCTTGCAATGTGGCAGGAGGGGGCAATTCGTAACCCCGCGCTTTATCCGCTTGCAAATGAGTGGGCTATGAGGGTACTTGTGCTTGAAGATGCAACTCGCATTAAAACCCAAAAAGATGCCCAAAGGGCAAGGTTTGGTGCTTCGACGTAAAGCAATTTTTCACTAAAGTATTAGGGGTTTACATTTAG
>CAYTEJ010000019.1:15038-15256 GCA_964436835.1 uncultured Gammaproteobacteria bacterium | reverse complement strand
ATTATTATGAAACGGGCCAAAACGAATTCTTCTTTATCATAGCGGACATCAAGCCGATATTTGCCCTCACTAAGCTTGAACGTGTCACTAGATGTATTTGCATCTTTTGGTACAGTAAAATCAGGGGGGTCTCCGGGGTCTGCTGTGCCGTAAAGTCCCTTTATGTCGATGTCATATGTGTTGCGGTCGTCTCCTATGCGGCGGTAGTCAGTAACCGC
>CAYTEJ010000019.1:14777-15028 GCA_964436835.1 uncultured Gammaproteobacteria bacterium | reverse complement strand
CATCAGTATTAAAACTATGCCTCCGGAAATCCCCAAGGCAATACGCAACACTACCGTGGCAAAATCGCCAAGATTAGTTGGGATCATGCCAATGGCAGTTGGGCAAGTGTCGACTTTGCCGTCGCTGTCTGTGTCAATGCAAGGGTTTTCACCAACGGTGCCACCTGAGTCGGCGCTACTATTGCTGATACGGGTAATACTACCGCCGCTGTCTTTGACAATTATTATGAAACGGGCCAAAACGAATTCTT
>CAYTEJ010000019.1:0-14767 GCA_964436835.1 uncultured Gammaproteobacteria bacterium | reverse complement strand
GTCACTAACCGCTACATTCAATGATGTGCTTGGTGTCGGGTTTTCGGTGCCATTACCACTGACATTTATATACGGTATGTAATGGGGGATTGTGATAGTTTGCGTAAATACATTGGCAAAACTAGCGTCTTTTTTGTAAACCCTTACTTCATAATCTATTGCGTGAAAGAAATCTGCGGTATCACAACTTGTTTTAAAATGCTCACCGTCACCGCAGACCTTTTGGTCTATTACGCCTCCGGTTGCAGTAAATGGACCAATGGCAGCGCCCCCATTTACCCTGATTTCAAATTGTTCCCCACTGGCTAAGCCAGAAATAACAAGCCTCAACAGTTCAACATTTTCGTCAAAAGTTGCTGGATTACCATATCTGTCTATTGGCGCTACGGTCATACCGATCGCATAGCTTGTTTTTGTATGCAGTATTAATAGAAGTGAAGCAATGACGAAAGATATTAGGAGCCTGTTAAACATACCTTATGTTAGTGTAGCATTCAATTTAAAAGACGTCTAATGTTTAAGGACTAAGGACTAAGGACTAAGGACTAAGGACTAAGGACAAGAGCTGATTGTTATATTGCTGTGTAGTTACTTTGACAAATTACAAAAGGCGCTTCTCTGATATATCCCATCACTCTGTGATGAGATATAATATTTGAGCTCCGATGAGGAAAGTTTTTGCCCTGGCTGTATTTTTTATTCCAAGTGTTCGGGCGGATCAGGTGAAGATATTAATAATCGGCTAAGTTTTTTAGGATTTTGGTTTTGCCGAAGAATTTTAGGTTTAGAATTTGCTTGTCGCTTGTCAGGAAAAAATCACAATCTGCTTCGGCTGCGCTATGAAGCTGGACGTTATCTTCAAAATCTGTAGTAGGACCGAGAAGTGCACCATCGTTTATTTTTTCTCCAAAAGGAACGATATTAAAGTACTTTCGTGATTTCAAAAGTTTTTCGCTTGGAATTTTATGTTTGTATGTATAAATTAAGATATGGAAAGAAAGCGGGGATACAAACAGGTCATTTTCTAGTAGGTTCGAATTTACTTCTTGACGCTCTTCTATAAAGTCGATAATTATATTGGTATCAAGAAAGACCTTTGCCATATTTTTTCATCATATGATTTCTATAATTTTTTTCCATTTGCGCCTGTGTTAGAGGCCTTGTTGGGGCCAGATCCTTTAATATTTTCTTGAACTCTTCGAGGTTGAATGGTTTTGGTTCAATTTTTTGAGTAGGCTGAATTATTCCGATTACTTTTGATCGGTGGATAAGTGACACTTTGCCACCATTTTTAAGTGTGTTAACAAGTTGGGAAGACTGCGTCCTTAAGTTTGTAGTTGTTATGTATTCCATCAGCTTAAATATACACTTAAATGTACAGTTCGTCAAGGGAAATGAGGATTGGTAAAATCAGTGAATCTGTACAATCAGTAAAGTCGGAATAATCTGTGGGGTCAGTAAGTCAGTAACATCGGTAAGGTCGGCAAGCTGTTCAAATTGATTACAATCAAGTTATATCAGCCCCTCTGAATTGGGGTAAACAGGTTGTCTTGGCACCTTACAGTCATGCCAAAGGCGCTCCTCTGATATACCCGATGTGGCGCATCGGGTATAATATTTTAACCCCAATGAGGAAAGTTTTTGCCCTGATTTTAGTTATTTTTGCCCTGGCCGTATTTTTTGTTTCCAATGTGCGGGCGGATGAGTTGGAGGATTTGCAAAAGCAGATTAACGACCTGCAGCATCAGCTGGATTTAAGTAAAAATGCGACAACACCACTGGAGTCGCAGGTTAAGGGTTTGGACGCGCAACTTACATCAATCGGGGTAAGGCTTAGTGCAATTTCAGCAGACCTTATCAGGAGTGAAAAAGATATCGAGCAGCAGAAAAAGGTTTTGGCCGGGACAGTCAGGGATTATTACATAAGCAGTTTTGTGGATATCCCGCTTTTGACCTTTTTTGCATCAAACGACGCGACGGATACATTGAGGTTTATAGCGTTTCAACAGATGTCCAGCAAAAGTGACCGTGAGATAATCCAAACCATAAGCGCGAGGGTTGCCAAATTGGCCGATGACAAAAAGCGGCTTGCATCGGCAAAAGCGCAAATTGATAAACAGTCGCAGTTTTTAAAAGGGGAAATTGCTTCCGCCAAATCTTTTCAGAGCCAGCTTGAGGGACAAATTGCAAGCCTTTCTGCCAGGCAGCAGGAGATAATTAATGCCAGAAGCGGAGAGTTTACGGCAACTATCGGAGATAGTGAGTTGGCAGATGATTACAACGCGTCTATTAAGGGATTCCGCGAATCTGCACCCGGCGGGTACTTCGCGGCTTTTTCTTTTGGCGCATATACCCACAGGAAAGGAATGAGCCAGTATGGGGCAAGAGGAAGGGCGCAGTCCGGACAGGATTATAAAGCGATTTTGAAGGCTTACTACGGCCGTGAGCCGGTTGGTAAAGACACTGGCGGGGCAATTAGCGTGTCCGGTTTTGGTTCTATGGATTTTGAAACTACATATTTGTACGGAATTGCGGAAATGCCTAGCAGCTGGAACTCGGAAGCTTTAAAGGCTCAAGCAGTAGCTGCAAGGACTTACGCTTACAGATATAAATCGGAGGGTAAAGAGATTTGTACAACAGAAGCATGCCAAGTTTTTAATAAGTCGAAATCAGATAGCGTCCCGGGTTCCTGGAAGAGCGCTGTTGATTCGACGAAAGGGCAGGTTTTGGAGGATGTTGTTACCTACTACGCATCAACGCACGGTGGTTTTGCTTCGCCTATAGGTTGGGATACGACAGACGGTTCCGGCGGAAGTAATTTTATTGACAAATCTTATGATAAAGCCGGCGGGTCTCCTTGGGTTTATAAATCCTGGTATACGCAAGGTTATAGTCCGTCCTCTGCAAAGTGTGGGAGGCCTAACCCTTGGCTTAGCCCTACCGAGATGGCTGATATTGTGAATGCCGCTATTGCTTTGAGGTCTGAAGGGATTGACACTTCGAGGATAACGCCTGTAACAACTTCTTGCTGGGGCGGTAACCCTTACAGTATGGATGAGCTTAGAAACCTTGTTTCGGGAAAAGGCGGTATATCGTCGGCGACAAGTGTTTCCGTTTCCCAGGGAAACGGTTCGACTAGTAGCGTTACGGTTAATGGGGTAACACTATCCGGTGAAGATTTTAAAAGAGCATTTAACTTGAGGGCTCCCGGTTATCTTTCAATACCTCAAAGCGGTTTTGCTTTCTTTAATATCGAGAAAAAATGAGGAAAGAATTTCAAATTTCCAATTTCTAATTTGCAATTTCAAATGAATAACTATGACATTCACGAAAGAATTTTTAATTTCATTGTGAATGTGATTAATTTTCTAAATAAGCTTCCCAAAACGTCTACTAATTTAATTTTCATAAATCAGGCTATCCGATCTGTTACATCGATGGGGGCAAATGACCAAGAAGCCGATGGAGCTAGGACTAAAAAAGATTTTATGCACGGGTTTACGCTTGTGAGAAAGGAAGGGAAAGAGACTGTTTTTTGGTTGAGAATTATTGAAAGAACAAACCTGCCAAAATTTGGCTTAGAGGCTCTTAGCTTGATTGACGAGGGGAAAGAGTTAGTGGCTATTGTAAGCACAATTATTAAGAATACGGCCAGGAGTGATAAGGATCGAAAGTGATTGAGAATTTGAAATTTGAAATTGGTAATTATTGGAAATTAATTGTTAAACGTAGATTCCACTTACTGATATTCATACTAAGTTTACTAGTTTTGACCCGATTTTATATTGATGCCGATTTGGGTTGGCATATTGCCATTGGCCGTGCCTTTTTGGAAGGCCAGGGAGTTATCCGTAGTGATCAATTTTCCTGGACGATGGCAGGGCATTTCTGGGGCAATTCGTATTTTTTGTACCAGATTGTTGTTGCCTGGCTTTTTAGCCATGCGGGATATCTGGCTACAGTTTTTTTGTTCGGTTTTGCGGCTTCTGTTTCCGTCATTTTGCTTCTACCAAAGAAACTGAATATGTGGTCATTTTTTATTGTCCTTGTAGGTGTTGCCATGGCATCGACAAGTCTTGGAATTAGACCGCATGTTTTTGATTTTCTGTTTTTTGCCATGCTTCTGGTGCTTCTTGAGAAGGGATATTACAAGAAAAATATATTGGCGCCTTTTTGGTTCGTGTTTTTTATGGTGTGGGCTAATTTCCATCTTGGTTTTTTAATCGGGCTTATGACCTTTTCGGCGTTTCTGGTTATCGATGTTTTAAAAGCGAAGTCTAAAGGGAAAACGGTTTCGGTAGGGAACTCTATTTTGCTTTTGGCTGCCAGCTGGCTAGGGACACTGTTTACGCCATTTCATGTCCAAATGTATAAAAGCATTTTTGTGGACTCAACAAGTCCTCTTGCCTGGCTTTACATATATGAACTGCAGCCAATCGTTTTGTCGTTTACATTTATGGCTTTTTATCTTACCAGCGGTTTGATTTTCATTTATGTTTCTAGGTCGCGCCACAGGGAGATTGCCGTTGAGTGGTTTTTGGCGGCTTGTGTTTTGTTTATGCTCCCATTTGTAAGCTATTTTTATGTACTTTTTTGGTCGGAGATTTTTATTTTTCTGGGTACCAGATACTTTAATATTAATTTGAAATTTCTTAACAGGTTAAGTCTGAAGCAGCCAATTTATATTACTCTTCAGATTTATATTGTATTGCTGGTACTTGTTTTGGATATTTTCGTAAGTTTTGGTAAGCAGGTTATTGATTCCAGATCACTAGACTTGAGGCTTATTGTTGATAAATTTCCGGTTGAGGCAATGCGTTTTATAGTTTCAAACGGGTATACCAACCGTTTATACAATAATTACAATTGGGGTGGCTATATAGATTGGCAGTACCCCAGTGTTAAGGTGGGTATGGATGGCAGAATGACCGGCTGGAGGGACGAGCGCGGCCGTTATATTTTTGAGGATTATATTAAAACGGAGCAGGGCAACTGTGATTTTGTAAAGAATATGGATGTTCAAGTAGCTCTTCTTACAAAACCTTCTAAGGCACGGTGTTTTAGCGGTTGGAACAATGTGTATGCCGATAAGGTAGCAAAGGTATTAGTAAAGCCGTACTGAATAATGTCTTATCGCATATAATTATATAAGAGATGGATAAAGATACGGTGCACACTACTTTTAGCCGGAACCCTTTTGCGGTGTTTGCCCAGCAGCCGGTTGGTGTTTGTTTTGAGGAGCAGGCAAGGGGGGAAAAAATCATATTGCTTTTAAGGGCGCACCTTATTACGCTTGTGCCTGTTTCAGTTGTAATTGTGGTACTTTTGGTTGTCCCCGTATTCCTGCCAAGTCTGATGGGCTTTTTGGGTATTGATGTTTTGGATGCTTTATTGCCGACACAAGTTTTCTTGCTTTTTGGCGTATGGTACCTTTTTGTCTTGGGTTTTGCGTTTTATAAATTTATATTTTGGTATTTTAATGTTTACCTTTTGACTAACGAACGGGTAGTTGATTTTGACTTCAGGGGAATTTTACATAAGCAGACCTCTTATGCAAATCTTAACCAGATCCAGGATGTTTCACCACGGATAATTGGTTTTTTTGGTACCTTTTTCCACTACGGTCATGTATATTTACAGACCGCGGGGGAAAAGCCAGAGTTTGAATTTTATGATGTCGCGAGACCGGACGATGTTGCCAGGGAAATATTGGAACAGGTGAGAAAGGAAGAGGGGGAGGCCCCTGGTGAGGTTGCCTGATGGTAGTTGGTGAAGCCGGTTTGTTAAATGGGTTTGGACTTGTGTTTGGCATAAAGGCTTTTTTGGTGCTTTTTTTGGTTTTTAATTTAGTTATCGCCCTTATTATTTTCAGACAGATCCAATTGATGGATAAGAAGCTGCCGACTCCGCTGGCACCTTTTTTGCGCTTTGCCTCTACTGTTTATATCGGGTTGTCTGCGGCGATATTACTTTTGGTCATTGGAGTTTTTTAGATGAGTGATCAAATGCCTATTCAGATTGAGAAGATAAATGGTCTTGCAGATGAGAAGGCAGCCTGCGGGATTTTTACAAAAAGAATTACTTTTGAGGGTGGAGTTGTCGGGACAATCGTCAGTACGATTTTGGTTCATGGCGGAGAGGGTGAGGATTCCCAGACATATTTACGGGATATATTTGAAATTTCAACCCAAAAACTGGAAGATGGAGGCGGTAAGCCTCTTGAGGTTTTAAAAGAAGCAGGTGAAGCATGCCGTCTTTATATTGAGCAGCGAAACCTCAATGTAAGCTTTGTAAACGCCCTGGTTTACAAAAATGCTTTTTATGTCGGCCGGTATAAAAACGGCGTTCGTGTTTGGGTTTTTGCCCGGCGCAAGTCGTTGGAGTTGACTTTTGATTATGGTTCGGGGCTACTTGCTCCTTCGCAGATTTTCTTAATTGGGACAGAAAAGTTTTTTTCGACTTTTGATACGTCTGTTCTAGTGGGGGATAGCCAAGTTGATTTAGAAGGGATAATTGACGGACTGGCAACTGAAATTTCGGCAGATGAGGCTCAGAGTGAAATTGGCGTTGCAATTATTTACGTAAAGAATGAGATGGGTCAGGATGTTGCCGGGGGAGAAGAGGAAGGAAAAGAGGGTTTGAGAGATGAAGAGCCAAGGGTTGTCGGTGACGAAAACCATACGGTTTTAAGGGAGGCGCCTCAAAGCATGACTGCGGTAATTGATGGTGACAGAACAGCGAATGCTGCCAGTCGTGTTGCCGGGATACAGATCGGAGCTTCCCTTGCAAAAGTTTTAAAAGGAGTTTGGGGGGAGATTAAAAGGCTTAGGAAAGGTGATATTAAAGCAGTGCTTAGACTCAGGCGCAATATTGTCGTTGTTGCTGTTCTGGTTCTTTTGGTACTGGCATTTTCGGCTTTCATGACCGTCCGCTCCCAAAGGGACAAGGAGAAGTTGGCACAATTCAACGATCATATGAAGAATGCTTCCGCCAAGTTTATGGAGGGTGACGCAATTTTGGAGCTCAACCGCGACAGGGCAAGAAACGCTTTGGCGGAGGCTGATAATGAGGTTAAGGCTGCGTTGTCTCTGGAGCCTGGGAATTCGGATGCCAAGTTTCTGGCTGATAAAATTTCCCAGAAATTGAAGGATACGGAAAGTGTTTCTTTGGTAAATTTTGAAACGTTTGCAGAAGTTGATGAGCAACTTGTGGGGTTATCCCTTTTGGCGGATGGGCTTGTAGCTTTTTCCGGCGACAAAATGTACAAAATTGGCAGTAATGGTGAAGTTGGTGATAAGGCTGACACCGGGAGCAACATTAGCCGTGGGTTTTTCTACAATGACAGTGGTTACGTGGTGGGAGGCAACAAGGTTTTTAAGCAAGGATTTGGAGCAAGTAGTTCTCAGGATGTGGCTGAGGGTAGTAATGTAAGTGATATTGCCGTATTTTTGGGTAATGTTTATCTTTTGGGAGGGAACCAAATTAACAAATATGTGCCGATAGCCGGGGGATATGCCAAGAGTGTTGATTATCTTAATAACCCTGAGCAATTTGCTGCCAGCTCCCGTTTTGCGATTGACGGTTCGGTATGGGTGACTAACGGAAAAAGTATCCACAAATATACCCGCGGCACAAAAGAGGACTTTCTGGTATCCGGGCTTTCGGATACTAACGGCGAATTTGGGGAAATTTATACGAATGCTGATATTGATAATTTATATGTTGTCGATAAGTCCAACTCCGCACTTTTGGTTATCAAAAAGGACGGAGTCTACCAGAAGGCATACCAATCCGGGGAGTTTGCAAAGGCAACATCTGTTGTTATTGATGAGACAGGTGGGAAATTGTATATTGCAGGTGGCAGAAAAATCCTGGAAGCCAGCCTCTAAGTGAAGATTTTTAACCGCAAAGCCCGTTTTAAATATCAGTTTCTGGAGAAAGTGGAGGCTGGGATTGTTCTAACTGGAGCTGATATTAAATCGATCAGGGCTGGGCGTGTTGATTTAACCGAAGCTTTTGCGCGGGTTCGTGATGGGGAAGTTTTTTTGGTTAATGCCAACATTTTGCCCTGGATGGGTTCGCAAAAATATGGAGATCCGAGACGTGACAGGAAACTTCTTTTGCATAGGAACCAGATTTTGAATTTGCAGGGGAAAATGTCCGGAGGCAATTTGGCGCTGGTGCCGGTTTCCATCTACCTAAAAGGGAATTTGGCAAAAGTGGAGCTGGCACTTGCAAAGAGCAAAGCAAAATTTGATAAGCGGGCAGCACTGCGAAAAAAAACGATGAAACGGGAAGTAGAACGAGAAATTAGGGGCAGGAAGTAGCTTTGAATTCTACCAAGAAAGGCCAGATTTTCTTCTAATAGATCTGCAAGGGTTGCAGTAGTTACGTAATGGTGCATAACCATTTTGTTTTCTGCGGCCAAACATCGTAATTGGTAAACATTGTTTACAGTTGTTACACCAATGGAATCCTATTTCGCAACGAGAATTCGAAGGTGTGTTTTTTGCAGAATTACACAAATGATGCGAGAATGCAATATTCTCCACAGCCCAGAATAATTGAGGATCTTTGTGAAGCCAAGGTTTTTTGTGTTCTATAGTAAATTCGTCTAGTGTTTCGATTTTAGTTCCACACTGGAAACATATATCTAAACTAAGACGTTTGGCAAGGTCAAATAGTATGATTTTAATAAGCCGTCCGCGAGCCTTACTCGGAGACATGCCTAATTGTTCTGTAACTACTTGGGCTTTTATTATTCAAGTATAACAGAATTGGATCAAAAATAAATTTTGTGGAGATGGTCGAGTATGACTCGGCGTCCAAGATTACATTCCGAAAACATCTACAAGCTTAGTTTATCTATTGAGTCTTGTCCAAATTCAAACCGATAAACAGGAAAAACTTGGACACAGACCAAAATTCAGCTTTAAAATCGGTCAATTTTTAAAACCTATCCCGGCTAAGTTGTTGCCTTAAAAACCTCACCGGAAAAAGGCTTAGAAGACAAGCTCTAAAAGCTTATTGCCTAAAAATTGTTAAGCAAAAGCGAGAGCTGGAGCTGCGTTCGGAACAACCTTAAAGGCGTTCTTTAAAAACGCAAGTCCTTGTGCAACTTTAGTTTTTGCACGTATTTTTAAACCAAAGCCTGACGCGCTTTAGGCTCATATTCGGCTTGCAGTTTGTCAAAGTGCGACCTTGTCGAAACAATACATCCCCTCGTCTAAATTGAGTTTGAATTATAACAAAACTTAAGGTGATTATCAAAGTTGATATTATTAAATTATGAATTTGTTGGATCTAATTTTCCCCAAAAGGTGTGTATCTTGCGGTAAGTTTGGGAATTATATCTGTTCCACCTGCTTTTTGAGGATCGATTTTGTTGAATATCCCGTTTGCCCCGTTTGTGAGCGCCAAGCTGTAGGGGGCAAAACCCATCCGGGTTGCAAAAAACGTTTTGGGTTAGATGGCTTGGTAGTTGCGTGCAAGTACCGGGGGCCGATAGGAAAGGCGGTGCAGAAAATTAAATACCGTTTTGCAGCCGACATCCATAAAATTCTGGTTGACTTACTAGCCGATTCCATTTGGAGGTATAGTTTGCCAAAAAATATTGTTTTGGTACCTATCCCGCTTTATAGGTTAAGAAAAAATTGGCGGGGTTTTAATCAGGCGGAGCTTTTGGCACAGGATTTGGCGAAAAGGTTTGGGGAAAATTACCTTTGTGATCTTTTAGTGCGCATTATTGATACCAAAACCCAGGTAGGATTATCCAGGGACGAGAGAAAAGGAAATGTTAAAGGTGCATTTAGGGTTAGCAGGAAATTAAATGGGGAAAATGTTGTTTTGGTTGATGATGTTTTTACAACAGGTTCAACAATGATGGAGGCGGCAAAAGTTTTAAAAAGGGCAGGTGCCGGTGAGGTTTGGGCAATGGCAGTTGCACTGGACTAGTGCGGAGAGGGAGGGATTCGAACCCTCGATACAGTTGCCCGTATACGGCATTTCCAGTGCCGCCCGTTCGTCCACTCCGGCACCTCTCCAGCTCACATATTTGTTTAATATTCTCGAATTAGATGACCCAAAAATTCGAAGATATTTTATCACGGCTTTACTACTATACAAGTAAATATGATTTTTCTCATATTTAATGTGAGGCTCGATTCCCGCCAACTGAAGTATATTCCCAACACTTTTTAAAAGTGGAGGCGAAGAACTTGCAAAACAAAATCCTATATTTGTATAGACCTTACCTGCAACTTTATGCCTGTGATTATACAAACACCCATCAGTATCAACCAGCCCTCTTACGAACGCCTTTTCATAACTGCTGTTCCCACTAATCCACTTAGGAATATCGAATTTTTGTCGGATTTTATTACCCTTTACAGCCCCTTTTCCAATTAAAAAATCGAGCAAATTCATACTTGAACAAACAATTACAAGTGTATTCTGTCTTGGTCTTTTTCTTATAGAAGTTTCAAGGCTAAAAAGGGTCTTAATAAGTTTAACTACGTATTTGCTGTAATCAAGGTCTCGTTCACTATTCAAAGATATAACCAGTTGCCAATCATTGTTAATTCCCCCATCTCCAAAAATAATTCCTATGAACTCCGCAAGATATACAGATTCCTGAGGAATTGAAATTTCTTTTCTATGACTTTTAAGAGGATACTTTAATAGGTTTGATTTCACAATCAATTTTATTCCGAATTAAACCCGAAATCAATAGTTTAACTCCCCTATTTTTTCTTTCGCCTTATCCCAAAGAATCTTTGTATCCTTAAATGTCAGCTTTTCCAAAACCTCGTCAATCGGCAGCCAAACCTTATCACTTACTTCGAACGCTGTTGTTGCTTTGCTTTCAGAAATATATTCCATCAAAAAAAACGTTACTGTTTTAAAAACTTTACCCTTCGAAGTCCCGCTCTGCGGGACGAAGGAGGGCTTCCTTTCTTCAAAGTAAAAATATTGCGTTTGACCAACTTTTTCCAGAATCTTTGCACGTACACCGGTTTCTTCTTCAACTTCCCTCAAAGCAGCTTGCTCACTGGTTTCTCCTGTTTCCAAGTGGCCTTTTGGAAAATCCCAGCCATGATGACCAGAATGCTGGGTCACCAAAACTTTTACAGAATTGTTTTCCCTTTTTATTATTATCCCACCGGCTGAAAATACACGTTTAACCATAACAGGCAGATTTTACCAGAAAAGCGGTTTTTTGTTGATTATGCTCTGAGTTTATAGACAATGAGTCTAATTCGATATACAAGCCAACTCAAAAAATACCAGGTACAAAGTACGGATAGAAACAGAATTAAAACATTGAGAGCAAGCAAAAACAGGCTAAAATGGGTATACGCTTGTTCCGGAAACCTGAACGCCTCTTTTATTGTCCAGCGATAAACAAACGGAAAACCCCAGGCATGTTTGGAAATACTATCTTGCGGATACTGAGCTCCCACAAAAAAAGAAACAGCAAAAATCATGACAACAACGGTCAATTTATTCCTGAAATACTCCATAATGAAATTCTATCAAAATAATGGGTCTCTGAGATATAATGTTGTCCCAGCGCTCGTAGTTCAATTGGATAGAACATCAGCTTGCGGAGCTGACGGTTGGGAGTTCGAGCCTCCCCGAGCGCACATTTTGGAGGCGTCGCATAGTGGACTAGTGCGGTCGTTTCGAAAACGACTATCGGGGCAACTCGATCAGAGGTTCGAATCCTCTCGCCTCCGCTCAAACTATGAAAAAAATAATGGGGCTGATTAGTTTTTGGTTTATGTTTGCAGTAGTACCTACTGTTATTTTGATTGTGATTTTAATTATTTTCTATTCTCCTTTGCGGGGAATTGGGCATGAATATTTTTATGCCCGAGGAACGCTCCTAGAACAACAATCAACTACTAAACTCATGAGATTTGAAGAGTCAAGCACATTTTGGGACACCTCAGATGTTGCGCCAATCGGAAGTAATTTGCAGTTATTAAATATCAACAATCCTGAAATGTATCAACCAGGACAAAAAGTTATCATAAAAGGTACTAGAGTGGGTTCTCTTGGTCAAATTGACAATGCAACAATTTACAAAAATCATTTTCAACCAACAGGTGTGGATTGGGCGAAAGGGGTAATATTAGTCTTTATTGTACTAAGTGGACTTTCCTTAGTTTTTTCTAAAAAGATTTTAAAATAAGTTCCAACACAGTCAACTAGACGCCGCAAGATTTATCGATCGACAAGAGTAATGTACTTACCCCAGTTTTACTTATTCTTTGAATTTACTCAAAGTTAATGCGGTTCTGAAGGTAAATTGCCCATTTTAGACCCGCAACAAAGTGAGGATCGCAAGTGGGTTATTCTGAGCGAGAAAATCTTTAAGCGAAGATCAAAATACCACGGCCTTTAGGTCGTGTGTGGTTTATTCGAGGCTGATTCTTTGTTGCAGCCAAATAGCCCACTTATCAAAAAGCGTGTGGACAGGCCCATGATGATAATGCAGGTGTTTTTCTAAAATATCCAAAAGTCCCCGCTCGGAAACCGTCGTTAAAATAATAATCAGTCGGGATGGGAAATGCAGCCCTGTTTGAACGACCAGGAGCCTGTCATCGCCTTTTTTTTCAAACCAAAATGAATCCAAATCATCCCATAAAAAGGCCTTACCGCCTGTAACTATACCCATGTTGGTAATCCTATGCTCAATTGTATCCGGTGCGATCGATGCTAGTACATAAACCAGAAAAATTACGGCCAATATCACGCCTACCAGTAAAAATTCGCCAAAGGCTATAGCAGCGAGGATAAAAACCAAACCGTAAAGACCGATTTTGACAAAATATTGCCTTGATCTTGCCTTAAAAACTCTAACCGGTGACTTCCAGGAAATAATGTTGTTGGCTTCCAGTGCTGCTTGGTGTTTTGTGTCAAGCTCCTCCCTTGAAAGAGCTCTTTCGTTTTCATTTTCGGGAACCTGCTCGTTTCTTTTAAACTTTGGCATAGAAGATATATTTAGAGTTTATCACAAAATTCCATGCAGTATGTTTATCACCAGCGTTTTGATAAAATACAGCTGCTGTCAAGGTGGGTTGCCCGAGTGGCTTAAGGGGGCGGTTTGCTAAACCGTTGGCGAGAAATCGTCACACAGGTTCGAATCCTGTACCCACCGCACAAGGTGGAGAGGTCGCATAGTGGACTAGTGCGGTCGTCTTGAAAACGACTGTGGCGCAAGCCACCGTGGGTTCGAATCCCACCCTCTCCGCTTAAAATGGGATGGATCAGAAGGACGAAGTTAAAAGCAAGGTTGATATTGTCGAGGTAATTTCCTCTTATGTCCCTTTAAAAAAATCAGGGCGTAATTTTTCAGGTCTTTGTCCTTTCCATAGTGAAAAGACACCTTCATTTATGGTTTCTGCCGAACGGCAGGTTTTTAAATGTTTTGGCTGCGGAGAATCCGGGGATGTTTTTACGTTTCTTGAAAAAGTAGAGGGGTGGGAATTCCGTGAAGCACTCGAGGAGCTTGCCAAAAGAGTTGGGGTAAGGCTGACGACTTTTGCTCCCAGTGCCCAATCAAAAGAAAAGGACAAGATTCTTGCCGTAAATAGCCTGACTGCGAAATTTTATTCACACATTTTAAATAAGCATCCTTTAGGTGAGAAGGCAAGAAAATATCTTACTGGCCGCGGGATAAAAGAAGAAACCTGGCGTGAGTATGATTTGGGTTATGCGCCCAGCGGTTGGCAGAATGCCTTTGATTTTTTGGTAAAACGCGGTTTTTCGGGAGCAGACGTTGCGGCATCAGGATTGGTCATTGCCAGGCGAGGTTATAGCAGCAGGCAGGACGACGGGTCGTTTTACGACAGATTCCGCAACCGCCTGGTTTTCCCGCTTAAGGATGCCAAAGGAACAATACTTGGATTTTCGGCAAGGATTATTGATGAGGCCCAGAACAATGAGCCAAAGTATGTTAATTCACCTGAAACTTTAGTTTTTAATAAAGGGTCACTTTTGTTCGGGTTGGATGTTGCAAAAGGGGCAATCCGCAGTAAAAATGAAGCATTACTGGTAGAGGGAGAGTTTGATGTTATATCCTCACACCAGGCTGGAATTGACAATGTCGTTGCTTCCAAGGGGACGGCACTCACCGAGAAACAAGTAGCCCTAATTTCTAGGATGTGTGAAAATGTTGCGCTTTGTTTTGACCGGGACTTGGCGGGAGATGCAGCAGCAAGGAGGGGAATAGAGCTTTTGGATATGGCGGGGGTGATTGTGAAGATAGTACGGCTGGGGCAGTTTAAGGATCCTGATGAGTATGCAAAACACGACCCCGAAGGGTTTAAAAAGGCAATAAGCGGTGCCGAAAATATTTACGATTTCTATATGGAATCGGCGCTCTCGCGTTTTGACGGGGCGACTGCCGAGGGGAAAAAGAAGATAGGGGGCGAGGTTTTGCCGGTGTTTTCTAAGATTTCAGATGACATGGTGAGAGCACATTACATAGAAAAGTTATCCAGAGTGTTGGACCTGGATGTTAGCCTGATTGCCCAGGCCGTAGAAAAAAGGGTGCCGGACCAATATATTGCGGCCGATAAATTTGTATCTAGTAATAAGCCGGTTTTTGGTAAAAGCGGGCTGACCTTGGAAAAATATTTTTTGGCACTTTTGGTTTATGGGGACAATTTGGAACCGGATGTTTTGAGGCTTTTGGCAGTTGATGATTTTGCCGACAGCAGCGCTCAGGATTTTTTTGCCTGGCTACATGATATAATAA
>CAYTEJ010000018.1:13824-15290 GCA_964436835.1 uncultured Gammaproteobacteria bacterium | reverse complement strand
CCGTATGGAGCAAAAGTCTCGGCGGTTTTTAATGTATCATTATTGATATCCTCGACAGTAAGTTCGCATTCAATTTCCAAAACCGGCGAAAGTATTTCTTCTTTTATAACTCTTCTTGCATAAGTATTTATGCTGTTTTTAAAAGTTTCAATGTGTTGGGTTTCTATGGTAAAGCCGGCAGCCATAGGGTGTCCTCCGGCATCAACTAAGTATTGGCTTGATGCCCGGATTGCCTCGATAATGTTAAAACCCGGTATTGAACGGGCAGACCCTTTTGAGTAAACCTGTCCGCGAGAGATAACAATCATCGGCCGCCAATGGGCTTCAACTAATCTTGATGCCACGAGACCGATAACACCTTCATGCCAGGATTCATGAGAAATTACCCCGACAAGGTCGTTAACTTCTACCATCTCCCGGGCTTTGGTGATAGCACCGGTCGTCAGGTCTTGCCTTTTGGTATTTGTCTTTGCCAGAAGACCTGCTAGCTCCTGTGCCTGCTCTTGGCTTTTGGTGCAAAGAAGCTTTAGGGAATCCAATCCGTGTTCAATCCTTCCCATTGCATTTATACGGGGCGCTAAAATGTGACCTATTTCATAAGTGCCAATTTTGCCTGTAATTCCCGAATTCCTAATTAGGCTTTTTAAGCCGGGTCTTGTTGTTTTTTCCAATTTTTCCAAACCCAGTTTTACGATTGCACGGTTTGCACCAACTAAAGGGACTAAATCAGCAATAGTCGCAATTGCCGCAAGTTCCAGTTTTTCCATCAAACCTTCTTGTTTCTTGGGGTTTATTTTTTTTAATAGTTCCCAGCAAAATCTCCATGCCACTCCAGCGCCACAAAGCTCGGTTGTATGAACGAGTGCAACGGGTTTGGGAAGGTTTTTGGGAAGAACATGATGATCGGTGACAATAACATCAACACCAAGTCTATTTGCCTCTTTTATTTGGTCAGTTGCGGTAACGCCGTGATCAACCGTAATAATGAGGTTGACGCCTGTTTTGGCAAGATCTGTGATTGCGGGAATTGAAAGGCCGTAGCCTTCCTTTATCCTGTGCGGCACATAAGGCATAACATCGGCACCGAGTGCGTGGAGTGTCTCCCACATAATTGCGCTGGCACAAATACCGTCAGCATCGTAATCCGAATAAACTATTATCTTTTCCTTGTTATTAATAGCGGCAACAACCCTAGCTACACCTTTTTCAATTTGAGATAGTTTAACGTTTGTGATTTGATCTATAGTAGGGTTCAGGAATTTATCCATTTCCTTTTGCACGCTGAGTCCCCTATTTTTGGCAAGTGTTAATAGAAGCCAGTTTTTTTCGTTTTTCGGAGGATTTTTTGCTTTTACTTTCCAAATTCTTGCAATCACAGAACTCATTTTACCAATAAAGGCGTCCAGTTGATATAATTTTTACAGTGGTTGGAAAAGAAATACTCAAAATCATTGAGAAAATTGATA
>CAYTEJ010000018.1:0-13814 GCA_964436835.1 uncultured Gammaproteobacteria bacterium | reverse complement strand
TGAAGTTGCGGTAGTTGGCGGCGGCGTGCGTGATTTTTTGGCGGGAAAAGATATCGGCGACTGGGACTTGGCAACGAACGCAAAACCCGAGGAAATTTTGAAACTTTTTCCAAATGGATTTTATAACAATAGGTTTGGAACAGTTGGCGTACCCGTAGAACTGGAGACAGAAAAAGGCCGACTGATTGTTGAGGTGACAACGTACAGAACCGAAGAGAGTTATTCTGACACAAGACACCCCGATAAGGTCGTTTGGGGCAGCAGTCTTGAAGAGGATTTGGCGAGGCGTGATTTTACAATAAATGCGATGGCCCTTCGCTTCGCTCAGGGTAAACTATTAATGACACCGATTGACCCCTACAGCGGTCAAAACGATTTAAAAAGTAAGGTGATAAGAGCTGTCGGCTCGGCAGACGAGAGATTTAAGGAGGATGCTCTCAGAATGCTTAGGGCAATTAGGTTTGCTACAATCCTTGGATTTGAAATAGAACCAAAAACCACAAAAGCAATTGAAGAAAACGCCCATTTAATTTCAAAAATTTCCGGCGAAAGAATAAGAGATGAGGTTTTTAAAATTGTTGTGAGTCAGGATCCCGCAAGTGGATTTTTCTTGGCAAAAAAACTTGGGGTTTTGACAGTTATTTTGCCCGAACTTGAAGTTTGTTTTTCTGTTGAGCAGAAAAGCCCGAAGAGGCATCACATTTATGACGTCGGCACCCATTGCGTAATGAGTCTTGCCAGTTGCCCCTCAAGTGACACAATTACCCGCTTTGCAACTCTTCTTCACGATATTGGCAAAGCAAAAGTTGCCAAAGTGACGGAGGAAGGCGTGCGGACTTTTCATAACCATGAAGTTGCAGGAGCAAGGCAGGCGACTAAAATTGCAGAAAGGTTCCATTTTTCGCGCGAAGAACGAGATAAGCTTTTCAGACTTGTCCGTTGGCATCAATTTTCCGTTGGTGAAAATCAAACCGACCGGGCACTTAGGCGGTTTATTAAAAATGTCGGACTGGAATATGTTGAGGGTATGATGGATCTTAGGATTGGAGACAGGCTCGGCGGAGGGTTGCAGCAACCTGAATCATGGCGGTTGAAGCTCTTTAGGCAGAGATTAAAGGAAGTTTTGAAAAAGCCGTTTACAGTTTCCGACCTTAAGGTAAATGGCAATGACGTGATGAAAATTCTTGATCTAAAGCCCGGCCCGGAAGTCGGCGAAATTTTAAATAAACTTTTTGAAGAGGTCTTAGATGATGCCGGAAAAAATAACCGGGACTATTTAATTTCAAAGATTAAATCCCTTGCTTAATATTTCTCCTTGAGGTGATGTTTTGCCCTTCGACAAGCTCAGGGTCTGCTTTTTGCAAAGCTAAACTTCTGCCAGACAACCAGAAGCGGTGAGGCGTTAAAAATCGAAGAGTATGTTCCGGAGATTATACCAACCAAAAGTGCCAGCACAAAGTTTTTGATAGACTCTCCGCCAAACATATAAAGGGCCAATAAAACAAAAACTACAGTTAAAGATGTTGTAAGTGACCTGCCTAATGTTTGTAAGAGCGAATTATTGACAACTTCCTCAAAATTATATCCACCGTGTTTGTGAAGATTTTCGCGAATCCGGTCAAAAACTACAATCGTATCGTGGACTGAAAAACCAATGACCGTTAAAAGCGCAGTTATAAAGAGAGAGTCAATTTCTATTGCGAAGAAATGCCCCAAAATTGCGAAGATACCGACTACGACAATAACGTCATGTATCAACGCTATTATCGTACAAACCCCAAACGCCAGAGATGAAACAGGCTTGGGTACTTTTCTAAAAGCCCACGTAATGTAGGCGACTATTGCTAATATTGAAATGGCAACAGCAGTTAAAGCATTTCGGGTAAGCTCTTTGGAAATTACAGGGCCAACTGTTTCCAGGCGAATATCTTCGGTTTGGCCAAATTGATTAATAAGCTTGGACTTTATATCTTTGATTTTATTTTCATCTGTTGCCCTCAGGCGTGTTAAAACTTGTCTGTTGGTTGTTTGGGCAATTGACGAGACATCCCCGCCGTCTGCGGATATTTCTGTACGGACTTTATTTAAATCGACTTGCGGTGTTTTTACCTCATCTGCGAATTTTATTTCCCATAGGGTTCCGCCTTCAAAATCGATGCCGAGTTTTAATCCCCAAGCCGAAAGCGCGATTATGCCGGGAATAATAATCAAAAGTGACAAGCCAAAAAACCAATTCTTGTACTTTATAATATTCATTTCACTTTAAGGAGACAACCTACGGTTTTCTCCTTAATATTCCTCTTTCCCTTAGTGGATAAAATTTTATTGGCGAAGCCAACTAAAATTTTGATTTGTAGATTAGAATTTATTTTCATATCTTCCTTACGTAGAAAACCCTAAGCAGGGTTTTGGTGACTGTTATTGCGCTGAAAAGTGACACAAAGATGCCAATTGCAAGGGTAAATGCAAAGCCTTTTATCGGCCCTGTACCAAATTGGTATAGTATTGCAGTAGTTATGAGTGAAGATGCATTAGAATCCCGGATTGAAGACCAGGCTCTGTCAAAACCGGCAAATAATGCATCTATGTTGGGTTTACCCCAGCGTTTCTCCTCTTTCATTCGTTCAAAAATTAGAATGTTTGCATCAACGGCCATACCAATTGAAAGGACGAACCCGGCGATACCGGCAAGGGTCAAGGTAACCTGAAACAACTTGAATATCGCAAAAACCAAAACTGTGTAAATAGCAAGGGCTACAACTGCAAAAATGCCAAGGAGACGGTAGTAAACTATCATGAAGACGGCAACAGAAATAAGGCCGACTACTGTTGCAAATAAACTCTTTTGGATTGCAGCAGCACCAATAGTCGGACCAACCCTAGTCTGGCTTTCTATTTTTAAGGGAACTGGGAGTGCACCTGCATTGAGTTGAATCGCCAACTGTTTTGCGCTCTTGGCGTCGAAATTGCCACTTATTTGGGCGTTACCGTCTATTATGACAGCGCGAATTACCGGAGGAGGCCAGGAGATTGGCTGATTGTCTAAGAACATGGGCATCGGTTTTCCCAGATTATTCTGGGTTATTTGGGCAAGCTTTTTTGTGCCATCGCTATTGAATTCAAGACTTACTACATAGCCGGGAGAGTTTGGATCCTGGCTCGGCTGGGCAATTGCCCTTTTTAAATCGCTGCCGGTCAAACTTGATCCCATATAACTGTTGAGATCAGCTGCAGCAGTTGAGTCATTTAGTTCAATTTCAGGTTTCAGAATTTTGAATTCCAGATGGGCTGCCCTTTTTACAATAGCGACTGCCTGGTCAATATCGGAAATACCCGGAATTTCAACAACAAGGCGGTATTGATTTGGGGTTTTGGCGGTTTGTATGACAGGTTCAGCAACGCCCAAAGAGTTGATTCTGTTTTCAACAATGTTTTTGGCAGATTCAATGGCAGTTGGTTGGTCGGCCGGGTCTATGCCGGTCATGTCGGCAGACATGGTAAGTTGGACTCCGCCTGCAAGGTCCAGACCAAGTTTTGGCTCCAAATTATTAAAATATCCTCCAAGTTTTATTTGCGGATGAGTAACTGTTTTGCCGAAGAGAGTTAGTTTTGGGATATCCAAGTAAATGGCACCTAGCGTCAATAAAATAATTATAACGAGCAGAAATCTAGGTTTTTTGGACATGGGCAAGATTTAGAGCTTAACCATTTCTTCTTCGTCACCAATTAACATCACACGGGGTTTGGAAAGTATGCTCAATACAAACGGGTCCCTGCGGTTTTTTCTAAAGTTAAATTCCTCGTCGGTCATTGGCGTGAAGTTAATTTCCCTATTCCTGCGAGCTTCTTCTTCTTTTATGATTTGCGACAATTCCGGTAAAACTATCGTTCCGACAACAAACAGGTCTACTTCATTTTGTGCATAAGGCTTACCTCTTACAAACGATCCCGAGAGCATTGCATAGCTGATTTTGCCTAGTTTTGCTTTATTTTTGATAATGATCCCACCAAGGCCAATACTTTTATTGACCATAGAGAGAAATTCGCTATAGAAAATAAAGTCGCGTTTTACCGTGTAATATCTTCTGTTGGCACGCCATTCGCTTGCTAGAAAGCCTGTTTTTTCAAGTCTGGCAAGCTCTCTCCTGACGGCATTAATTTCCTCGTCCACCCTTCTTACTATGTCACGCACGTGGTAGCTTTGCCCTGGATTACCCAGGAACAATTCCAAGATTTTAACCCTTACTTTTGAAATTAATATATCAATCAACATATAACCTTAAGGCAGGCATTATTATATACTAGGCAGATTTATGCAGGCAGAATCAGTAGGTAACGTTGTTGCCTACCGGAATTGTTTCTATCCAAATTAATCCCCGGTTAAGTTGTATTTCCTTGCCGGTTGAGTCCACATACTTGGTTCTTGCGGTCCTTGAGCTTTTTACCCATTTGCCTTTGATGACATTTCCGTCCTGGAAAATAAGGGCGTTTCCTGTTCCGGTCGTACCGTAGAGAAGATGGCCATCCGGGTAGCCGTCGTCTGCTGTCCTTTCCGTTTCAAATTGAATAATTAGATTTTTTGCCGCTAGCTGTTCGCCCGTGAGCGGATCGGTGTGTGCAGTTTGACCATGAAAACGGTTATAACGGTTGGCATTTTTGTCGTACTGCCAGGTAACTGTATAGTCGGACTGATCGGACCAGAATGGAACTACTATTGGCTTTTGGTCGCTACGTTTGTCGACTGCGGCTTCATCTTTGAACTTCCATTGTGTGAAATTGGCATCCCAGCGCACCCCTTTATCGTCTTTCGGGCCAAACCCCCTATCGTTTGCTGCTGCCCAGAGCTTCTGGGTAGTCGAGTGGACATTATGGGGGGCAAGCTTGTCCGTCCCTCTCCAGTATGTAGGGAATCCTAAACCAAACTGATCCAGATCATCAATGCCGTAATCTCTTATCTGACCCAAGGCGTCTGCTGGTCCGGGGGTGTTTGCGCCACCTACGTGGGCATAGGCAGCGTTATATTCGGAAAGCCAATCTATAAAATATGTTCTGGCACTTCTGATGGGTGCAATATCCCCCGCGTCCTGGCACAAGTAAAGCGCTAAATACCTTGTGATTCCTCCTTCGGCAACGGTTTCGTATATGGTATCAGCGCGAGAGAGACCAGCTTGTGGCCTGGCATCAACATGGTTTTCTATCATAATGCCAAGAGGCTTTCTGTCATTCCATTGGTCTTTTCTGGCCTTGGTATACATTACGCCGTTTAGCGGGCAAGGCTGGTCTTTGACCCCTTCTTCAGTACCTGACGTTACGTCGGTCAAATTTCCAAAAGGTGTCACAAGACTAATTGGTTTTGTTAAAAATTTATTGAAAGCCATGTACGAAACACCTGCAGAAATGGCATAAAGAACAATTGCTCCCAGTATAATTTGAATTTTTTTACCTGACATAATTCCTGTCATGTTTATTTTCTATGAGCAGCTTTTTCTACCGCTTCTCTTTCTTCTTTTGTGAATTGGTGTGTTGCCGGTTTTGCACCAACAACACCTTTTGCATATACTCTTGTCCCGTTTCTTGAATGTAAAGAAGAAATAACAACACCATTATCTTTTGCGTCCAGAAACGCTACAACAAAGCTTTGATCGCCACCTGCATCTTCGAAAGGATTAAATCGTATCAGGGAGTGTTTTTGGATATGTCCCTGAGATTGTGCTTGAAATTTAACAAGAGACGCCGAGATTTCGTTTATTTTCCTAGCCTCGAGATCCTGTTTTTCGAGAATGCCTTCAAGCACTTTCGCAAAATCAATATTATTCGCCCCCCGAGTCAGCTTTCGCCAGTGGTTAATCGCTTTAACAAAATAAAAACTTAAAAGTGCGAGCCAAACAATTGTTCCCAGTATTATCAAATCCGCAGCTTTCCATTGTTCCCATGACATCTTTGGATAAATTTAGTACTCCATACTTTTACCATGTGATCTTTGTAAATGTCAACGGCTTGCTTTTGGGAAAATGATATTATAATAGGTAACTATTAATAGTTGTTATGCCATTTAAAACCCGCAGACAAAAAGAATCAGCAATCGGGCGGAGGGTTAACCTCATAGAAGGAGGGCTTGTAACATATCGTCACGGGGTAATTGATTTAAAAAGCCCAAAAGAAAAAGGTGGCACAAAGGCCCGGGAAAGTAGTTTAGGAGTAGAAGAGAGCTATGGTTACGTTAGAACTGAGCTTGTTAAAATTTTTATCCTTGCAATAATCATTATAGGGTTACAGCTAGCTTTAAAAGTTTCAAACCTGAGTATTTTATAACCTTATATAATTTCTAGCCACAAACACCCAAAAAATAGGCACGCTTGACTTTGAATTTAAGGCTATGCTATGGTTGAATCTGGTTGAAGCTAAATAGCCTCAACAAAAATCAGCAGATAGGCATCTTGGATCTTTCTGCCTAAAGGAGGTGAAATAAAAATATGGCTACAATGTATTGTGTTAAGTGCCGCGAAAAGAGAGACGACCCTAACGCTCAAAAAGTCACCATGAAGAATGGTAAACCCGCTCTCAAGGGCAAATGCCCGGTTTGCGGTACATCAATGTTTAAGATTGGTGGCTAATAGTTTCGTTTCGAAAAAACCCCAAAGATACAATGTCGTCATGGGGTTTTTTCTACTCTAAATTTCAGCCAGAGAAGATTCCTATCGTAAATTGCTGAATGTTATAAAGAATTTTTAAAAATGGTTCGGGAAATTTGTTGAGTTTGTTGTATAAATCTTCGTCTCCTTTTGCAATTTCAGTTTTATCGAATTCCCATGTAATTTTAGTCATTCTGGTGCTATCTCCCTCAACCGGCTCAAGAGAAATTTTCTTATAGCCAATTTCGCTATTGGCTGATAGATTCGCGTCTTCAAAATGCTGGGCAGATGAGAGTGCTTGATTGTCCGAGATAACGGCCGGTAAAACTTTGTTAAAGAGGCTTGCATCGGCATTTGGCTCCAAAGTGAGCGATGCAGTTATAGTTTTTTGGGATTTTGAAAATCCGGTGTCATGGATAAAGATAACCTTTATAACCTCGTTTTGAGGGGTTTCCATTTCCCAGTTGTAGGTGGTTTGATAAAAGCCTCTATGGGAGGGCGGAACAACTTGAGGAATAAGGACAAGTTGTTGGAACTGCTTGTTGAGACCATTATTTATTTGGTCCGTTGTCTTTTTAACCATTTTAAAGCTTACAATTTCTGCGGTGATAAAAACCAATAATAAAATTGTTATGATGGTAGCAAGTGACACCAAGATAATTTTCTTCACACACCCATTTTAGCAAAAAAGGCTGGTTTGGTCTTATGGGCAATTAATTTTCTACCTGGGGACGGTATTGAAGAGCCTCGGCAATGTGGTTGGATTTAATTTTTACCGATGATTCGAGGTCTGCAATGGTCCTTGAAATTTTAACCACACGATTGAATGAGTGGGCAGAAAGGTTAAGTTTTGATATAGCCTGCTTTAAGAGTAGGATTGATTGTCAGGATTTTGAAACGTTTTTGTTGGATATCCCTTGCGGCCTGTACCTTTTTCTGGATATTTTTTGATGATTCTGCTTGGTGTTCACCGGTTAATTTTTCGACTTTGACGGCAGGGACCGTGACGTGAATGTCAATACGGTCCAGAATTGGCCCTGATATTCTTTTTTGGTAACGGGTTATTGTATGTGGTGAACAGGTACAATTCCTGGTCTCATCCCCGAAAAAGCCGCATGGACAGGGGTTAGCGGCAGCCACCAATGAAAAACGACATGGGAAGCGGACAGAACCTGCTGCTCGTGAAATAACTACCTGACCATCTTCCATGGGCTGACGCAGGGCTTCGAGAACTTGGCGTGGAAATTCAGGGAATTCATCCAAAAACAAGATTCCACGGTGGGCAAGGGAAATTTCTCCCGGACGGGGTGTATTCCCTCCCCCGACTAACCCAATATGGCTGGTTGTATGATGCGGTGAACGGAAAGGGCGGGATGCAATGATCGGTGTTTTTTCATTAAGCAGATTGGCAACTGAATAAATTTTTGTAACTTCCAAGCTTTCTTCAAAAGTTAGATTGGGCATAATGGTTGCCAGGCTTCTTGCCATCAAAGTCTTGCCTGCCCCGGGTGGCCCTTTCATGAGGATATTATGGCCACCGGCTGCTGCAATCATAAGGGCACGTTTGGCATTTTCCTGGCCCCTGATATTTTCAAAGTCATAATCCGAATTTTGAGGATTCCTAAGGTCCATTTTTTTGTGTTTGGTTTTTAGGATTTTATTTTCCGTTGCAAAGTGTTCAAACAATTGTTTGAGAGAAGTTACAGCGAAGATATTAATTTTGTCTATTACTTGCGCTTCTTCTTCGTTGTCTTTAGGGATAAACAAACTTTCGAATTTTCTATCACGCGCCAAGATAGCACTCGGCAAAACACCCCAAATACGCCTTAAGCTTCCATCGAGGGAGAGTTCACCCAGAAAGATTGAGTCTTGAATTTCTGCCTTTAATTGCTCGGAGGCAATTAATATTCCAAGAGCGATCGGCAAATCGTAAGCCGGGCCTTCTTTGGGTAAGTCTGCCGGTGCAAGGTTAACTGTGATTCTTTTTGCAGGAAAGTCCGCACCGGAGTTCTTAAGGGCTGCCCTTACCCGCTCTTTTGATTCTTCGACTGCTTTATCCGGAAGTCCGACAATAGTGAAGGACGGGAGACCTTGGGCTGCTATGTCTACCTCGACGGTAATTGGGACAGCATCAAGACCGACGACTGCTGCTGAAATAACTTTGGCAAGCATTATTAATTTCTTAAGTGTAATTTAATTTTAGCAAAAATAGTATTTGAGTTGGAAATGTGCATATAATAGTATTAAAGTCTGCGGGGCCGCTTAGGTCTATAATGTAGTGCCAAATTCTCTGCAGAAACCCCTGATGTGAACGATAAATATGTAAAGAAAACTGCCCATACTCCTCTTGGAGTCTTTTCCGGTGGGGAGAAGGTTTTTCTCTTTTATCACTTGACTCGCGATGAGGGCAGCTTTTTTAGAATCGAGTCAAGCCCGGACGGGGTAAATTTTTCACTGTTCCACCCAATTTGCCAAATAACGGATGAAGATGGTCAGCGAGTAAACTCAGGAAAAATCAGTGATTTTCATCTTGCTAAAACTCATTCAGGATACGTTCTAACATATAAATATCGTGGTGCAGATAAAAATTTATTCATTGCGAAGTCAGAAAACTTAGCAATGTTCGAGAATATTGCAAGTGTTGCCGGAACTGGAGAACGTGGAACGATTGTTCCCGACTATCAACACTTGGGCCAAAATGTGATGTACTATGGCGAAAATTCAATACAAATTGCTTATTCATATGACTTTTTGAAGTGGCAGGTAAGGAAGGAGCCGGTAATTTTACCCAAAAATGATTTCTTCGGCACTTCTGAGTTGTTGATAAGCAACTCATATTTAATTGATGAGGGAATTTTAGTATTTTACTATGATTACAAAAAAGCGCATGGGGGTACGCATTATTTTCTGCACGCTGCAATTTTTGATAAGAATGACCCTACAAAACTTATTAAGATATTTGAGGATCCTATTTGGAGTCCGAACAGGTCTTGGCATGATATGAATTTGAAACCTGTCGGCGTTGTTCTGCTAAAAGGCGTGTTGCTGTCCTATTGGCAAGGGAAAAAAGGTGTACTTACCCTTATTCATCCATTTGCTTTGGATCGGGCACTTGAAAAGGAAAGTCTTCCGCATTTAGTACTTAAAAAGTTAAAACATAATCCGCTTATTAGGCCGATTATTGACAACTTTTGGGAATCAAAAGCAACATTTAATCCTGCAGCAATATATGACGACGGACGTGTCCATCTTGTTTACCGGGCAATCGGAGACGAGGATATATCGGTGTTGGGATATGCAACCAGCTTAGACGGTATCCATATAGATTTTCGCCAATCCGAGCCAATATATCAGCCAACAAAACCTTTTGAGGGTAAGGGTATTCGTTCGAGGGTTCCGTCGCTTAACAATTTTTCTCCTTATCAATCCGGAGGTGGCGGTAATGGCGGAATAGAAGACCCCAGATTAACAAAAATCGATGGTCGGATTTATATGACTTATGTTGCATACGACGGCGCCAGTCCGCCAAGAGTAGCTTTAACTTCAATAAGTGAAGGTGATTTCCGCAGCCAGGACTGGAATTGGGAAGAGCCGGTTCTTATTACAAAACCGGGTGAGGTTAATAAAAACGCCTGCATACTCCCGGATAAAATCGGCGGTAAATATGTAATATTTCACAGAGTATTTCCGAATATTCTGATTGATTTTGTCGATGATTTAAATTTTGATGGAACGCGTTTTTTGGACGGTCATTATAAAATTTCACCCAAAGAGGGCAGTTGGGACAGTAGAAAAATAGGCATCGGAGCTACACCAATTGAAACTCCAGACGGATGGCTGGTGATTTATCAGGCAGTCGGTGACAATGACTCCGGTAAATATAAAGTTGGAGCGATGGTTCTTGCAAAAAATGACCCAACAAAGGTTCTTTTCCGGTCTAAATCACCAATTATCGAGCCCGTTGAGCATTATGAAAATGAAGGACATAAATCCGGGGTGGTTTATCCGTGCGGGGCAGTCAAACTTAATAACGAGTTAATAGTCTATTATGGCGGTGCGGATACCGTTGTATGTGCTGCCCATGAAAATTTTGACTTCTTCATGAAAAAATTAAAGGAAGATAAAGAAGAAGATATAAGAGCCGGATTTTTAATAAACTGATGACTTTAGTAAGGCGTTATAGCGCAAACCCTATTCTTTCACCCGATAAAATGGCTGCTTGGGAAAAAATAGCCAGTTTTAATGGTTGCCCTGTTCAAGATGGCAATAAGACTTACCTGCTCTATAGGGCTGTTTCGGAGAAAACAAAAGTGGGTAGTATGGAACTAAACCTTTCGACAATCGGTATTTGTGAAAGCGATGACAGAATTCATTTTACCAACCGCAGACAGTTAATCAAACCAGAGGAAGATTGGGAAAAGTATGGATGCGAAGATCCAAGGGTCACAAAAATAGGTAAAAATTATTATATCTTTTACACTGCTCTATCCCAATTTCCCCCAAGTGCCGATTCAATCAAAACTGCAGTTGTAGTCACCGACGATTTGAGAAAAATTAAAGAAAGACATTTAGTTACACCATTTAACTCAAAGGCTATGGCTCTTTTTAGCGAAAAAATTAACGGTCAATATGCCGCAATTTTGACGGTTGATACCGACCGACCGCCGGCAAAAATCGCGGTTGCTTACTTTGACAATTTAAGCCAAATTTGGGATCATTCTTTTTGGAAAAATTGGTATGAGAATTTAGACAAATTTATAATACCTCTTCTAAGATCCGATAACGACCACTTAGAAGTAGGTGCACCCCCACTTCTAACCAATAGTGGATGGCTTTTAATATATTCTTATATAAAAAATTATTTTTCAGGCAATAAAATTTTCAGCATAGAGGCTGTACTTCTTGACACTAATTCGCCTCAGATAAAAATAGAGACTCTGGGTGAACCCCTTTTAGTTCCACAAGAAGATTATGAAATTTCAGGGCAAGTTCCCAATATTGTTTTTCCTTCCGGGGCAATTGTTCATAACGGCGATTTAGGCATATATTACGGGGCTGCCGACACAACTTGCTGTCTTGCTGTAGCAAAACTGAACGTAGTTCTGGATAAACTTAAGCATCTTGAGTATATACAGCCTAACCAATATTCAGATAAACCAATTTTTATCCGTTTTTCCGATAACCCAATTATTTCTCCAATTCATGAGCATGAATGGGAATCAAAATTTACATTAAATGCGGCTGCAATTTTAGAGGGGGAGAAGGTTCATATATTGTACCGAGCACAAGGAAAAGATGGTACTTCCGTTTTGGGATATGCTGCAAGCTCTGACGGTATACATATAGAGAAAAGGCTGCCGGAGCCGGTATATATTCCTCGTGAAGATTTTGAAAAAAGCCAAAGGGGCGGTTTTTCGGGATG
This sequence comes from uncultured Gammaproteobacteria bacterium, assembly GCA_964436835.1. Taxonomy (GTDB): domain Bacteria; phylum Patescibacteriota; class Microgenomatia; order Curtissbacterales; family GWA2-41-24; genus JAKAJD01. Next base: position 1,760 of record CAYTEJ010000018.1, on the reverse strand, counting down.
TGAAGATCCAAGAATCACAAAAATCGATGACAGGTTTTATATGTGTTATACGGCTTACAACGGGCAAGACCCTCCGCGAATTGCATTAACCTCAATTGACGTTCACGATTTTTTAAATAAAAATTGGGTTTGGGACAAGCCAGTTCTAATTTCCCCACCTGGCGAGATGGATAAAAATGCATGCATCTTGCCTAAAAAAATTGACGGCCGTTATGCGTTTTTTCACAGACTTGGGCAATCTATCTGGTTTGATCTTATTGATGATTTAAACTTTTCCGGACAAGACGGCTTTTTAATGGGAAACATAATTCTAAAACCTAGGCCAGACAAATGGGATAGCTTAAAAATCGGTATAGGTCCTGTTCCAATAGAAACTACAGCCGGTTGGATTTTAATATATCATGGTCTATCTAATTTTGATAACAAATATAGGCTTGGAGCCGCCCTTCTTGATCTTGACAACCCAAAAAAAGTTATTAGTCGTCTTGAGTATCCGATACTTGAACCTGTCGAAACTTATGAGAATAAAGGTTTGAGAATAGGTACGGTATTTTCGTGTGGTGCCGTTGTTATGAATAGAAGAATTTTTCTCTATTATGGGGGGGCAGATCAATTTATTTCGGTTGCTGCGGTGGAAATTGACAAACTTCTTAGTGAGCTAAAAAAATAATTTCAAAAAATATTATTGTGGTTTTTGTTTGAGGTACAAAGCCCGAAGCGTTTTAATGCTGTAGTAAAGTGCAAAAAGGAAAACAAAAGCGAGAACCTGATTGGTTATAAAATAAAGTGTAGTTACTTTGTTATTTATAAGAGATTTTACTGCAAAGTATTCAAAAGCAGATAGGGCACCAATAGAAATTACTGCATTTAATACCGATATCCATTTTTGAAGTGGGTTAGTAATGCCAGCCAAAACGCCGATTATAAGTATTACCAAAATTGAAAAATAAATTGGAACCGGCAATTTGCCACTTAAAAAGGGAAGCGTTATAAGCATAATAATTGCGGCTAACATAAAAAGGAATCTTACCGCATCCCCATAATAATGGCGGGTTAGAAGTTTTTCGTTCTTTAATGATTCCCAAATATCACTCATATACCAATTATATCAATTTGCTTAAATTTTTGATTTTCGCCATCCGGCTTCCTGAGCTTCATCCTCACTGCAAAACCAACGTTCGCTTTTTGACTGGTCAATGACGGTCTTATCATAATAACGCTGGCCGGGCATGTGGTAAATTTTTTCGCCCGAGGAGGAAATATTGCCTTTGACTTTGCAATCTCCGCTTTGCGCCTGGGTTTGATTTTGAGCTGATGACAAATTTTGGCATACAGACCATAACCCCAGGTTTTTTTACATAGCTTCCTGGTGGGCATTTGCAAACTGGTCTTGGTATTTAACATCCGGAGGATATGTTGATGCATGGGCGAAACCTTGGCTGATAAGGTATTCATTAACAAATATTTCCGTTGGTTGGTTACTTTGGGGCGGCAGATAAACATACCTGAGCAACCTACCGTATTTATCTGTTTCGGATATGTCTTTTTCAAGCCTAACGGTTTTCCCTTCGACCAGCTCCTTATTCTTTTGTGAAGATTCCAATCCAAAACATCCAACAGGCTTGCGGGGGTCTACCGTTTCCGGTGTGTCAATGCCGATGTAACGTACTTTTTGGCCGCCTTCAATTTCTATGGTGTCACCATCTATTACCCTTGTAACTAAAAATTGCTGTGAGGGTTGTGAAGGCTCGGCAAATGCT
>CAYTEJ010000017.1:5603-15459 GCA_964436835.1 uncultured Gammaproteobacteria bacterium | reverse complement strand
GATATTGGCTTTTATTGTTTTTGCGCCATTTATGATTATTTCGCTTGATTTTGTTGTTTTTCCCAAAATTGCGTATGGAATTTTGGCAAAAAGTTTTTTTGCAATTTGTGCGTTTTCGACTTCCACTAAGAACGTGCCTGGTGTTTCAGAAAATAAAATGTAATCATCGCGTGTTTTAAAAGCTTCGATGTTGATCTCCACACCAAAATTTGCACCAAAACACATTTCTGCTAAAGCTGCTGCCATACCGCCCTCGGAAATATCATGACAAGCTAGAATCTGACCTGTTTTAATGGCAGATGTAACCGATGAAAAAACTTTTTTTGTTGATGTTAGATCCGGTTTTGAAATTTGCTGACTTTTTGAATTTGTGATATCGAAGTATGTTGATCCTCCAAGGTTTTTAAAATCAGGTTTTCCGACTAATACAATTGTCGAGCCAATTTTTTTGAAATCGGAACTTACGGTTTTTTGAACGTTTGGAATTTTTCCGAATACCGATATTAAAAGTACGGGCGGAATCTTAAGAATTTTGCCGTCAGGGAAACGGTAAGTTGAGGAAAGCGAATCTTTACCGGATACAAACGGCATATTTAGAAGATTTGCAACATCACAGGCGGCATCAGTAGATTTGTCAAGGTCCGCAAGTGATTCTTCGTCCGGGAAAGGCCAAATGAAATTGTCTACTAATGCGGCATTATTAATGTCTCCCCCAACTGCAACATAGTTTGATAAAGCCTCTACTGCCGACCAAATACTACCCCAGTAAGGATCCAGAGTATTGAGAGTTGGATTCAGACCGTGAGTTACTATCATGCCATATGGTTTTGACAAAATAGGACGGATTATTGAACCATCATTCGGGCTGTCAAAATTTTCGCCTGAAAACGGATGCAGGGCGGCAGTTCCTTGGACATTGTGGTCATACATCCTTACTATTGTCTCTTTTGAGCAAACGTTGCCGTGGGCCATGATCTTTTGCCAGGTGATTGACAAATCTTTAGGTTGAACCGGAAGTTTTTCTTTGATTCGTTTTTTCGAAGTTTTTCCAACCATGTGTCGTTGTGGAAGTCCGTTATGGAGAAAATCCATCGGGAGGTCGCAAACAGTTTTTTCGTGATAGTAAACTTTCAGTTTTCTTGAGTTAGTAAATTTCCCTATAACGGTAGCTTCGACGTTTAGAATATTTGATTCCTTTTCTATAAACTTAAGGTCTTTGGGGTTAATTGCAATCACCATCCGCTCTTGGGATTCGGAAAGAAAAATTTCCCAAGGTGCAAGGTTTGTATATTTTAGTGGAACTTTTTCTAAATATACTTCGGCACCTGTAATTTTGCCCATTTCACCAATTGCAGAAGAATAACCACCGGCTCCACAATCGGTAACAGCGCGAATTAAGCATTTTTGAGAAAGTAAAAGAATGAGGTCGATTACTCTTTTTTCCTCTATAGCATTGCCTATTTGGACTGCGGAACCGGAAACTGTTGTAGTTTTTGCAGTCATTTCGCCAGAGGAGAATGTTGCGCCGTGAATACCGTCCCGACCTGTTTTGCCACCCAAGGTAATAATCAGATCGCCAGGTTTTGGTTCGCCTTTTTTAGCTTTTGATTTTTGTATTAATCCGAATGAGCCTACGGCAACTGTGGGTTTGGCCCGAAAGTCAGGATGGAAATGAATAGATCCGTTGTTTGTTGGAATACCTACCCTGTTTCCATAATCGCGAACTCCTGCAACCACCTTTCGAAGTAAATACTCCGGAGGTAGACAACCTTGCGGGAGTTGCTGGACACTTAAGTTTGGAGGTGCGAAGCAAAAAACGTCCGTTGATATAATTGGTTTTGCGCCTTGGCCTGTCCCTAAAATGTCACGGAAAACTCCGCCAGATCCGGTCATTGCCCCACCATACGGTTCAATAGCAGAAGGGGAATTATGTGTTTCAACTTTTCCAGCAATTGCCCATCCATCATAAAAGTCTATAACACCGGAATTGTCGACAAATGCAGAAACAATTAATTTTTTGCAGTTTTTTTAATTCGTGTAATTAATGGTTCTTTAGTTTGACCGTCTATTGTTAGCTTTGCTCTGAATGTTTTGTGTACGCAATGTTCGGACCATGTTTGCGCTAGAGTTTCTACCTCACAATCTGTAGGGTCCCTGTTTATTTTTATAAAATAATTTTGAATTACTTTCATTTCTTCCAAATTTAAAAACAATTTGTCGCGGGACAATTCCATCAATTTTTCATTATTTAATTTGCGGATTGAAATTGTTTGGACTTTTTGTGGATTGCCGGTTATTTTTAAAGTTTTCGGAGGTTTTATTATAACTGTTTCTGCAGTTTCATTGACTAACAGTCGATTAATAATTTTTTGTGTTTGACTAGCAGTCACACTGCCGAAAAAAGCATACTCCCAAGATGAGTCACAGGCATCGAGTTTAACATCAAGATCTTTTGCAACTTTTAATATTGATGCGGTTTCGGGATTCATAACCCCGGGTTTATATGCAACTTCTATAATTTTTGCAGATTTTGGAAAAATTGGTTTGTTAAATGTCGCTTTTTGATCTATATCCTCATAAAGGGTGGCTGCAGCGAATTTCTTGATTTTATCTTTTTTAATATTTTCGAGTCGATATACTTTTGCAGTTTGTATTTTATTGATAGAGTGGATATTTAAAGTTTTTTTGATTTCCGCAAGAAGAGATTCGCCTTTAGGGTCTTTTTGATCTTTTGATGTTACTCTTACTTCAAAAATCATTAGTTCTTGGCTTTTGTCTTTTTACATCCCTATAACCTATATCTCTTCTAAAGTGCAAATAACTGTCGTCTATCTCTAGTTTAGAAAAAGCATTATAGGCTATTTTTCGAGCTTCTGCAACATTCCTTCCTTCACCAAGAACATAAAATAATCTTCCACCTGAAACTAAATACCTACCTTTTTGAATTTTTACACCAGCACCAAAGATTTTCACTTTGGACTTTATTAGTCCATTCAACCCCTTAATTTCCTTACTAACAATTTTGCTGTAGTCTGTCGGATACCCTTTTGCGGCTGCCGCAACAACAATCCTATATCTTTTATCTTTTATTATTTTAGGTTTCTTTCCATCTAATATTCCAGAAACCAAGCTGAAATAATCACTTTTTATTGAAGGTAAAATTACCTGAGCTTCCGGATCGCCCCAGCGGGCGTTGAATTCTATAACTTTAACTTTTTCTTTTGCGTCAATTATGCCGCCTAAATACAATATGCCCAGGTATGGCCTTTTGAGTTTTACTAAGTCAACAACAGTTTTTTTAAAAATAGCATTTACTTGTTTTTCGATTTGCTGGGTTATTACAAGAGGAGGTGATGAACAACCCATGCCACCGGTATTCGGACCAACATTTCCGTCGTAAACTGTTTTATGGTCTTGTGCGTGACCCAAAATAATAAAATTTTGACCATTTACTGCGGCAAAAGAAGAGAATTCTTCGCCTTCCAAAAATTCTTCAATAATAAAAGTTTCACCTGATTTACCAAATTTTTTCATCTGATTTATAGCGTTTATTGCTTCTTTGTTATTCGCGGCAAATATTGCACCTTTTCCTGCTGCAAGGCCAGATGCTTTTACATACCACTTAGCTTCTCTTTGTTTTTTAATGAATGAGATTCCGGCTTTTTGAGTTTTGAAAACTTTAAATTTTGCAGTTGGAATTTTATTTTTTTTCATAAAATCCTTGGACCAAGATTTATCCCATTCTATCTGGCCAGCCGCTTTTGAAGGTCCAAAAACTTTAAATTTGTTTTTTATGAGAATATCGGTAACTCCAGCGGCAACTGCGTCATCCTGTGCGACATCGACTAGGTCGACTTTGTTTTTTATGCAGACATTAAGAATTTTTTTAGTGTCGGTGGTTTTAATATCGGGAAAAATCTCAACGTTTTTATTTGTTAGCATTAAATCGTTGCCGGGTGTTGCCAAAACTTTCCCTACAAGCTTGCTTTCCAGATATTTGGCCACGAGAGCAGATCCTCTGCCTCCGCCATCTATGACTAAAACAGTGCTTTTTGTCATATTAAATATTTTTCAATCACAGAATTTATTGAAGAAACTAAGATTTTATCTTCAATTGGTAGTAGCTTTTCCCGAAGGTCATCAATATTCCTGGAAGTCCCAACTTTTATAAATTCTCTTTTTATAATTTTCCCGGTGTCATAACCGCTTGCAACCATAAAATGAACGGATGGGCCAAAATATGTAAGTTTTTCTTCTAAAACTGTATTTAGGACTTCGGCTTGTTCGCCTTTGATGACTGGAGTTAATCTACCATCAGGCATTTTTATTGTATGTCCCTCGTTTTCCCTTGGTAAAATTGCCGGATGAAGATTTATAGCAGCATAGCCATTTCCAAAATTACATTTAAAAAAATCGAAAAAGTTTTTGTCCATTACCAAATCCCACCCTGCGAAAACCAAAAGTTTGGGGCCGTATTCCTTCTGGCTGACAAACCAGCCAAGCCTTTGCATATAATCGGCACGAGCTTTAGTATCACCACTAAATAATCTTTTTCGATAATCCGGGAGATTAAAAAAAACTGCAGGGATATTATTTTTTATTGCAAGATTAATACCGGGCGAGGAACTTTTGTGGCTTACAACAAGTTTTAGTTCAAATTTACTTGATTTTTCTTTTGCGGCTTTTATTAGAGCAGGTAATTTTGAACCTCCACCAATTAGAACCACTACGGATACTTTATCGTATTTTGCTGACATAAAGCAGGGGCAGATTGTATAAACTATATTAGTTTTGGCAAGGTAATGTCAATTGAAAAAGTAATTAATCTTTGGTGTAAAGGCCTAGAATGCCAAAAACGCCGGCAACTAAAAACAATTGGGTTGGAGCAAGTGTTGTAAAATCATTTTGGGTTACGGCTTCAAAAACCGCAACCAAGATTAAAAGTAATGTGAGACCGATTAATAACTGTGATAATAAGTTTTTCTTGCGACTTTTAGGGCTGGATTTTGGCATACACTATATTATCAACACTTTAGTGTTAAATAGTCAATTTGTTTGAGAATAATCTAAATTTTTGATATAATTTGTTCCGCTTCTGGGAAGAAGTTCAGCCGCCCAGCCCTTTCTGGGATTAACTAACAAGTTGGATAATTTTGATCTTTGAAAGGGCTGGGAGGAAAGTCCAGACAGCAGGAAACAAGTTACGGAACGCAAGTTCCGACGCGCAAGCGCTAGTATTTAAAAGCTTTGCCTACATGTGGCTTTTAAAACTCGACTGGAAATGACCTTTCGAGAGAGCAACAGAGACGAGTAGGTGTGAAACGGGCAATCCTAACTGCTGCAACCCAGAATTGAACCGCTTGACCATGTTTCCGGGAGGTTCTAAATCGGGGCATTCCGCCTAAAGCGGGGCTTGGTGACTAAACGTCACAAAGAGAAAGATGGCTGTTAAAACAGAATCTGGCTTATTCCCTTCCCAGAAGCTATATTTATTCAAGCAGGCTTTCTTCTAATTGCTCTTCTTCGTTAAATAATTCTTTTGACAAAATTTTTATAACAACGATTATTGGTATTGCCAAAAATGCTCCTGTAATTCCTGCGAGTTTTGCTCCGATAAGCAGAGAAATAATGATAACAGGCGGGCGAACTCCGACTACGCGTGACATGACTACGGGGACAATCAAGTGATTTTCCAACTGTTGGACAATTAAAAACGTTGCAGCTGCAGCTAAAGCCATTAATGGTGAAATTGTAAGCCCTACTAAAATAGCAGGTATTGCAGCGATTATTGGACCTACAATTGGTAAAACTTCAAGGATACCCGCTATGAGGGCCAATGGTAAAGCATAAGGAATGCCAATAATTGTCAGGCCAATAAATGTGAGAATACCAACTATAAGTGACAGTAATAATTGACCTCTGACCCATCGGCCTAGACCATCTTCTACTTTAGATATAATGTTTGTAATCCTTTTTTCTTCAGCACCAGAAAATGGTGACGATATAACTTTTATAAGATTTTTCCAGTCAAGTAAAAGATAGAATGTTAGCACAAACATTGTAACTATCAGAACAACACTTGAGACTACCTTGCTTGTGATTGTGACAAGGTCTCCGCTAAACTGGTTAATTTGCTTTGCCATTATTGTGGACAAATTTTCTACCGGAATGCGGTGAAATATGATGTAATTGTCGGTTGAAGAAATTATTTGTGGTAATTTATTTACAAATTCGGTGGTTTGGGAAATTAGTGGAGGCATAATTATGCCAACAACTACTGCTATTAAAAAAATTATTATAATGTAGATTAATAAAATTGAAATTATACGCGGGATATTTTTTGATGTGAGCCATTGTACTGGCTTGAGAAGGGCAGAAAGAAGTATGAAAGAAAGAACCAGCATAATAATAATGCCGGTAAGTTGGACCAGTAGCCATAGTCCGATTACAAAGGCTGTAATAAAAATTACGGTTTTGTGAGAGATTTCAATTTTCAGCGGTGTGCTGTAATCTTTCATTTTCTTGAGTATATATCAGCCTTGCGCTCAAGCGCAATCTGATATTTTTTTAAATAAAGTTATCATGTCGCCTTCCAACAGAAATTTAGAAAACACCCCCATGGTATATCAATGGTTGATATACCAGAGACTGATAGCTTTTTCTAACGAATCTTTTTCTAATTTACTGGTTATGTCGTAGATTTTTATATCTTTCAACTGAGAAAACCAAGTTTTTTGCCTCCTTATGAAGGAGTGGATATCCCCTTTTAATCTTGATACCATTTCTTGCTTTGAAATTTTATCTCCCAGAAATAATGTTACCCATTTATATTCAAGTCCTAAAGATATTAACCATTCTGGATTTACTTTGCCCCTTAAGCTTTCTACTTCTGTTACTAAACCTCGCTTTAGGCGCTCCTCAAGCCAGTCATCTGCTTTTTTAAAAACGTAGTTATTGGGTGCGGTAAGGCCTATTATTAGATGGTTCGTCGATAATGGTTTGTAATTTATGGTTTTTTGTTCATTGTTAACTGCGGCAATTTCGATAGCCCGAATTAGACGCCGGGGATTTTTTTTGTCGGACTCGTTCATAGACTGCGCTCTTCGGGGGTTTATTTCTTTTAGTTTTTTGTAAAGATCGTAAACTGACAATTTGCTAAGTTGTCCTCGTAGTTTTTTGTTTTCCAAAACTCCCGTTGATTCCAAACCGTAAAGCAAACTTTTTATGTAGAAACCAGTGCCTCCGGCCAAAATAGGGAGCTTTTTAAATTCGCTGATACGAATAATCGAGTCAGAAGCAAATTTTATAAAATCCGCAACCGTAAACTGTTTACCGGGACTGGTCAAGTCGAATCCGTTAATTTTTATCCCATCTACAATCCAGTAACCTTTGTGTTTTTCTACCTTTGATTTAAAATCAACTTTCCCTGTGCCTATATCAAGACCGCGATATACTTGCCTCGAGTCTGCAGAGATTATTTCTCCGTCATATTTCTTGGCAAGTTTTATTGCAAGAGCTGTTTTGCCACTGACAGTTGGGCCGTATATTATTAATAATTTAGGTTTAAGGCGTGTAACTTGTTGCATCAAAGAGTTTATAATTATTCAGGCTTAAAACCAATTTATAGTGATTGTCAAAATATTCATCGTTTGCAAGAAAATCATTTCGCTCTGATGGTCCAATGACAACATATGAAATGTTATACTTTTTTAAGAGAATTGGAGTTAGTTGTGACCCATTATATATATTTTTAACATCATCCTCTTTCTGAGAGTAATTGTATCCCCAGGTCCAAAGCCAACCGCGATAACCCATTACAATGTTTCTCCCTGAAAAGGCAGTGACGGGATGATTATGCTGGTCAGAAGTTAAAATTATACTATCATTGTGTGTGAGATTGTTTACTTTTTGGGCAAATTCTATTCCCTGTCTGTTATAAAGTTCATATATCGAAAAGCTTTCATAGATGACGGAAAGTACACCTGAAAATACTGTAAAGAAAATTAGAACAATTATTGCACTTTTAGCCAAATAATTTTTGCTTGCCAGAGGAATCGATAAAACATAAGCAATTATAATTGAGGATCCTATAACAAAATAAAATAAAATCTTTGTATTATCATAATCCCATGGTTGAAAAATAAATATGTTGGCGATAATGAAAATTATTAAAAACGGCAGGTAATTGGTAAATAGTTTTTTGGGTAGAAAAAACAGTGACATAACCAAAAGGATGAGAAGAATGCCTAAATTATTAAAATAGAATAATACGGGATTTGTCTTGTCTGCCATCCAGAAAAACTGAACTCGTATAAAGCCGCTACTATCGCTTAACACCGATAAAATTTCATAAACAGGAATTATCGCTAAAAGTAAAAATGGTGACATAAAATATTTTAGGAAATCTATAATTACTTTGGATTTAAAATTAATTGCTATCAACGTTATGGAAAATATGCAAACCGCAATCAAAGAGTGAGGATGCATAAGCGGCAACATCCCAGAAAGAAGGCCCGCAAGTACCAAATTGCCTCTTTTACTATTGCCAAAATACCTGTAAACGAGAATTATGACCAATAATCCGGCCGTATACCCCATAAGAAAGCTTCTTTGAGGTATAAGGCTTACTACAATGATGTTTCCAAGTTGAATGCCTGTATTTGTCAGCTTCGCATAATCTTTTGAAAGATGCGTTAAGAAATAAATAATATTTTGGTTACTTGTAAGCAAATCATTTATAAAATAGAAGAAGCCAAGGCCGCCGTTAAAGAGAATTAATATAATAGAAAGGGCGGATGGTAATATTTTTTTCGTCAGCTCATGTGCAAGTAAAAATATTTCCATCGTAAATAAAATCGACAAGATTATTGCAGGTAGGTAAAGGCTTTGTTGCAAAGAAGATCCTGTTACAACAAACACAGCTGACATAAAATCAACAAGTGGCGGGTAGTTTAGTTTTGATCCCGAGTAAATAGGGTTTTTATTTAGAGAATTAGGATTGTTTATAAAGTAGTTGATTAATGTTGTATGTAAAGCCAAATCTCCCCACTCAGCTACACCTGAATTTAAACTGGCACCTTTAATCTCAAGCGAATGGCTTACAAAAATTGGTGTAAATAACCCAAGAGAGAAAAGCAGTATTATGACAAGAGCCTTGGTTATATTTTTGTTTAGCTCCAACCTCAAGCGTCCTTCGGACACATATAGAAAAAAAGAAACAGCAATTAATAATGCTTCAGATGCAATAATCGAGATAATATTTAAACCAATGACCCTTGAAAAAAAGTATGTGATTGTTGTGTTTGCAGCCAAACCGAAAACTAATCCATGCACTATTATTACTTCTTTTGTTACAAGGTCTGCGATTTTTTTAAATGCAAAATAGCCGAACGCCGCAGAAATTGTGAAGAAAATAAGAGAAAAGAACATTATAATTTTTAATTTATTGTCTAGCTTACTTCATTATTATATAGTGTTTGGTAAATGACAAAAAAAATCTGGCTTGTTTATATCATTCTTTTGACCCTTTTTTCCCTATGGGTCAGAGCCTACAGAATTACCGAACCCAATCACTTTTATTTTGACGAGGTCTACCATGCTGTTACAGCAGAAGCTTACGCAGTAAATGATCCCGCTGCATACGATCCATTTTCTCCTGCACCGAAGCCAGGGACCGCTTATGATTGGCTTCATCCGCCACTGGCTAAACTAATTCAGGCTGCTTCAATTAAAATTATAGGTGACACTCCCTTAGGTTGGCGGATGCCAAGTTTAGTAATAGGAACGGCAATAATCCCGGCGACATTTTTATTGGCATACATTTTGTTTGGTCCTGTTGCCGCAATGTTTGCAGCAA
>CAYTEJ010000017.1:2168-5593 GCA_964436835.1 uncultured Gammaproteobacteria bacterium | reverse complement strand
TTGAAAACCTGACATTTGTGATGAGCAGGATTACAATGAACGACGATTTTGTAACTTTTTTTGTTATTTTTTCATTTATCTTTGCAGCTCTTTATGCCAAACATAGCCAGTCCAAATATTTATTATTGTCAAGCATTTTTTTGGGGCTTTCGGTCGCTTCTAAATGGACAGGGTTTTATGCGATAGGTATCATTTTTCTATATTTATTGTTTTTGGATTTAAAGGAAAGGAAATTTAATTTTAAAATAATTCTAATTATAGTATTGCCTTTTTTAATTTACCTTGGTTCTTACGGCCAATTCTGGATTCAGGGACACACAACTGGCCAATTTATTGATCTTCACAAACAGATATGGTGGTACCAAAATAGGCATGACCTTAAACATTCTTACGCGACCACTCCAGTTTTTTGCGCTCCCGAGGGGTTAAGCGGCAATAAAACATTTTGCCCGTGGATACTTGACGCAAGAGGCGTATATCTCTCTTACGAGCAATATGGGCAAAAAGCAGGTTTTATTTATGCATTAGGGAACCCCTTTGTATTTTGGCTTGGGATAATTGCAATTTCATACATGGTTGGCAAATATATTGAAGATAAGGACAAACATGTCCTACTTGTCCTTTTGGGTTATTTTATTTTCTGGGTTCCCTGGATATTTACCCCAAGAATTTTGTTTATGTACCATTATTTGCCCTCTATCCCCTTCCTTTCGGTCGGGCTTGGCTATGCGTTAACAAAAATATATACAACAAAATTAATGGTCCTTTCACTTTTTATAATTGGCCTTTTTATCCTTGCTTTCTTTTACTTTTACCCAATTACCTCTGGGTTCCCAATTGATCCTGCCGCAATCCAAAACTATATGTGGCTTTCTACCTGGAGATAACTGGATCATAAAAACATTTAAGTTGGCTAAAATTTGACGGATCCCCTAATTGGTTAAAACTATATGCGTTTTCATTTATTATTGCTTGATTGGAGGCAAAGTAAATTATGCATCTACCTGACTGGGCAACAGGAGGACTAACAGTTATTGGAATTATGGTCTTGAAGGTGCATTGATTTAGTGTAAAAACCAATATGTGCGTATGGTTCATTTGCTTGATCTGATACAACAATGTCAGTAGGGTTTTGGCTTATCGCAATTTGCAGTGACTTTTGAAAATCATAGCTTTCAAAAGCCCAGATGCTTTTCTGGGGATAGACGAAAAAATAATTACTTAAATACCCGCCAGCTTCAAAAAGTAATATAATCGTTAAACAAACAAGTGTAATAAGTTTGATTTTTTTATTCTGTACATTGGTTAATATATTTAATCCGTAAATTGAAAAAATTAGCAAGTATAACCCTACTAGTATGCTTCTCAATGAGGAATCCCCTGTAGTTAATGCTGCAGCTATTGGCGAAAGCAGTAAATTGATAAGTAAAAATAGGGAGAACTGATCATACCTTTTTCTGATAAATAACCACGCTAATCCCACTACGCTTAAGATTACAACAGTGATGTATAACTCTCCCCCGTATGCATTGTGATGTCTTATCGAGGAGTCTCCTTTAATAAAAAGGTAATTGGGACTAACATAAAGTACATAACTATTTAAAAATTGTGTAAATTTTTCTATTAATGTTAGCTGAGTATTGAAGATGTATGTGACAAGGGTAAATCTGCTTGTTAATTTAGATGGATCTGAAAAGTAATAGCTAAGATAAGGGACTATGCTTATAAAAAATCCGGATAATAAGATTAAATTTTTTTCGATTTCTCGATAGTAAACTGTGATTACTGTCAGTAACAGTATAAACGAGAGTAAACGGGCTGTAGTAAAACTGTACACGGAAATCCCTATTAATAGGCCAGTTATTAATGGGTATAAAAAAATGTGCTTGTTTTCATCACGATATGTTTTATAGATGAAATATAAACAAAACATAATTAATGCAGGTTGGGAAATTACTTCAAAAGCAATTCTTGATAAAGTAAAAAACCACGGTAATGTACCTCCAACAAATAGACTGTATAGTGTTACTATCTTGTTTTTAAATACATTTTTTACAAATAGAAATAAGCCTGATAAAAATAATAAAAAGAAAATAAAACTAGTTAATCTGAGATTAAAAACAGAAAAACCTGCCAGCTTAAAAATTAGGGCAGTAGAATAAATATACAGAGGATTTTTATATTCTCCGAAAGATTCAAAATATATTGGTAAGTATTTTCCGTGCTCGTCGTGACCTGTTTCCGCAACCAAAGCTGCATTTAAACCAATTGAACTCTCGTCCACATATAAACCTCTTGGAATGCTATCCAGTTTCCATATGTGGATAAAACACAAGAATAAAAGAAGTCCAAACAAAAATACTTTAGCAGTTAAATTATTCGTAAAAATATTATAACAAGATATTAGTTAACCAATTTAACTTACAAAATCTTTTCTTGAAATTAATTAATGGACAGCATTTCTTGCGTTGCTTTTGCTGTTAATAAGCTGATTTAAAATATGAAAACGTTTTTCTTTTTCTGAATATGGAACGTTATCTTTTAATGCTTTGGTCGCGGCAGTGTTAGGACGGGATGAATATTTGGCAACGTATGCATAGGCAAAGTCTGCGTCTTTGGCAAGCTTCACCGTATTTTGGAATTGCCTTTCTGTTTCTCCCGGACACCCTACTATAATATCAGTTGAGATTTCCGCGTCTTTTATTTTTGATTTTATTTTTTTAACTAAGGTTACATATTCTTTTCTGGTGTACCACCTATTCATCTTTTTTAAGACCTGGTCGTCCCCAGACTGAACAGCAAGGTGGATGTTGCGGTCAATTTTTTTATTTTTGGCAATAACATCAATTAGTCTATCCGAAAAATCCCAGGGGTTGGAAGAAATGAATTTAACCTTTTTGATACCTTTTATTTTGCAAACTTCCTCCAGGAGATAAGGGAACAAGGTTGGGATACGATATTTACCAAGGTGTTTAACCATTACCGGTTTTACAATACGATTGTTTGGCAATTTATAGCCCTGCCTGCCGGCAGGCAGGCCTGTTTTATTTTTCACAAGATCTGCACCATACGAATTAACGTTTTGACCCAAAAGCGTGACTTCATGGCAGCCTTTTTTAGCGAGATCTTTTATTTCACTTGTAATGTCTTCAAAGGGTCTTGAAACCTCGCGGCCACGAGTAAAGGGAACAACGCAAAAAGTACAAAAGTTATTGCAGCCGTTGGAGATTGGTATCCATGAATGGGAAACGTCACTTCTTAGGGCCGGGTAGTCAAAGCCAACTTCTTCGAGCGGTAAAAATTCGTCGGCTTCCGGCATGCGGTGTTTTAAGGCTTTTAGGTATTTTCCTGTTTCGTCTCTGGCTGCCATCCCAATCATACACCCGGTTATAACGATTTTTGGCCTGCCTGCCGGCAGGCAGGTT
>CAYTEJ010000017.1:0-2158 GCA_964436835.1 uncultured Gammaproteobacteria bacterium | reverse complement strand
GTGCCAGATAGTAACTTGCTATCCTTTGGCTATCTGCAACGTTCTGCTGACAACCGAATGTGTGAATAAAAAATGACTGATTCATGTTGCCAAATTCTAGCATAGTTTTTTGTTTGACTTCCAGGCACGAAAGAGTTATATTGCGACCAGCAAGGAGCAAAAATGTTGCCTGAGATAGATAAAGACCAATTAACCGGAACTGCAATTGAAACGACAAGCTCTGATAGTTATATTGAAGGAGCTGTCACAACTCTTAGAGGTGAAGTTTATGGTTTAAGCGGCGAGGTTGTTGATGTCGGACAAGCAGAAGTTTATACTCCTCACAAAATGGGCTCTGATCCTGCGGAACTAAACACCGAAAACTCACTATCACCTGGAAAACCTGATGGAGATATTAAGACATTAACCTCCAATCATTCAGCTTTTGGATCGCGAATTGTTCAGCTCCGCCAACATAAAAAAGCCGCTTAAAACTTCCTCGTAATAATATTCGTAATTATTTAATTAATCGTTTGAGGGTTTTACCTGCAGTAAAACCGGGGAGTTTGTGGCCGGCTATTTTTATTGATGATCCTGTTTGAGGGTTCCTGCCAGCTCTTGTGGCGCGTTTTCTGACTTTGAAAGTGCCAAAGCCTGTAATGACAACTTTATCTCCCTTTACCATAGATTCACGAATGATTGCGAAAATTGAATTCACTGCCTGCTCCGAGGATTTTCTTGTCAGGCCAACCTTTTTTGCAACTCTTTCGACGAGTTCTTTTTTAGTCATAGTGAATGTTTATTATATCAAGGTCAAAATTACTTGGCAATATCAATTGCCCTTGTTTCGCGAATGACTGTAACCGTGATTTGGCCGGGGTAATTTAACTGTGATTCCAGTTTTTGTCTAACATCGTGGGCGAGTTTAATAATACCGTCGTCGTCTATTATGTCAGGCTGGACTATTACTCTTACTTCTCTCCCCGCTTGAATTGCATATGCCTTATCGACACCAGGGAATGACGTTGCAACATTTTCTATGTCGGTAAGACGCTTAATATAGTCTTCTACTGCTTCATGTCTTGCTCCGGGGCGGGCACCGGAAATAGCGTCGGCAACGTGCACAATTATTGATTCAATTGAGCTAAACGGTTCGTCTTCGTGATGCTGAGCGATACAATCAACTACTTGCTGCGGGAATCCCCATTTTTTGGCAAGTTGGACTCCAAGCTGGACATGTGTCCCCTCTTTGTCCATTTCGGTTTTACCAATGTCATGGAATAAGCCGCCGGTCGCACAGGTAATTTCGTTTGCCCCAATCTCCTGGGCAATTTTCTTGGAGATTTTCCCGGTCTCGAGGCTTGCAATAAGCTGGTTTTGACCATATGAGTATCGGAATTTTAAACGACCCAGTGTATCCAGTGCTTCTTGAGGGAGATTGTAAAGACCCAGTTCGTTTGCCGCTTTTTTACCTGCTTCAGACATATCGCTTGCCACATCTTGTTTGGCTTTTTCAACGAGTTGTTCGATTCTCGTTGGTTGAATGCGTGCGTCTTTGACCAGATCTTCAAGTGCTCTTCTTGCCACTTCTCTTCTAACCGGGTCAAATGATGAAAGCCTGACTTCGCCTGCTATATCGCTGTCAAGCTCAACATCTACGCCAGTTGCCAGTTCAAAAGCGCGGATGTTTCGGCCTTCTTTGCCGATTATCCTTCCCTTTAAATCATCCGACTCCAATTTGACGGTTGAGACAGTGTATTCTGCAACCCAATCCGTTGCACCGGAAACCATAGCGTTAACAATGATTTCTTTACTTTTGGCAGCAGCCTCCGCCTTGATCTTTTCTTCCGATTCCTTGATTCTTTTGGAAATTTCACTTTTTAATTCCTCCTCGAGATTTTCGAGCAGAAGCTTTTTTGCTTCCTGTGAAGTCAAAGAAGAGGCTTTGGCAAGCTTTTCTACTAGATCATTTCTAATCTTGGCAATCTCTTGCTCTTTTTTGGCAAGCGCTTTTCGCGCTGAATCAATTTGCTCTTCCAGTTTGGACACTTGAAAAATTTTGGAATCAAGCGATTCTTCTTTTTGAGCTATTCTTTTTTCGATTTCAAGGGATTCCTGGCGTATTTTTCTGGCTTCTTCTTCAGCTGCCTTTTTAATCTTGAAAGCTTCGTCCCTTGCA
>CAYTEJ010000016.1:435-16132 GCA_964436835.1 uncultured Gammaproteobacteria bacterium | reverse complement strand
TACCTAAAATTCTAATGTATTTCTATTGCTGATAAGGTTTTTATGCTACCCTTGAAGTAGTGAAGAAGTTTTTTGCTACCATTTTCTTCTGTTTGTTGTTTTTCCTTTCGTATTCTCCGGTTCGTGCGCAAGATATTATTACCGATAAAAAATTAATTACTGTTGATATAGGGAAACAAATGGTTTATGCATGGGAGCATGGGATGGTTGTTTTTTCAACAAAAGCTTCTACCGGAATGTATTACACGCCAACAGTAAAGGGTACTTTTGCTATACAGCGCAAATATCCCGTGCAGGATATGAAAGGCAACTATCCTCCCTATGAACCTTACTTTCTCAAAAATGTTCCCAATGTAATGTATTTTTACCAGGCTTATGCAATCCATGGTGCATATTGGCATAACAAATTTGGATTGAAGGTTACCCATGGTTGTGTAAATGTCCCGGTTGCCGCATCGCAATGGCTTTTTAACTGGGCTGATATGGGAACGCAGGTAGTTGTGTTTTAGGGTTGCCGGGTGTTTTAGCTTCAGTTATATTCCCTGTAACCGGCGCGGCTCCAGAGATTTTTCCATTTCCAGCGAAAGTTAAAATAATAGAGGTTCAAAAGGATGAAAGTTACAAAGAAACCTATCATGTATATGCCGATGGGGCTTGAGGTAAATTTCCAGTTTTCAAATTTGTCCACTACAAATAAAGCGACTATACAGACAATGCCTGTAATTGTTTGGTATGGTGCAGTGCCGTTGGTTATTTGGGCATAACCCATGGTGAGTCCAAGGATTGCTCCGCTGACCAAAATATAACGGGGGAGGGTTTCCAATGTGGGACCGGTTGAGAGATCCAGTATTGCGAGCAAGGCTCCGGAAACAATAAATCCCGAGAATATAATTATATGGCTTATTGGGCCATGGAACATGTTTGTTGCCAAAAGCTGTTTTCTAAGCTCTGGTGTGTTTCTTGCGCTTTTAGGGGTTAAGGTGTCGATAATAACTGATGTCATGTAGATGCCGCAGCCGTAAAAGGTTATACCGGCTGCCAATAGAAAGAAGGCGGAGGTTAGATAAAGAGGGATAGTGAAGACAACATCGGGTTTGGTGATGATTGACAAGAAAATAAGCATGAAGCCAAAGAAGGCAAACGAATTGAGGAAGATATTGATTGCGGTAAACCTGATTACTTGTTTTTTTGAATAAGTTTTTGGGTCGGTATTTTTGGACATTCTCTCACGGAAGTGGAGAAAAGGTGGGGCAGCAATTGCGAAAATGCCGGAAAGACCGACAAGTGATAGTTCTTGTAGAGCCATACATGTGAAGTGTATCTAAAATAGATATATTGGGCAAGATTCTGCTTTAACTTAAGAATTTCAGAATGTCTTGGGAGGGAATTGTGTCACCGTTTTTTAGCTGTTCGGATAAGACCATTTTGGCTATGCCGTCTTCGATTTTGTCTGCAATAAGTCTTTTAATTGGCCTGGCGCCAAAGGCGGGGTCATACCCTTTTTGGGCGACGGCTGCTGCCAGAGTATCAGTTATTTCCAGATTAATGTTTTTGGTTTCTTTTAGGCTTTGGGCAAGAGTTGTTAGCATTAATTTGGCCACAGCTGTTACTTCTTGGGGGGTTAATGGTTTATAAACGACAACGGCATCGAAGCGGTTTAAAAGTTCCGGGCTAAAGAGATTTTTGGAAAGCACATATTCAATGAGTTTTGTGGTTAGCGGTTCATGGTTTTGAGAAGATGTTGAATTGTTTTGGGTTTTAACTATAAGCGACGAACTTTCGGCTTCTCTTTCAACTTCTTCCCTTATATATTCAGCACCAGCGTTGGATGTGGCTATGATGATAATGTTTGTAAAAACAACTTTTTTACCGAAGGCGTCGGTTAAATGACCTTCGTCGACAATCTGCAAAAACAAGTTTTGGACATCATTACCCGATTTTTCAAATTCGTCCAGTAGCAACAGTCCGTATGGATTTTGGCGGATTAAGCTTGCCAGCTGGCCCGGGGTTTGGGTTTTTGGGTTACCAATTAAGCGTTCCAGTGCGTCCTCACCCTGAAACTCGGTCATATCCAGCCTCACCATTTTGCTTTCCTGGCCAAAGTATGCACTGGACAAGGCTTTGGCGGTTTCGGTTTTGCCGACACCGGTTGGTCCTAAGAAAAGGAAGGAACCCATTGTTTTTCGGTCTTTTTCAATCCCGGAGCGGGATCTTCTCATGGCCTTGGCAATTTCAATGATTGCTTCGTTTTGGCCGATTATCCTTTGGTGAAGGTAAGCCTCAAGGTCTTTTAATTTTTCCTTTTCGCTTTCTTTAATTTTGCCGGTAGGTATTTTGGAAATATCGGCCAGAGTATCGTCTACAATCTGGGTATCGACTTTGTCTTTACAACCCTTTTTGGCGAGAGTAAGGGCGTCCCCTAAGATAATAATTGATTTTTCCGGCTGATGGCGTTCGTCGGGGAGTTGATTGGATTTTTCGACTATTTCCAGAAGAGCCGCAAGAGTAGGCATTATTTTTTCGCGTCTGTAAGAGTCGAGTGATTTGCCGACTAAAATTGAAAGTATCTCAATATTTTCTGGTTCAACGATATCCAATTTTTCAAAAAGGGAATTCATTTCAGAATTGGGTCTTATGTATTTACTGTAATCATCGGTTGAGGTAATTCCGATTATGGGCATTGAGTTGTCGTTTAAAACACCGGTTATGACTTCGCTCAAATCGATGTGACCTTCCTGGCTTGAGCTTATTTTGTCGATTTGATCGATTGCCAGAATAATGTTGCCTGCATGCTTGGCTTCCAGGAGCAGGTTTTCAAAGTTAGCTTTGATTTCGACTACGTTAGTGCTTGAGCCAAGGAGGGCGGTTGTATCCAGAAGAATCAGGCGCTTGTCGCGAAGCTTGGGGAGCTCGTATTTGGAAATTGCGGAGGCCAGGCCTTCCATTGTACTGTGTCTGCCAACGCCCGCTTCGCCAACCAAAAGCACGTTGTTTGACTGCGGGCGCGACAGAATGTCGCTAATTTTTTCAAGAAGTGCGGTGCTTACAAGGTGGTGTGGGAGGACTTTGATGGTTAGTTCTTCGCCAAATTCGTCAAGCGTATTAGTATAGCCGAATGAAAGCATTTGGCCAATGGGGGTGATTCTGGCTTTTTGAGGATTCTCCAGGTAGTTTTTGACATACTCTAGAAAAGTAGTAAACGATTTGGCGTCGACACTTTCTTTTTCCAGATAGCTTTTTAGGGCAGGAAGTTTTTCTGCAAGCAGTTCCAGAATCTGGGCAAGATTTTGCCTTTTGGTTATCCCCAGGCTTTTTGGCGAGGGCATGTTTTCAAATATTTTTTGAAAGTCTGGTTCGAAAAAGAGGCAAATGGTTGGGAAATAGGGGTTGTTTATGATTTTACTTAAAAATTTTTGAGTGTCTTGAAGTTCTTCCTCGAAAAAGGTGTTCTGCTTTTTTTGGAGAAAGCCCGGATAGGAAAAGATGGGAATTGCGTAGAAAATTACCGAAACATAATCGAGGACCAAAAATACCACCAGAGCAAGAATGCCTGTTGTAATTAGTATCAGGCGGACAATTGCACCAATTGTAATTGAGATTAAATTAAAGGATATTTTGTCAGTAAGAGTGGTTTTGGTGGTTGATACGATACGTTTGTAAGGGGCAAAGAGGTTTTTTGTAAGATTTACTATATTGAAAAATTCGGCGATAGACATTAAGTGGTCAGGTCTGGTTTTGATGTAGTTGGGTAGGGCGTAGGAAAAGTGGTAAGTAAAGTAGTCTTGGGGCACCCCGCCGGAATTCGTTAGATCCGAAGTTTCGTTAATATCAGATTTGTTTTTATCCATAAAGGCAGTGTTAATATTTAAGGTTTGTTTTCCAGCGGGGCATCAACCTTAAATTTAGCAGAAGCGCAGGCTGTATTCAATTGAAGTTGAAGTCATGCATACAGCTTCTTTACTATAAGCCTGATTCTTGGTACAATTTACGTTCATGGCAATTGAGCAATTACCCACATATAGTCCAGAAACTGAATTTGCAACTCTTACAAAACAAGAGATGGCTTTTGTGCAGTGTCTTGCAAACGGAATGACAAACCCTGAAATATCCAGGTTTCTTGGTATAAATTCCGCAGCATTTCGTGAACAGTTTACAATAAAGATGATTAGCGATTTTGGTTTGGAGGAAACTTTGAGAAGGGTTGAGAGATTGCCGTTTGTAGCCGAAGATGGGTTAAGTAAAAATGAAGCTATGGTTGATTCTTTGAAGCAGCTAGGCTTTAAAAGAGTTGAGATTGCGAAAATATTAGATTTAGATCCTGGTAGTGTTGGCAATCATTTAAAAAGGGCAGGGCAGAAAAAAATGGAAAAAAGGGACAGAAGAATACCCGAAATAAACTTTGAAAAAGGTAAGAGTCAAACGCTTGGTCTTATTAAAGGAATACATAGGGTAATTAGTGAAAGGCTAGACAATTTTGAGGCATTTGATGATATGAGAGCTAACTTGAGTATTAATGAGTCAATAGCTTCGCTATGGAGCTGTACTGGTCGAACAGAAGAGCAAATTGCTATTGAAATGGATACAAGCTGCGGTTCGGTACAAACGTATCTAAAGAGAGCTTCAAAAAAACTTGGAATCCGTGGGAGATATCCTCTTAATGCCAGGACACTTCTGGAAATAATGCGGGATCAGAAAAGGGCAAGAGTTTAGGTTTTGTTTGATTTAGCTGGAAATTGGTGTTAAATTCCACACATGTTAAAAAATTATGTTGAGGTGCGAGATTGGCTGGAAAGCTTTATTCCGTTGGTGTACGGAAAAAGCGAGTTAGGGTTGGCACGGATAGAAAATCTTTTAAAGAATTTAGGGAACCCCCAGAAAAAATTTAGATCGATACATATTGCCGGTACCAGCGGAAAGGGGTCAACGGCATTTTATGTTTCAAGACTATTAGTTGCCCGTAGTCAGAGACCCTTCGACAAGTCTCAGGGTAAACCAGAGACTAGGGAGAATAAAAATACTGGAAACTGGAAACTGGAAACTGGAAACTTAAAAATTGGTCTTCATGTTTCACCGCACCTTAATTATATTGGCGAGCGGATGCAGATTAACGGAAAAAACATTTCTGTTAAACGGCTTGTTCGTCTAGTTAACGAAATAAAACCCGTTGTAGACGATATTATAAGCAAGCAGCCTCATTTAACCCCCAGTTATTTTGAGATTTTGGTTGCCGTTTCTTTTTTATACTTTGCAAAAGAAAAAGTAGACTATGCAGTTGTTGAAGTAGGACTTGGCGGAAGACTTGATGCGACCAATGTTTTGTCACCCGAAGTTTGTGTGATTACAAACATTGGTAAAGACCATACAGAAATTTTAGGAGACACCGTAGAAAAGATTGCCCGAGAGAAGGCGGGGATTATAAAGCAGAAGCCAGGGGCCAGGGGTCAGAGACCAGTAGGGATACCGGTGGTGACAGGAGCGAGGGGGATGGCACTAAAAGTTATAGAAAAAGCGGCAAAAAACAAAGGCGCTCAATTGATTAATATTTATACCCAAGGCATTGAAAATCTGCAGAATACTGATGTATTACGATATATTACTAAATCTAATGATATAGTTAGTCACATCCCATATTATGTCAACTCTGAATGCGCTTTGTTGGCAATTTCAGCTGTTTTGGAGCTTAAAATTCCACTTTCAGCCGATGTGATTAAAAATGCGTTTTCAACGCAATTTGCAGGTCGTTTTGAAGAGATTCAACAAGGCGTTATTTTAGACGGAGCACATAATCCGGATAAAATTCGAGTACTGCTTGAATTTATCCGGAAGGCAAAAGGCAAAAGGCCAAAGGCCAAATTTGTCTTAGTCATTGCTTCTAAGAATGGGAAAAATTGGCAAAAAATGATCAACCTATTAGTAAAAAATTTGCCGGTGAAATCTGTAATTGCAACACAGTATATGGCGGCAACGGATACGGGTTTCGGGTCTTCAGTAGATGCCGATGAAATAGCGGAATACATAGATCTTAGATTTAAGATGATAGATGTTAGGGTAATTAATAACTCACAAGAAGCAGTGTTTGAGGCGATGAAAGAGATAAGCAATAAGCAAAAAGAGAAAAGTATGGTTCTTATAACAGGTTCATTATATTTGGTTGGAGAAGCGCGGACGTTGTGGGAGTTGCCCTCCTTCGCATAGGCTATGGACGGGCGGGCCGGAATTTTAGATAATGAGAGTTAGTGAATAAGTTAGTCGGGCTTGATGTTTCGGCAAAGAGAGTTTTTCTGAGGGCAGATTTAGATGTGCCACTTGGGTCGACTAATGTCGAAGGACTAACGACTAATGCAAACCCGGAAGTATCAACAAGGCTTACGAATA
Organism: uncultured Gammaproteobacteria bacterium; assembly: GCA_964436835.1. GTDB lineage: Bacteria > Patescibacteriota > Microgenomatia > Curtissbacterales > GWA2-41-24 > JAKAJD01. The sequence continues at coordinate 9,757 of CAYTEJ010000016.1, read as the reverse complement.
TAAAGCCAACTATAGAGTATCTCTTGGGGCGGGGCGCAAAACAGGTTGTTATAGCAGGACATATTGGCAGACCCAAAGGTCCAGACCCCAAGCTTTCAACTAGGAACCTTCTTGAACTAATAAAGAAAATTCTCAATAGAAATGTTGAATTTTTGGAAAGTTTTGAATCTATGGAATTTGGCCAAGTGATGCTCTTTGAGAATTTGCGTTTCTGGACGGGCGAAGTAGAGAACGATTTTGAATTTGCGAAGGATTTGACGAAGCTTGGGGATGTTTATGTTAACGATGCATTTGGCAATTCCCACAGGAACCATGCATCGATAGTGGCTTTGCCTTCGATTTTGCCGCACGCCGCGGGTCTGCATTTACAAAAAGAGGTAGATGAGCTGACTAGAATTTTAGAAAATCCTGACCGGCCGCTTGTTGCCATTGTTGGTGGGGCAAAGATAGAAACAAAAATACCGGTAATTTCAAACCTTTCTAAAATTGCCCAAAAGGTTTTAGTTGGAGGGGAACTGCCAATTGAGATTAACAAAACCGGACAGAAATTTGCAGAAAATGTATTAGTAGCGACGCTTCTGGAGAACCAAAAAGACATATCCGGTGAGTCGCAGAGCCAGTTTGCAGAGGTAATAAAGGGTGCAAAAACTGTGGTCTGGAATGGCCCGATGGGGCTTTTTGAAGAGGGTCACGTCGATGGAACCCTGGCGGTGGCCAAAGCAATTACCCAGCCTGGAGTTTATTCGGTTGTTGGCGGTGGCGATTCAACACAGTTTTTAAGTTCAAAAGGGTTGCTTTCAAAGTTTTCTTTTGTTTCTGCCGGCGGCGGTGCGATGCTTGAGTTTCTCTCCGGTAAAAAGTTACCCGCGTTGGAGGCACTAGGTTAAAGTGCGACATTTAACATGTGACATGTGACAATTGACATATGCTGAGAAAGTTCAGGTTTAGAGGTTTCAAAGTCTATCAAGACGCTACTGCTTTTAGGCGAGAAGTAATAATTTTAGTCGAAGAACATTTTCCAAAAAGAGAATTCGTGCTCAGAGACCAGATTTTAAGGGCAGTAACATCGATTGTTTTGAATATTGCAGAGGGTGCTGACCGTGGGACAGATAAAGATTTTGCGCTATTTTTAAATCATTCACACACATCTTTGAATGAAGTTGTAGCTTGTCTTGATTTGGCTCTTCAAGACGGGTTCATCAATAGAAAATTGCATGAAGGTTATTTATTGAAGGCTGAATTATTGGCCAATCAACTTACAGCTTTTAGAAAGTCATTGACTAATAAACCTTTAAAGTAGTCAAATGTTAATGGTTAATTGTCAATTGTGATCCAATGAATTGGTACCAGAAGACTGCCCAGGAGGTACAGGCAGAACAGAATGTAAAAGTTGAAGAAGGGTTGAGCGGCGAAGAAGCCACATCCCGATATAAGTCTTTTGGGCCAAACGTTTTGGCCAAGGCAAAGAAGCAGACCCTTTTTGATGTTTTTTTAAGACAGTTTAAAAGTCCACTCATATATATTTTGATTTTTGCTGCCCTTTTGGTGCTTTTGATGGGCCAAAGTACCGATGCTGTTGTGATTATTGTCGTTATAGTTTCCAACGCCGTAATTGGTACTTACCAGGAAGGGAAAGCAAAAAATTCTCTGGAAAGACTTCGGAATTTGGTCAGACATAAGGCGTTGGTTAGAAGAGGCGGTCAGGAAGTTATAATTTCAGCAGAAGAAGTAGTCCCCGGGGATATTTTAATTTTGCATGAAGGGGACAAGGTTATTGCGGATGCAAGATTGGTTGTTGTTGAGGGCCTTAACGTTAATGAATCTGTTTTGACGGGTGAAGCCTATTCTGTATCTAAAATTTTGGGTGTAATTTCAAAGGACAATTTGGTTTTGGGGGACCAGAAAAACATGGTCTTTTCGGGTACTAGTATTGCCAGTGGTTTTGCCGAAGCAGTAGTGGTGGAAACAGGTTACGGTTCTGCTTTAGGACAAATCTCCAAGGAACTTTTGGCGACTTCCGATGTGCCACTGCCCTTGGCTGCTAAGGTACTTAAGTTAACCCATTTTATTGCCCTTGCAACTCTGGTAATTGCCGTATTTACGCTTCTTGTTGGTTTGGCAAGGGGAATTGAATTGGTCGAGATTGTGGGGGCGGTTATCGGGCTTTCCGTTTCTATTGTTCCGGAAGGGTTGCCTGTTGCCGTCACCATAGTTCTGGCGGGCGGTGTTTGGAGAATGGCCAGGGCCAAGGCGATTGTAAGGCAGATGGCGGCTGTTGAGGCGATGGGCAATGCCGATACTTTACTTGTTGATAAAACGGGAACTATAACGACCGGGAAAATGGTTATCAGGAGGATAAACTTTATGGGTGATTTTCTCCAGGTTACAGGTAACGGTTACGATCCTGAAGGAAGAATTGTTTTTGGCGACAAAGGGATAAAAGAAGACAGGCTAAGGAAGATTTTGTCGCTGGTTTATCTTTCCCTCAAGGCAGAAGTTATTTTGGAGGAACACGGTGGTTGGAAACCGACGGGAGATTCGACCGAGGCGGCTATTGCCGCTTTGTGCCAAAAGGCAGGTCTTTCCAAAGAAAAGCTGGAGGGTGAATATAAGACTGCTTTTGCAAACCCGTTTGATGCGAAAAAGCGCTACATTGAGGCTTCCTTTTCCAAAGATAAGGAAAAGTGGCACACATTTGTAGGTGCGCCGGAATTTTTAAGCCGCGATCTTAAAATAGACCACGATTTGACCAAAGATTACCATGAGCTTGCCAGTGAAGGGTTGAGGGTTGTCGGCGTGGCGGTTTTCGGGCCGCATGGCCACAAGTTTTATGGCTGGCTTCTTTTGGCAATTGAGGAGGAAATAAGAGGCAAAGTCAGGGAATCTGTCCTTGAGGCCAGAGAAGCAGGTTTTCGGGTAGTAATGATGACAGGAGACTATGCAGAGACAGCCAAGGCTATTGCAACACGGGTTGGGATTTTTGATGAGAGCCACACGGTGTTAACCGGCGAGGAGGTTGAAAGGTTACAGGAGGCGGAGCTTTTGGAAAAGATTGAAACGACGTCGGTTTTTGCAAGAATTACCCCCCAGCATAAACTTAAGATAGTGAATGCCTTTAAAAAGGCGGGGCATATTGTGGCAATGACGGGCGACGGGGTAAACGACGCTCCGGCGCTTCAGGCTGCCAATCTCGGTATTGGTCTTGGTTCCGGAACGCAGGTTGCCAAAGATGCTTCGGACATTGTTTTGGTAAGTGATAATTTCCAGACAATTGTTGCAGCAATTGCCGAAGGCAGATCCATCTATCTTTCTTTGAAAAAGGTAATTTTGTACCTGTTTTCGACAAGTTTAGGGGAAGTCCTTGCGATAGTCGGCGCCGTTGTTATCGGTTTGCCCTTGCCACTTTTGGCCGTCCAGATAATCTGGCTTAATTTTGTGACGGACGGGTTTATGGTTGTTGCCCTGGCACAGGATATGCCGCGGCATAAGTTGGTTTCAAAAACAGATGTAGGGAGCGACAACCTTGTTGATAGTTTAATGATTCGGCGCAGCTTATTAATGGGTGGTGCCATGGTAATTGTAACAATGCCGCTTTTTTGGTGGTTTTTAAATAACAATTCGCTTGTTTATGCGCGGACGATGGCGCTTCTTATACTTTCGGCAACCCAGTGGTTTAACGTTTTAAACGTAAGGTCCCGTTACCTTTCGGTGTTTTCCAGAAGGCTTGATAATGTTTTTTTGGTGTTTTCTTTTTCTATTGTTATTGTTTTGGAGGTACTGGTTATCCAGACAAAATTCGGTAATAAATTTTTGCATACTGTGCCGCTTAGTTTTGATCATTGGATATTGGCGATTCTGGTTTCCACTTTGATTATCTGGGTAGAGGAGATGAGAAAGTTCTTATCAAGACGAAAGTGGGTTGTTTAATTTATTGTTCTCCGATTATGATGCGGGCGGAGGCAGTAGAATCATTAAGAGTGCCGGTATTAGTTGGGTTTGGAAGGTCATCTTTTATATCTTCTAAAAATAAATCTGCCTGGTTTTTGGTTTGATCTGCAAAGAAAACCTCGGATGTTGCAACATCTTCTTCGGCATTTCCTGTCTTTATAACTTGGTAGCCTTTGGCAGTAAGTTTTTCAGCAAGGGCTGCGGCTGCTCCTTTTTTGGTTGAGCCGTTTAAAAGCTCAAGAGTCCAGTCGGCTTTATTTAATGTTTGCGGTGAAGGTTCAGGGGATGACTGGGTTGGGGTGACGGTTAGGGATTGCATATTTTGGCTTGCGGATTTTGTCTTTTTTGAATAAAGAAAATAACCGGAGGCTAAGGCGATTAAGATAATAACAACCGCAATAATTAAAATTGGTTTTTTTGATTTATTCTCTCCTTGATCATTTATTGGTGATGTTGATTGCGGTTCTGCCCTTTTTTCTTCCTCCGGTGTCATTACCGGCAATGTGCTATTTGTGTTAACAGGTGTGATATTGGCATCGACGGTTGTCGGAGCGTTACTAGCAGCAGTAGGTGTTGTGTCTGCTGACGGTGGAGGAGTAGTTGTTGAAGCGGGAACGACGTTTTCTTCTATTGGTTGGGGCTGAGGGTTGGTTGGGGCTGCTTCCGGTTCCGGTTCAGGCTGGACGACTGGCGGAATTACCGTTTCGTTGGTTGGTTGCACTGTTTGAGCAGCTGATTGTTGGGTTGGGATAATTGGTTCCTCAGTGTGTTTATGAAAGGTTTTGTGAGCTGTCTTTTTTGGCTGTTTTGATTTGTGTTTTGTATTTGCTTTTGCCATTTTTGTCCCTATATTATTTTTAACAGGTGTAGGGGATAAAGTAAAATATGTTTTGTTTAACGCAAAAAGGCAAAATAGGGGTTTTAAAACGAAAAAAATTGTCGACTGGGATATTTTTTGTTAAGCTGGAGTCATGAAGCTAACACTAAATTCCGTCTTATTATTTTCTGTAATTGTCTTCATAATCTCCATTTTGTATTTAGTTATTTCGCTTTCTGGTTTTATTGATCTTGGATATCAAAAAAGTAATGGCAATCCTATTCTATTTTTTATTTCTTCAACGCTGGCATTACTGTCATTATTTTTAATTATTGCGCTGCTTTTAATAAAAATTCTGCGCAAGATTAAGAAATAAGTGAATATTTTGTACGTTGACGATAAGCTATTAACAATAGACAATTAAGTTATGATAAAGGTCGCAATTAACGGTTTCGGGAGAATTGGTAGGCAGGCATTTAAGGTTTGGTTCGACAAGCACCAGGGTGACCCTTCGACCCATTCGGGAGCCTCAGGGCAAGCAAGCTCAGGGCCTGGCGGAATGCAGATTGTTGCCATAAACGACCTTACGGATGCCGATGTTTTAGGACACCTATTAAAGTACGATTCTGTTTATGGTGTTTGGGAGAGGGAAGTAGTTGCCAAGAAGTTAATTGAGGACATAAAGAGCGCAAAGGATGGCGAAGCTGTGGGAAACATATCGGTAGACGGTGTGGCCTTGGCGACTTATGCAACAAAAGACCCGGAAAAACTTCCATGGAAAAGTTTGGGGATAGACGTTGTTATTGAGTCGACGGGCAGGTTTACCAAACAGGAAGATGCTGCAAAACATATTACTGCGGGTGCAAAGAAAGTGGTTATTTCGGCGCCCGGAAAAGAGACGCCAACATTTCTTTTAGGAGTTAATGAGGAAAAATATGCGGGGGAGACCGTTTTAAATAACGCTTCCTGCACAACAAATTCCATTGCTCCGGTTGCCAAAGTGATGAACGAAGTTTTCGGGATAAAGAAGGCGATGATGACAACGATCCACGCTGTTACCGCAGAACAAAATTTGGTAGACGGGCCGCCACCTGGTGGGAAAGCCAATGATCTGAGAAGGGCACGCGCTGCCTACATTAATATAATACCGACGACAACAGGTGCAGCTATTGCAACGACGGAGGCTGTACCGGAGCTAAAAGGAAAGTTTGACGGGATGTCGCTCAGGGTGCCCGTGCCGGTCGGGTCGATTTCCGACTTTACCTTTTTGCTTGAAAAACCGACGACAGTTGAGGAAGTGAATGCGGCACTAACAGAGGCTTCTAAAAAAATGCCCGGAATTTTGGCGGTTTCCAGTGAAGCATTGGTGTCGACAGATATTAAAGGGAGAAGTGAATCTTCAATTGTCGATCTTTCCCTGACGCAAGTTGTGGATGGGGATATGGTTAAGGTTTTTGCCTGGTATGATAACGAATACGGTTATTCGAATAGATTAATAGAACAAGTGATACAGGTAGGGAATCACTCCTAATTTGCTTCTTGAAATTTTGTACAAAATCTTGTAACATTTGGTTATGACTAAGACATTACCAATTTCCGAAGTGAGACAAAATTTAGCAAGTTTAGTAGATAAAGCTCAAAAGCAGCTTGATGAGTATGTGATTACCGTGAATGGAAAACCGGCGGCTGTTTTGATGTCGGCTAATGAATATGAATCATGGAAGGAAACAGAGGAAATTTTGGCGGATAAGGTGGCAATGAAAGAAATAAAAGAGGCAGAAGAAGATGTAAAAAAAGGTCGAATCTACGATTGGGAAGAAGTGAAACGAGAACTTGGAATAGATGTTTAGTATTAAGCTAACTGCTAGCGCCAAACGTGAACTTAAAAATGTCTCTAAGTTACACAAACAAGCCGTTTCTTTAATGATCGAAGAGCTGAAGGATGATCCTACGCTAGGGAAGCCGCTTGGCCGAGAGCTGCTTGGAAAGTTTAGTTGTAGAGTAGGAGTTTATCGGATCATTTATAAAATAAGTCAAAGAGATAAAAAAATTTTAGTTTTAAGAATTGGCCATAGGTCAAAGGTGTATCAGTAATTTCTTTTTTTGTATTTTCCCTCGTTGATTTTATTGGGGTTTCCTTTAATAATACTTACTAGTGAGAAGTATCAAAGGGTTTTTCTTTCCGCAGGAGGGGATTTTTTTTGAGCTCTTGGAGCAAGAGAGTAAAAATGTTTCTAAAGCTGCAGTTGCTCTTTCCAAACTAACCACAAATTTCGATCACAAAACTGGTGATTACCGCAGGAAAATTAAAGATTTGGAGCACGCCGGTGACAAAATTGTTGCAGAAATCCACAAAAGACTTAATTCATCATTTATTACTCCAATAGATCACGAAGATATAGCAAACCTGGCAAACACTTACGATGATGTGCTGGATGGAATTTATACTTTTGTAAACCGGCTGCAGATTTATGACATTAAAAAAATAGACGGGACACTTAAGGAATTTGCCAAGCTGGTTCTTGCGACTACTCAGGAAATAGAAAAGGCATTTTGTTCGATGAAGAGATTGTCCCAAAAAGAAATTGAATTGAGGAATCAAAAAGTGAAGAAGTTGGAGAGGGAGGCGGATGATCTTTTAGACAGGTCAACAGCGGCACTTTTTAAGAAGAAAAATTTTATTGAGATTTTAAAGTTCAAGGAGCTTTACGAGATTTTGGAAGGGACAACCGACAAATGTATGGATGTTGTTGATATTATGCGCAACATTGTTCTAAAACATTCCTAGTGGATCACACTTTACTAGTAGTAATTCTAATCATAATTGTGGCTTTTGCCTTTGACTTTATCAACGGCTTTCATGATAGTGCCAATGCAATTGCCACCGTTGTTTCGACAAGGGTGCTTTCGCCGCAGTATGCAGTAATGATGGCGGCATTTTTTAATTTCATAGCTTTTTTGGTATTTGGAGTGGCCGTTGCGGCCACAATTGCCAAAGGAATTATTGACCCTGATGTTGTTAATAAAAGTGTCATATTTGCAGCACTTATAGGAGCGATTGTTTGGGATCTTTATACCTGGCGGGCAGCGCTACCGACTTCTTCTTCTCATGCTTTGATCGGCGGGATGATTGGTGCCGGTCTTGTAAAAGGTGGTTTTTCTATTTTGAATTTAGCTGGCATTGGTAAAGTTGTTGTCTTTATGTTTATTTCTCCGATATTGGGGCTGGCGATTGCCTATATTTTTATGATGATCGTGACAAGGCTCTTTTATAAAGTGAATGCCAAGAAAATGAATTTTGCGTTTAGAAAATTACAGCTGGTTTCCGCTGCTTTTTACAGCCTTTCTCATGGGACAAATGATGCTCAAAAGACGATGGGAATTGTGGCGGTGCTTTTGTATTCGGCAGGATATTTGGGAGACAAGTTGTATGTGCCGTTATGGGTGGTTTTAATGGCGCACTCGGCAATAGCTTTGGGAACCCTTTTTGGGGGTTGGAGGATTGTAAAGACCATGGGCAAAAAGATGGCAAACTTGCGTCCGGTTCACGGTTTTAGTGCGGAGACTGCCAGCGGTTTGGTGCTTTTCGGATCTGCACATTTTGGGATTCCGGTTTCGACAACCCATGCGATTTCCGGTTCGATTCTTGGGGTAGGAATGGCTCAGCGGGCAACTGGGGTGCGCTGGATACTGGCGCGCAAAATTTTAGGCGCTTGGATTTTGACGATACCGGCTTCGGCGGCTGTTGCTGCTGTAACTTATGTTTTATTGACTGTTTTAAATTAATAGGTATTGTTTCAAGCAGGATTTTCTGCTATACCACACCTAGCGCTTCGCGCTAGGAATTTCTAATTTTCAATTTCTAATTTCTAGACGTTGCGTTACTGCCGATTTATATCATTTGGTCGTGCTTCGACACGCTCAGTATGCTCCTCTGATATTTTTGGGCAGCGCATGTAGGAGCCCAAAAATGGATTTATCAAATATATATGGAACACGCCCGGAATGGGCCCACAAAGGAAACTTCGGTAATGTTTTGGTTGTCTCAGGATCCAAACTTTACTCCGGATCAGCAACTTTAGCTGGCGTTTCGGCGCTTCGGGCAGGTGCCGACATGGTGACTGTCGCAGCGCCTGTGAGGGCTGCTGATGTTGCTGCCCATACTTTGCCCGATTTGATTACTTATCCCCTAAGAGGTGATTATGTTGCAGGTAGACACCTCGCGGATATTATGGACTTGGTTCATGTTCGCAGTGTTAACAGTATGGTTATTGGTTGCGGAATGGGTAGGCATAATTCCACTATTTCCGTAATAAAAAAGTTAATTACCAAACTTACAATCCCGATGGTTTTGGATGCTGACAGCTTGTACGCAATATCTGTAAGTCCAGAAATTGTCTACGGAAAGCATGTAATTTTGACTCCTCATGCGGGTGAGCTGGCAATACTTTTGGGTGGAAAGAAAGTTTCAGTGAATTTCGACGAGCGGCTTGCCGGTGCCAAAGAGGCTGCGCAGAAATACCGGGCAGTTGTACTTTTAAAAGGACATGTCGACAT
>CAYTEJ010000016.1:0-425 GCA_964436835.1 uncultured Gammaproteobacteria bacterium | reverse complement strand
TGTCGACATAATTACCGATGGTGTAAACACTATTACCAATAATACCGGTACGCCTTTTATGACAAAAGGCGGATTTGGTGATACTCTTTCCGGAATAGTGGCCGCCCTTTTGGCAAGAGGAGTAGGGTTGTTTGAAGCTGCTCATATTGGGGCTTACATTAACGGTCGAGCAGGTGAGGAACTTGGCAGTTTTGGTGATTCTGCCGTGGCGTCTGATATTTTTGGAACAATCGGTAAAGTGATCAAACCTGCTTAGTTTTGTGTGTTGACCTTTGGTAAAGTGCTTGATATACTTTTGAACGTGACTTTAGTCAACTTGCCAAAAATGGCATGGTCGGGAACTAATTTTTCTATGTTGAAATCTTTCAAGATTAACAAATCAAGACGCGCTTTTTGGCGCTTTTCAAGTTCCCGATAAAATTAAC
>CAYTEJ010000015.1:4704-16849 GCA_964436835.1 uncultured Gammaproteobacteria bacterium | reverse complement strand
TAAAATTAAAATTGGCTTGTCAAGTTATAAATCGGCAATATTATCGATAGCACCAAAACACCTACTCCTAAACCCAAAATAACCAGAATAATCGGCTCCAGAGCCGTTGTTAGGTTTCTAATAGAATTTTCGCTTTCTCCTTCAAAATACAAGGACAGTCGTCCCAAAACCTCATCCATCTTGCCGGTCTCCTCACCAACCCTCACCATTTGCGAAATAATGGGCGGAAAATTCGGGTCGGACGTTAGAGGCTTATAAAGCGGTGAGCCTCGTTCAACACTGGAAATCGCCTTATCTATACCATCCTGATAAGCAGGGGATGAAAGAATATCCCGTACAACTTTAAGGGCAGAAATAATCGGAATTCCGGTCCCAATCAAAAGCCCAAGCGTCCTGGTAAATTCGGATAAAATCAAGGTTTTTCTAATCTTGCCCCAAATAGGAAGCGCCAGCACAAATTTTGAAATAATTTTTGCGCCTGCCGGCGTCTTTGAAAAAACCTTCAGCGAGTAAACCCCCGCAGCCACAACTATTATCAATAACCACCAAAACCCTCTTAGAAAATTAGAAGCCGCAATCAAAATCCTGGTCGGAAGAGGCAACTGCGTACCTATCTGGCTGTACAAACCAGTGAGCTTGGGAATAACAAAAATCATCATTAAAATCATAACCACAACCATGACCGTTACGACGATAGCAGGATAAATAAAAGCACCTCTGGTTTTAGATTTAAACTCTCTTTCCTTTTCAAGCGACTGGGCAAGCTTTGATAAAACCTTGTCCAGTACACCACCGGTTTCACCGGCTTCAATAAGCTTTATGTAAACAATCCCGAACACGTTGTTGTGCTTTGCAAGCGCCTGGGAAAGCGACAAACCGCCTTCAACATCGGAAACAACTTCTCCCAAAATCCTTGAAAAATTATTACTTTTCGTTTGTTTTTGAAGTATCAATAATGCATCCGTAAGCGGTAATCCGGCCGAAACCATGGTTGAAAGCTGCCGCGTAAAATTTACTACCTCGGAAGTTGATACCCCTTTTCCAATTTTTAAAATCGCAAGGTTTATACCTTGCTGCTTGTCCTTGCTTCTTACTTCAATTGGGGTTAAACGCTCTTGCTGTAGAATCTTAACCAGCGCGTTTTCATCAACCGCCTCAACCTCACCTGTAAACTTTTTCCCTGTTGCATCCTTTGCGATAAACTTAAAAAGAGGCATATTATTGCTGCTGGTCGGGGCCTGATTTGTCTACAAGCCTTTCAAGTTCTTCCGGTCTCAAGCTATAGGCACGAGCAATCTCCAAAGAAAGCCTACCAGCCTTAACCAAATAGGCAAGCGAGGCATCCATCAAAATCATTCCGGCGGAACCGGATGTTTGAATGATATTGTCAATCTGGTGGGTTTTCCCTTCTCTTATCGCAGTCTGAACGGCAGGGGAAGAAAGGAGAATTTCGGCAACCGGCAGTCTGCCTCCGCCTATTGCTGGCACTAACCTCATTGAAATAATTCCGGCCATCGTAGCCGCCAGCTGCAATCTAACTTGCGCCTGCTGGGTTTCCGGAAAAACGTCAATTATCCTGTCAATCGACTGGGAAGCAGAATTGGTATGCAGTGTTGCAAAAACTAAATGTCCCGTCTCCGCAACAGTTATCGCCGAGGCAATCGTTTCAAAATCACGCATCTCTCCCACCAAAACAACATCGGGGTCTTCACGAAGTGCGGATCTCAAGGCAACTTCCCAAGAATGAGTGTCCAGATGCATTTCCCTCTGCGAAACAAGAGCCTTTCCTTTGGGGTAAACATATTCAATTGGGTCCTCAATAGTTAAAACGTGAACCGGCCGCGTCTGGTTAATTTCGTTGATTATCGATGCAATAGTCGTCGATTTCCCGTGGCCGGTTGGGCCGGTGACCAAAATAAAGCCCTGTCTGAGGTTTGCAAAATTGTGGCAAATCCTCGGCAAGTTCAGTTCCTCAATAGTCTTAATATAAGAAGGGATAAGCCGTAGGGCTGCCGAAAGATAACCTTTTTGAAAATAAGCATTAACCCTAAACCTAGCCACTTCTCCAAGTGCAAAAGAGAAATCTATCTCCTTGTTTACTGAAAGCATCTCCTTTTGCTCAGGGGATAACAGTTCAAAAACCAGACCTTCGGTGTCATCAGACGTCAAAATGGCTGAGGCAATCGGCAAAAGCTGCCCGTCGATTCTTATAACCGGCGGTGAGCCTACTACCAGATGTAAATCCGATGCTTCTTTTTTAACAACAATTCCCAAATAATCCTGAATCGACATTAAAATATAAAGTTAACGAAGTTAACCTCCACAACTTTGAAATTTGAAATTTGAAATTTGAAATTTTTTTTCATTCTTCTGCTACCCTCAATACCTCCTCAATCGTCGTAATTCCTTCAACCACCTTTAAAAATCCATCCTGTTTCATAGTAATCATTCCTTCGGCAATAGACTGGCTCTCAATTGCCTGGGAAGTTTCGTGTCCAATAATCATCCTTGATATTTTCTCGCTTACAACCAATACCTCAAATATTCCGATTCTTCCCAAATAACCCGTGTTGTTGCATTCGGGACAACCACGGCCAAAGTAAGGAGTAAGTTTCTTTTTGACATCGAACAGATTTCCAAGTGTAGACTGTAAATGGTCCTGAGCCTCTTTTGTAAGAGGTTTCGGAGCTTTACACGACGGACAAATCCTCCTGACAACCCTTTGCCCCATTACCGCAGTTACAGTCGACGCAATAAGGTATGGCTCGGCATGCATATCCAGAAGTCTGGGAAGAGCTCCGGCCGCATTGTTGGTGTGCAAAGTTGAAAATACCAAATGTCCCGTTAAGGACGCCTGTACAGCAAGTTCGGTTGTTTCGGCATCACGTATCTCACCGACCATCAAAATGTTCGGATCCTGCCTTAAAATTGACCTCAGCCCGGAAGCAAAAGTCAGCCCCGCCTGTGGATTTATCTGTACCTGATTTACACCCGCAATTTGATATTCAATAGGGTCTTCAAGCGTAATAATGTTAACTCTCGTCGAATTAAGAAGCGATAGGATTGAATAAAGCGTAGTTGTCTTACCCGAACCCGTAGGCCCGGTAATTAGAATAATACCGTGAGGCCGAAGTATCGTCTCCCCAATGTTCTGTAGCGCCCGGCCCCGAAGCCCGAGCTCCTGCAATGATGGTACTCCGCCGGACTTTTTTAAAAGTCGCATCACTACTTTCTCACCATACACAGTTGGGAGGGTAGAAATTCTCAAATCCAGTTCTTCACGGCCAATCTTAAAGTTAAACCTGGCATCCTGAGGAATACGTTTTTCGTCAATTTTCATATTCCCTAAAATCTTAATCCTGGAAACTATTGCGTCATGAATTCTCTTGGGTAGTATCAACTTCTCATGCAAGATACCGTCAATGCGGTATCTGACCCTCGTTTCATTTTCCAATGGTTCAATATGGATATCCGAAGCTCTGACTTTAATACCATACTCAAGAAGCGTAGAAACTATTCTGGCAACAGGCGCCTCACCCAAAACCGCAGTTGCCTCAGGCTGTTCAATATATGTTCTGGAAACACCTGTTGAAGTTTCCTTCAACGCCTCAGTAACTTCTGTCGAAAGACCCCTCGTGTATTGTTCGGAAACGGCTTTTATAATTGAAGCCGGCGTAGAAATATAAGGTTTTATAGAAAGCCCCGACTTTTTCTCCAAAAATTCCAAAGTTTGCAAATCCAATGGGTCAATCATCGCAACCGACAACGTGTCGCGGTCTTTGGCAATAGGAATAACCGTAAACCTTTTGGCTACATCTTCCGGGATATAACCCAATACTTCGGGTGAAATAGGTTGCTCAGCCGGTTCAAAATATTCAACTCCAATCGCCTCAGCTTTTGCTTTTATTAAATCCTCTTCACTCACCCAAGCCATTTGAGCCAAAATTTTCTCAGGTGTTTCCTGGCGCCTCTTAGCTTCGTTTCTGACAAAAGAAAGTTGCTCTGCAGTAATCTGACCGCGTTTGTACAAAACATCCTCTACAGTCAAACCAATAGCGGTGTTTGGATAGACAACCTTTGTGTTAGGAGCTTGGGCAGCAGTTGGCATAATAATTTTGGTACACAAAACCACCGGTTACAAACCGGCACCAATGGTACTTACCTTGATAATAACAAATATAAAGACCAAATTGGAAATATTACCGCAATGAGGTAGAATCCTAATGACAAAAATGCCGCCACCAACCCCAAATCAGAAATTTCAATGCTACCTTATACTAGGTACTGAAAATCTCGTCAAAAAACAAACTGAGATTTTGGCCAAAAACCACAACATAAACCTAAACAAAGTATCGCCGGACATATTCTATGTGTCACCGCTAAAACAAAGCATTTCAATAGACGAAGTTAGGAGTCTCAAAAAACACATTTTCCAAAAACCGGTGCATTTACCCTCAAAAATAATAATATTCAAAGAGGCGCATAAGCTAACTACCCAAGCCCAAAACGCACTCTTAAAAATACTGGAAGAGCCTCCGGCCAATGTCATTATTATATTGGAAGCCGAGAACAAGGAAAATCTCTTACAGACAGTCCGCTCAAGACTTGTTTTAATAGAAGCCAAAAAGGAATATGACACCTCGCAAACCGATTTATTCCTTACCCAAACTCTTCCAGAACTCTTAATAGGCTTGCCCAAAATCAAAAATCCCGAAAGCTGGCTGGACAACCAGATTCACATAATTCACACGCAAATCATAAAAAACGCCAAAAACTCGAAAACCCCACCGCGCACACTACTTACAGCCCTTGATATGTGCATTTTTACCAAAAAAATGATCGCCGCAAACGTTAATCCCACTTTTGCCTTGGCAAACCTTTACTTGAGAACCGTAAAACAACAACCAAAAACTTAGCCTCAAAACAGCTTGCACAAGACGTAAGCGTTCTGTTAGAATTGATTGATGGTTCAGGCATCTTCTGGAAAAAGAGAGCTCTTCAAATAATGACAGACAATTCATACAGCGCAAAAGACATACAGGTCCTTGAGGGCTTGGAACCCGTACGAAAACGTCCGGGTATGTACATTGGCTCAACGGACATAAACGGCCTTCACGAGCTTGTTAAGGAGATCATAGATAACTCCGTTGACGAAGCCCTGGCAGGATTTGCCAAAAATGTTTGGATTGTCATCGGTGCCGACGAAAAGATAACGGTCGCCGACGATGGCCGTGGAATACCTGTTGAAATTCACCCCAAAGCCAAAAAGTCCACCCTCGAAGTTACCATGACCATTTTGCACGCCGGCGGCAAATTCGGGGAAGGCGCTTATAAAATTTCCGGTGGCTTGCACGGGGTCGGCGCTTCGGTTGTAAATGCACTCTCAGATTGGATGAGGGTAGAAGTCAGGCGGGATAACAAAACCTACGCCCAGGAATACAAACGCGGTAAACCTACAAGTAAAGTTGAGCCGGCTGAAAAAAGCCAGGCACCTGAACTATTAAATCTTCCCGCAACCGGCACAACCACCATCTTTTTGCCGGACAAATCCATTTTCCCGAACATCATAACCGAGTACAAAACCCTAGCGAAAAAAATAAAAGAAAGGGCCTATCTTGTTGCCGGCCTCTTCTTCCACTTATACGACCAAAGATCGGGACTCGAAGTTCATTATTATTTTGACGGCGGAGTCCAATCGTTAGTCCGCCACCTCAATAAGGGCAAACAGCCAATAAATGATATCCCCTTTAGTGTTTCCAAGACCTCACAAGGTGTCTTAGTCGAAGCAGCAATACAATACAGCGATTCCTACACGGAAACGGTCGAGTCTTTTGCAAACGTCATTAGCACCCACGAAGGCGGCACGCATTTAACCGGTTTCAGAATGGCTTTAACTCGTGCAATTAACGATTACGCCCGTAAAAATGGCTATCTCAAGGAAAAAGACGACAACTTAACAGGCGACGACATGCGCGAAGGCTTAACTGCTGTCATCGCAATTAAGATGAATTCTGAAAACATGCAGTTCGAAGGCCAAACTAAAGGAAAATTGGGTAATGCGGAAATACAGCCTATAGTCATGCAAGTTGTTAAAGAGGGCATCGACACTTATCTTGAAGAAAATCCCAACCAGGCAAGAAAAATTATGGAAAAGGTTATTTTGGCAGCCAAAGCACGACTTGCGGCAAGGGCAGCCAAAGAGGCGGTTCTCAGAAAAGGCGCCCTGGAAGGTATGACTCTTCCGGGAAAACTTACAGATTGCCAGGAGAAAGACCCTGCCCAATCGGAGCTTTACCTCGTAGAGGGCGATTCGGCAGGGGGCAGTGCCAAGCAGGGGAGAGACCGTAAATTCCAAGCAATCTTGCCGCTTCGTGGAAAGATCCTAAATACCGAAAGGGCACGTCTGGACAAAATTCTTGAATTTGAAGAAATTAAAACCTTAATTATTGCCCTGGGCACCGGAATAGGGGACACAACCAACATTGATAAGGCCAGATATCACCGTGTAGTCATCATGACTGATGCCGATGTCGACGGGGAACATATTATGACGCTTCTATTGACCTTTTTCTTCCGCTACCTACCGAGTATCATCGAAAAAGGCTACCTATATATAGCTATGCCTCCGCTTTATAAGGTCACCATCGGCAAGGAATCTAATTACGCTTATAACGACGAAGAAAAAGACTCTATTGTGAAGCAAAAAGGGGACGGCAAAACTATCGGCCTCCAGAGGTACAAAGGTCTTGGAGAAATGAACCCTGAACAGCTTTGGGAAACAACTATGAACCCGGCAACCAGAATCATGAAGCAGATTACGGTCGAAGACGCCGCCGGAGCCGACCACGTCTTCACTATGCTTATGGGCAACGAAGTCCCACCCCGAAAAAGGTTTATCCAAACGCATGCGAAAAACGCAACACTAGATATTTAACATGTCAGAAATCGCAGAAACCACAAAAACATTCGCCAGCAGAAAAGATTCTGCTCAAAGAGCAATCGCACGTGGAGAAAGTTTCCACTACTTTGATGAAGCAATTAGGATAAAGGACGGCTCCGTCACTCAATCTAGAAAATTTGACACAGGTGTCATACGCGGTGTCGCAGTACCGACAAGAGGTACAAGCGATTTATTTCACGCAACATTTGATGTTACCTTTCCACCAGTGGGAAACCCCCAAGAGGTGATACCCGGTAGCAATCTGGTTCTATTCGCAACCTTACCGCGAGGAGAAACTTATGCTGCTGAGGGGTCAAAACCGACTGTGGAAGGAGGACACCAGGTTGAATTTAGGCTTTGGCGTCCAGTAGACCGGAAAATGCTTGATGTAGTAAAGAGAAATAAAGGTCTAGTTCTTAAAGAAATCAGAAAAAGACAAGCCCAACCGTTACCAGCATTAGATCTCAACGAACTTGCAAAAGTCACTTGGTCAATAACTTAACATGGGCGACATTGGTAAAATCCAGCGAGTCGAAATAACAACGGAAATGCAAAAGTCCTATTTGGACTACGCAATGTCTGTTATTGTCGCCCGGGCTCTTCCGGATGTCCGCGACGGCCTAAAGCCGGTCCATCGCCGCATCATCTTCGCTATGCAAAAAATGGGTGTCACCCACAGCGCCCACTACACGAAAAGTGCCAAAGTAGTCGGTGAAGTTCTCGGTAAATACCACCCTCACGGCGACACGTCGGTTTACGACGCAATGGTTAGGATGGCCCAGGATTTTGCAATGCGAAATCCCTTAATAGACGGCCAAGGAAACTTCGGGTCGGTAGACGGCGACTCTCCGGCTGCTATGCGTTACACCGAAGCGCGTCTTGCCACAATTGCCGAAACTCTACTCTACGACTTGGATAAAAATACAGTCGACTACACAGACAATTTTGACGGCACCCTAAAGGAGCCGGTTTTCTTGCCTTCAGTTTTGCCTAACCTTCTAATAAATGGCGCATCTGGTATTGCCGTTGGCATGGCAACAAATATCCCTCCTCATAACTTAGGTGAAATAGTAGACGCTACAATCCACCTCATCGAAAAACCGGACAGCTCAGTCGAAGACTTAATGGAATACGTAAAAGGTCCCGACTTTCCAACCGGTGGCCAAATCTACGACATCACGGAAATTACGGCAGCTTATGCTACCGGTCGCGGAAAGATAATGATGCGCGCCAAAGCCGATATTGAAGAAACAAAGGGCGGCCGTTTCCAGATTGTCGTAACCGAGTTGCCATATCAGGTTAACAAGGCAACTTTAGTTTCCAGAATAGCCGAACTTGTCAAAGATAAAAAGCTCGACGGTATTTCGGATCTTCGAGACGAATCTGACCGCAAAGGGCTTAGGGTCGTTGTGGAACTTAAACGCGATGCCAAACCGAAATCGGTTTTAAACAATCTCTACAAACACACTGCGCTGCAGCAATCATTTCCGGTTAATACTGTCGCTTTAGTTGACGGAACCCCCCAAACATTAACCCTCAAGATGATTCTCGACGAATTCATTAAACACCGAAAAAGTGTAATTACCAGAAGAAGCCAGTTTGAACTCGACGAAGCTAGAAAGCGCGAGCACATTTTAGAAGGCCTAAAAATCGCGGTCGACAACATCGACGAAGTTATTGAAACCATCAAAAAAAGTAAGGACACCCAGGATGCTAAAGAAAACCTGATTACTAAATTCAAGCTCACCGAAATTCAGGCTTTGGCCATTTTGGACATGCAGCTTAAAAGACTTGCCGCTTTAGAGCGACAAAAAATCGAAGAAGAACTTGCAATGGTCCGTGAAGAAATCGCCTATCTTATAGATTTGCTTGCCCATCCCGAAAAAATCCTGCAAGTAGCCAAGAGCGAACTAATAAAACTTAAAGAGCGCTTTGCCGACCCAAGGCGCACACGCGTTTTTAAACAAAAAATCGGTGAGTTCTCTGAGGAAGATCTAATTGCAAACGAACCAACTATCGTCACTATAACAGTTGGCGGTTACGTCAAACGCCAGGATATAGGGTCTTTCAGGACCCAAAGGCGGGGAGGCAAGGGAATTTCCGGCATAACTACCAAAGAAGAGGACACGGTTGCCCAGCTTATAGCTGCCCAAACTCACGATTTCCTGCTTTTCTTCACAGACCGCGGCCGCGTATTCCAACTCAAGGTCTGGGAACTGCCCGAATCATCAAGAATTGCAAAGGGAGTTGCCATTGTAAATCTATTAGATCTTCAAGCCGAAGAAAAAGTTCTCTCTGTCTTAAAAATTCTAAAAGGCACCAAAGAAAACGGCAAAAAAGCAAAATACGTCGTTCTGGCAACCAAAAATGGGGTTATTAAAAAAACAGACGTCACAGCCTACGAAAGCATTAGGAAAACCGGCATTATTGCAATCAAGCTCACACAAGGAGATCTTCTGCGCTGGGCAAAACTTACCAACGGCGATAACATAATATTCTTAATTTCCAAAAAGGGCATGTCAATTAAATTTTCGGAAAAGGACGTTCGCCCAATGGCCCGAGATACTATGGGCGTTCGTGGCATTAAAATTAAGACCGGAGATGAACTTATTGGCATGGATGTAATCGAAGAGGAAGATGTAAAGGCCGATCTGTTAGTCGTTACCGAAAAGGGCATCGGCAAAAAGACAAGCGTTTCTGCCTGGCCGACCCAGCTTCGGGGCGGCGTTGGCGTTAAAGCTGCCAGCCTTGCCGAAAAAACCGGCGATATTGTCAACGCACAAATCTTAACAAAAGAAGACGAAGGTATTATCCTGACATCCAAAAAAGGTCAAGTTATGAGAACAACCCTAAGGTCTCTGCCGCGCCTGACCCGTGACACCCAAGGGGTTATAATCATGCGCCTCACAGGCGACGACAAAGTGGCGGCTGCAACAGTAATCCAAAAGAAGAAAGATGACGAAGAAGAAATCGAACTTGAAGCAAAAAAGGCCCAACCCCAAAAAACAGACGCTAAAGCAAAAAAACCGGCTAAAAACTCAGCCAAAAAACCTGTCCTGAAAGATAAAAATAAATAAAATGGTCAGAAATTCCGAAAAAGCCAAAGGAGCCTCCGGGCTTCTTTTTTTGAAAATAAAGATCTCCGTCCCTAAATTTTTTTTAGTTGTGGTGTCTCCGTCTTTGAACTTGCTAAAAATTTGTAGGGAAACGGAAACTGACCAGAGGGAATTTCCGAGGGCCCTGCAATTTTTTAGCTTTAGTTCAACAGGATACGAAACTACTAATAAAAAATTTGGAGACAAAATATAAAATGAGGGCCAAACTAATTCTAGAAGACAACACAATTTTTGAGGGGCAAGCATTCGGAGCAAATATCTCAAAATCCGGTGAGGTTGTTTTTGCAACAGGCATGACAGGCTATGACCTTTCGTTAACCGACCCTTCGTACGCAGGCCAAATACTCAATTTCACATATCCCTTAATTGGCAATTGGGGCGTACCGCCAAAAAAAATTTGGGAGTCATCAAAAATCCACGTCGAAGGTGCGATCATTTCGGACCTAACCACCCATCCCAATCATTGGCAAATGGAAAAAACTTTAAATGAATGGCTTATTGAACAAAACGTTCCGGCAATTGTCGGCATCGACACTCGAGCCTTAACTCAGAAACTAAGGGAAAAGGGGACAATGCTGGGCAAAATATTAATAGGGGACAGCAACACAGATTTTGTCAATCCTAACGAAAGAAACCTTGTTGCTGAAGTATCTCCAAAAAACTTGCAAATCCACAAGGGTGGAAAATTAAAAATCGGCCTTTTAAACTGCGGCGCAAAAGAAAATATAAAAAGGTGTTTAACCTCACGCGGCGCGACTGTTTATGAACTTCCCTGGAACTACGACCCTTTCTCAAATAAACTACCAATTGACGGCCTTGTAATTTCAAACGGCCCTGGCGACCCTAAAATGGCTAAAGACTCTATCGCAATTATCAAAAAATCGTTGAAAAAGAAAATACCGACATTTGGAATATGCCTTGGCAACCAGCTTTTAGCTCTGGCAGCGGGAGGAAATACATACAAACTAAAATTCGGGCATCGCGCCCAAAACCAGCCAACAATTCAAGTTGGCACAAAACGCTGCTATATAACAACCCAAAACCACGGATTTTCAGTAGATGACAAAAAAATACCCGATGGTTTTAAACGCTGGTTTTACAATGCAAATGACAATTCAAACGAAGGAATAATCCACGAAAAATTACCATTCTTTTCCGTCCAGTTTCACCCGGAAGCTACACCCGGCCCAACCGACACCGAATTCTTGTTTGACATGTTTATGGAGAAATTTAAATGAAAATCCTGCTTCTTGGTTCCGGAGCACTGCAAATTGGCCAGGCCGGCGAATTCGACTATTCCGGCTCCCAGGCAATAAAGGCGCTAAAAGAAGAGGGCCACGAGGTCATTCTAATAAATCCCAATATTGCCACCATCCAAACCTCCCAGGATTTTGCAGACAAAGTCTATTTTGTACCGCTTCTGCCGTATTTTATCGAAGAAGTCATCAAGAAAGAAAAGCCTCAAGGGATAATCCTCTCATTCGGCGGCCAGACCGCTTTAAACTGTGGACTGGAACTGGTCCAAAAAGGTGTTCTTAAACGCTACAAAGTAGCAGTACTTGGAACTCCAACTTCGGCAATTGAAAAAACAGAAGACAGGCAATTGTTTGTAAAAACTTTGGGTGAAATAGATGCAAAATGCCCAAAAAGTATTGCTGTCAAATCGCAAAAGGAGGCGGCCGCCGCAGCCGGCAAAATCAGGTATCCCGTTATGGTCCGCGGCGGATTTTCACTTGGCGGCCAGGATTCCGGCGTTGCTAAAAACAAAAAGCAGCTCACAGAAATTACTCAGCGCGCTCTTGCCAAAACAAAACAAATATTAATTGAGGAATATCTTGAAGGGTGGAAAGAAATCGAATACGAAGTAGTCCGCGATAAGTTCGACAATTGTATAACCGTCTGCAACATGGAAAATTTTGACCCTATGGGCATTCACACCGGCGAATCCATAGTTGTCGCCCCCTCGCAAACCTTAAATAATTTTGAATACCATGGCCTGCGCGAAGTGGCTATTAGAGTCATACGTCATTTGGGTATAGTCGGCGAATGCAACATTCAGTTCGCCCTAAATCCGAGACCAGAGACCAGA